>CAYLLY010000010.1:0-45710 GCA_964384595.1 uncultured Nitrospirales bacterium
GGATATACCGGAAGGCCATGGACTCGGGACAGCCGGCGCACAGGGAGTGCTGCTCGATCAGTTCCTTGTTAACTCCGACATCCTTCCAGCCACGGCTTTCCTTGCCCCAGGTGGCGTTGGTCACCAGGGCTTGGTACTCCGGTGGCATGATGTCGAAGAATTCCTCGCATATCTGGATCCGCTCTTTGCTCATGTATGTTTCCTCCCTGCGATCACCGCAGTTTAGGGTTTTTTCAGCTTCCCCGTCCGGCCAAGGTCGCCACGGACTTCCCGAGCGACCGCTGGATGTGCTCGACGATGACCTCCGGCGGCATGGTCATCCCGCCGGCCACGTGCGGCCCGGCGATCACGCGATCGCTGTCCGGAATGGTGGCTTTGATTTCCCGGGCCATCCAGCCCGCCACGTTGAACTCCGGCACAAAGATGTACTTCGCGTTCTTCGTCGCTTCACGGATCTCATTGTAGGGCCACGGCCTCAAGGATTTGATCTTCACCAGCCCGACTCGAAGCCCTTCGTCGGCCAGCAAGCGGATCGCTTCACGCCCCTGTGAAACAGCCGTACCCGACGACACGATGAGGATCTCGGCATCGGTGTTCTCGGTATCAATCAGGCCGCCCAATAGCGGGATCGTGTGCTTGCGGGACCGCTCAACGGCCGCCCGGATCTCTTGCTGCCAGGACGCGTGGGTCGCGTAGCTGATGTAGTTGCTCTTCATGACGAACGGGTCGCGCATCATCCGGACCGGCGGGCACTCCATGTCCATGCAGGGCACGGGCGACCGGTAGGGATCGTACGGCGGCAGGCACATGTCCACAGGCGTCAGGTTCACGACGTCTTTCGTGTGCGTGACGAAGAACCCGTCGCAGCAGATCGCGATCGGCAGGTGCACGTCGGGCTGCTCCGCCACCATGAAGCCCATGAGAATCCAGTCGTAGAAGTCCTGCGCCGTCTCCGCATGCCAGACCAGCATGCCGGTCTCCAGAAGGAAGTAAATCTCCAGCGTGTCCGGCTGGATGCTCAACGGCGAATTGATGCCGCGGCACGTCACGATCATCTCAATCGGCAAGCGCGCGCCCGACCACATCGGGAAGTTTTCCATGGCCCGCATGGTGCCGGGCCCGGCCGTGGTCGTAAAGACGCGGGCGCCGCCGAACGCCCCTCCCGCGCACTCGGACATCACGCCGAACTCGTTCTCGCCGCGCATGTAGTCGGCGACGTAGCCCTCGGCGTACAGCTCGCCGATCAGGGCCGCCGCTTCGCTCTGGGGCGTGATGGGGTAAGCCACCATCAGATCCACGCTGGCCCGCCTGATCGCTTCCTTGATGACCTCGCTCCCGGTGAAAAAAGACGGGATGCGCGGCGCCTCAAAAAACAGGTGATAGGGATCAGTGAACGTCTGTCCCTTCTTATTCTTGGTGCCGATGATTGAGTGGCTGTCCATCGGTTTGGCCTCCTCGATTAATGCCTGGTTCCACCGGCGCGATCCTTGCTCTCCAGCGCGGCGACGTGCTTCTTGAGCGCGCCGAACGGCACCGTGCCTTTGAGCTTCTTCACCCACTCCGCGAGATGCATGATCTTTTCTACGGAAGCATCGCGAAACGACAGGCAGGCGTCCTCGTGTCCGGCCTGGGCGCACATCGCGATGGTGTAACAGTTGGTGCCGCCGCGAATGATCTTGAGGGAGAGATTGGCCTGATGGCAGTGGACTCCCACGAACATGCAGACATCAATCTTGTTATGCCAGATCGTCAGATTCGGATGATTGGGATTGATCTCCACCTCGGGATTGATTTTCGGATATTTCGGCCGGTAATCCGGCATCGGAATCAGCATCGCCTTGGCCTCTTGCGGAACGCATTCCTTCAGGGTGTCGTAGAGAAACTTGATGGCCTTGGCCTTCCTCTTCGCTTTTTCATTCCACGCCCAGAGCACAAGGGGACCCGGGAAAATCGTGGGAACCGTTCCCCCCAGAAACATACGGGCCGCTTCTTCAAAGGCTTCTTCCTCGGGGACAATCCGCCCGTTAATGTGCGCCTGCCCGGGGTCCGGCAGCATATTACCCATCGAGGCCGCGGCCGGCGGCAGAAACGCTTCCGGTCCAGGCCGGACGCTATATTGACCAGACTGCTGACTCATGTACTTCCTCTCGACAGGCCCGTTCCCACCATGTTACGTGCGAACGGGAAAGCAGTGCCACCCAGGGTATATTTTTGACCCTGGAAATGCAATCACAAAGAAGACCTACCGGCCGATGCAAATGGGCCATCACCCCTTCCCGAGCTAGGCCTTTTGCCTCAGGAACGTTCAAGAGTGGAAATCGAATATTTCCCGCTGAAAAGTCATGCAATTTTACTCGTAGCGCTGCGTCCTTGTCAAACCGATTTTCCCCCCGGTTCCCCCCAAACTGCACCCAACCCGTCCCCCATTCGGCGCGCCGGCGACATGACCTTGACAAGCACAAGAATTCAGGCAGGATTCATATCCTATGGCGATGCAGACCGTACAACGCGCGATACTGCGCAATCTCATTGCGGTCGTTCTGATCGTCGGCATCGAAGCCGTGGTCGCCCTCCCCCGCATCAATGATGCCATCAAGAATTACCGGCTCAACAGCGCGGCATCGGAGGTATGGCAGGACATGCACAAGGCGAAGGGCATGGCGATCAAGGAACAACGGGCGATACGGATCGACTTCGATCGTAACTCCTACACGATCGTCCGGGTCTCCACCGGAGAGGTGGCCCTCAGCCGGGACCTGTCGCGTGAATACCCGGACATCAGCATCATCGTCGTGACGGAGAGCAGCGGCGGGATCGTGTTTGACAGGACGGGCGCGGCGGAAAGCGGCTTCCAAGAAATCGAAATCAGCGGCCCGACCGGGAGTCGACGATTCACCATCCTTCCAACAGGCAAGATAAGCGGGCTCTCCTGATTGCTTTCCCCGGCGTTGAATTCTATAATGTCGTCGCTTCCCTTCTGCCCCTAGGGGATGGCGCGGATTGAAGGACCCATGCGCACGACGGAAATTGCGCCCAAAACGAAGTTCTCCATCGCCGGCCACTCCGGCACGAGGCTGGCTTCCCTGATCGAAATCAGCCGCCTCCTGACCTCGGCTGTTGATCTCGACCATCTCCTCAGCCTGATTCTCAAGACTTCCAGCCAACTGGTGGGATCGAAAGACAGCAGCCTCCTCCTCGTGGACCCGGCCACCCAGGAATTGGTCTTCGTGATGGCGCAAGGTTCCGTCAGCGACAAGCTGAAGATGGTCCGGCTGGAACCGGGAGAGGGCATCGCCGGATGGGTCGTGAAACACGGCAAGCCGCTGCTGGTGAAAGACGTCGAGCATGATCCGCGATTCACGACCAAGGTCGACAAGATGACCGGCTTCAAGACCCGGGCCATCCTCGCCGTTCCGCTGGAGGATCATGGGCGGACGATCGGCGTCATCGAGGTGCTGAACCCGATGAACGATAAGCAGTACGACCAGGAGGATCTCGAACTGCTGTCCGCGTTTGCATCCCACGTCGCCGTGGCCATCCGCAACGCGCGCCTCGTCACGTCCATCAAAGAAGCGAATCGGTATCTGCAGTCGGAGATCGACGAACGCTATCGCACGCTCGTCGGAAAGGGCAACGGCATTCGCGCGTCGATCCGCTCCGCGCGGAAGGTGGCGGAAAGCCCCGCGACCGTCCTCTTGCTCGGCGAAACCGGCGTGGGGAAGGAAATGTTCGCCCGATCCATTCACCACTGGAGCCCCCGGGCGGCCAAGCCGTTTGTCGCCGTCAACTGTGTGGCGCTCTCGGAGGGGCTGCTCGAGAGCGAATTGTTCGGCCACGAGAAGGGCTCGTTCACCGGGGCGCACCAGCAAAAGAAGGGCCTGATCGAGCTGGCCCAGGGCGGGACCGTGTTTCTTGATGAAATCGGCGATACGAAGCCGGAGTTTCAGGCGAAACTGCTGCGCGTCCTCCAAACGCATCAATTCGAGCGCGTGGGGGGCACGGCGTCCATCAATGTCGATGTCCGCTTCATCGCCGCCAGCAACAAGGACCTGGAGACCGCCGTTCGGGCCGGCCTGTTCCGCAAGGATCTGTATTTCCGGCTCAATGTCGTCACGATCACCGTGCCGCCCCTGCGCGATCGCAAGGAGGATATCCCGGACCTGGCCGCCTTTTTCCTGCAGCGCTATGCCCGGGAGATGAAGCGGCCCCAGATGACCATCAGTCCCGGCGCGATGAAAAAGCTCGCCGATCATGACTGGCCGGGGAACGTCCGGGAGCTCGAAAATGTCATCGAGCGGGCGGTGGTGCTGGCTGCGGAGAACGTGATCAACCCCGCCGACCTCACGTTGGGGTCGAAAGCCCTGCCGGACTCCCAGGTCGAATCACTCCTGGAACTCCCCTTCCACGTGTCCGTGGAGGCGCACAAGAAAGCCCTCTTGAGCCATGCCATCAACAAGGCCAAGGGCAACAAAACGCAGGCGGCGGCCTTGCTCCGGCTTCAATCCACGTATCTGTTTCGCCTCTGCAAACAGCTCGGCATTTCGTGAGGACTCGCCAATCCCTGTAGTGGAAAGGCCTTCCTCTTAGAGCTTATCTGACCGGATACGCTTTCTATCTATTTCGATAGGCCACTGCCACATAAGACCGATTGGCCTAGTTTCGTCACTTTTGACATAAATTGGAAAATGGCTTTCCCTTGAATAAGTTAGCGCACGCCATACATAATAAGTGGCCCGTCTGGCGGCGGGCACCGAGATTGCTTTTCTATATGGGTGGCATGCTGCAACTAACCGACATCATGCGAAGAAAACAGGGCTCCCGTGCCGACAACGCAGGCTTCAGCTTCATTGACGTGATGGTGGCCCTGTTCGTCCTGACCATCGGCGTCCTGGCCCTGGCCGATCTCCAGATCGCCTCCTCCAAGGGCAACAGCTCCATCAAAAGCACAGGCAACGCCTCAAATATCGCGGAGAAAAAGTTGGAGGAGATCAAAGGAATGGTGTATGCGAACGTTGCGGCAGAAGCCCCGACTGAGGTGCTTGACCCCTCCGGCGCAACCTTTACCAGAGAGGTCCAGGTCACAGCCAACAGCCCGATAGCGAACACGAAGACGGTCACGGTCATCGTGACGTGGACAGACAAGAATGGCGCGCACAAGGTTTCGCTGGCTACCATCCTAGCCCTGTAGCAAGAGGAACACGCAGCGTGAGAACGGTCAAATCTCAAGCCGGTTACAGCATGACTGAGGTGCTGATTTCCACCGCGCTCGGAGGGATTATCCTGGCAGGCGTCTTCGATCTTTATATCACTTCAAGCAACAGCATCCTGGGCCAGACGAATACCGTTCAGATGCAGACCGACGCCAAAGCGGCCATGAATTTTATGGCCAAAGAATTGCAGCTCATGAACGGCCCCCCCACCATCAACGCCAACGGCGACGCGGTCACTTTTATCAGAGTAAGGGACTCGGGCTACTCTTCCGGCGGCAACACCGTCAGCACCCTCTGGGACGCGAGTAAAAACTGGACACCCAACGTCTATGCTCCAACCGCCGACGGAGCTTACTCGGTCAAGATCATCCTGGGGGGCGGCGTGGGCGAGATCCATCCCCTGAAAGGAAATACCGCCACCACGCTGACGTTAGCGGATACGGATACCTGGACAGCGATCCCGGATGAGACCTCGCTGTATTTCATCTATCTCAATAAGACGTTTACACGGCTCCCCGATAATACGCTGCGCTATCAAATCGAGGGCGGGCCGCTGAGACTTCTCGCGGCAAATATCATCGACATGGAATTCAAATTGAATGCGTCCGATCCCTATGCCACG
Organism: uncultured Nitrospirales bacterium; assembly: GCA_964384595.1. Taxonomy (GTDB): domain Bacteria; phylum Nitrospirota; class Nitrospiria; order Nitrospirales; family NS-4; genus SCTG01. Next base: position 5,833 of record CAYLLY010000010.1, read on the forward strand.
GACATCACCATGATCGCGCAGACACAGAATAAAGACCCGCGCACGGGGCAATACGGGCGTTACACCCTGACCCAAACCATTCGAAGAAGGAATTGAGGATGAGGGCGTCAGCAGGAAGTCCTCGGAATAAAAGGATAGAAGGTCTATCTTTTTTGATATGTTTTTTCGCGAAAGGCCTGTTAAACTGTGCGAATATCAGTCCAGCAAAAGTTTAAAAAACACTTTATATCAACAACTTATCTTAATAGCGTCAAAGAAAATCAGCCGAGCCAGGAACGGCACCTAACTTGCGTATAGAAACGAGCATAATGTTGAAAACATCTGACATGGGCGCGAAAAGCTTCCGGGGAACCCTCCAAGGAGAGGCCGGGTCGGCTCTCCTGACCTCGTTCATGCTGGTCGTTCTCGTCACGGGCGCAGGGCTTTCTGCGCTCACCACGACTTCGACGAATCAGAGCAAGTCCAAGAATGTCCTGAATCAGAAGCAGGCCTTTTATATTGCGGAGGCCGGCATCTCGCATGGGAGGCAGGCCCTGTACGCTCAGTTGCTCGCCAATCCGGCCGTGTGGAACACCTATGCCGCGTATACCACGGCGCAGACCCTGGTTCCCTCCACCTCATTTGGACCCGGAACCTACGCGGTCACGATTAAAGCTGCGAGCGGCCTAGCCTTGCAGATGACGTCGACAAGCACTGCGCCTGGCAACGCCAGCTCTTCAATTTCCAGTCTGGTAGTCAAGGGCTATCCGAATGATGCAAACACCTTCATTACCGATAAAAACCTCACGGTCAGCGGGAATGCCACGATTGACGGATTGGCCGGTGGAATCCATGCCAACGGCAACCTCACGATCAGCGGCAGCCCCCATATCGCGCTGAACGCTGATGCCTCCGGGACCTACTCCGAGCCAGGACCGGGCGTCCCTGTCGTGGGTGGGTTTAAGGGGGGAGGGCAGGAGAAAAGTACGATCAATCGTGTCATCCTCAGCAACTACACTGGCGCGAGAGATTACTACCTGACGACGGGCTCCTCGACCACGAAAGACCCCAAAACAGGGAAAAGAGTAACCACCTACTATGCGCTCGTTCAGAACAGCAAAGGGGTCAGCCAGCCGCTGGTGAACGGCATGTGGAACTGCTGGCAGTGGACGGCGCCTGTGGGCGGGCTGGCCACCTGGACGTTGACGTCGCCCTGCACGACGAAGACAAATGCCACGTTGTATGTCAATGGCCATGTCGTGATTCTGGCAGACATGGGCGACCCCACCGATCCCAACAATCCATGGATCACGACAATTCTCTCGGCGGGATCCATTCGAGTCGCCTCGAGCATCCTCAACGTCAGACCGCCCAACGCGACGACAGAACCAACCCTCTTTAAGAAGCAAACCGAAAACGTCCTTTTCGTCGCCCAAGCGGATATCTTGATCCAAGGCACAGCCAACCAAAAACTTTATGGGATCCTGCGGGCCCGCGAACAGGTGGGCATCAGTGGGAACCCTGTGTTTTATGGTTATATCACCGCCCAGGACGCCGCCAATATCAGTCGGTTGGTGGACAGCAGCTACCTCAGCGGAGACGCGCATCTGACCTACAATGGGGACCTGCAAAATGGCGTGCAAGGAACCGTTGTGGTCCAGTCCACGCTCTACTGACCGGACCCTCCCGGACCCGCGCTCTCCGCTTGACTCCCCCTCATTCTGGCTTCTCTGTCTAAATCAGCCTATAATACTTTCCTGTATCCGGCCTCTCCGGCTTGGTGTGAGGACATGCCGTGGACGACGTCAAGGACGCGTTGAAATCCGACGAGGCGGCCTCCCCGAAACGCCGCCGTAAGCTGGGCGAGGTCCTGGTGGAGGCGGGACTGCTCTCCCAGGACAAACTCACCAAGGCCCTGGAGGAATGCGCCAAGGCCGGCAAACGCCTGGGCGAATACCTGGTCGACCAGGAGCTTGTCTCGGAGCATGACATCGCCTGGCGTCTCTCGCACCAGTTGGGCTACCTCTTCGTGGACCTCACGAAGGAGGAAATGAACCCCGAACTCTCCTCCACCGTTCCCGAAGCGCTGTCCAAACGCTACCAGGCCGTGCCGTTCAAGCTGGACGGCAAGTCCCTGACCGTGGCCATGGCGGACCCCCTCGATTTCGAAGCCATTCGCGACATGTCGTTCGTCAGCGGGTGCACCGTGAAGCCGGTCCTGGCGGGGCGGACCGCGATACAGGAAGCGGCGGAAAAGGTCTACCTCAAACAGGAGACGGCGGCCGTCCTCGACCGCATCGTCTCGGACAACACCGAGGAGTTCAGCGAGGACCTGCTGGAAGTGCTCGCGGCCGAAGCCGCGCCGTCGGCGGCCGAGCTCCAGAGCCTGGAAGAAGCGACCCGCCAGGCGCCCGTCGTCCGGCTCTGCAACATGATCATGACCCAGGCCGTCCGCGCCCGGGTCAGTGATATCCACATCGAGCCGACCAAAAAGGACACCCTGATACGGTTCCGCGTGGACGGCCTCCTGCGCGAGAATATGCGCCTGCCGAAGGTCGTGCACAACTCGCTTATTTCACGCCTCAAGATTCTCGGCTCGATGGATATCGCCGAGCGCCGCATCCCGCAAGACGGGGCCATCCGCGTGAAGATCGAAAAACGCCCCGTGGACTTCCGGGTCTCCTCCCTGCCGACGCTGCACGGTGAAAAGATGGTCCTCCGCGTGACGGACCAGACGAAAGCGCTGCCCAAGCTGGACTCGCTGGGAATGTCCGAGAAGACGTATGAGACGATCAAATCGTTCACCCACCGGCACAAGGGCATCATCCTGGTGACGGGCCCGACGGGGAGCGGCAAGACCTCGACCCTGTACGCGATCATCAATGCGATCAGATCGACGACGACCAACCTCCTCACCGTCGAGGATCCGGTCGAGAGCAATATCGAAGGCATCAACCAGACCCAGGTCAACGCGGACGCGGGCCTGACGTTCGCCAGCGCGCTGCGGGCCATTCTGCGCCAGGACCCGGACATCGTCCTCGTCGGGGAAATCCGGGACCTGGAGACCGCCGAGATCGCCATGCGGGCCGCCATGACCGGCCATCTGGTCCTCTCGACTCTGCACACCAACGACGCGCCGTCCGCCATCACGCGACTCATCAACGCCGGCATTCCCCGCTATCTCGTGGCCTCTCTCGTCGAGGGCGTCATTGCCCAGCGCCTGGTGCGGACGATCTGTCCCCATTGCAAGGAAAAAACGACGCCGGACCCGACCACGTTGCGGGCGCTGAGGATCCCGCCGGAAACGCTGGCGAACGTACAGTTCTACGCCGGGAAGGGCTGCAAAGAGTGCGGCAAGACCGGGTACAGCGGCCGGGTCGCCATCATGGAGATCCTCGACCCCACCGCGCGGATGCGCGAGATGATCTCATCGGAGGCCACGGAACAGGAATTGCGCCTCGAAGCCCTCGCGGCCAAGATGATCACGTTGGGCGAGGACGGCCTCAACAAGGCCAAGGCGGGCCAAACGACGCTCGAGGAGTTACTGCGCGTGATCGATGTCTCGAGCAAAACTGAATCCATCTGTCCGACCTGCGCCAAGGTCGTCCAGTACGACTTCATGTCCTGCCCGTACTGCGAAACCATGCTCAGCCGCAACTGCGTCGGCTGCAAGCGCGCCCTGCAGATGGAATGGAAGATGTGCCCCTACTGCGGCACCCGTGTCGACACGGCACACTGAGCATCCTTTCCTTTCCCTACAACAGCGCGACGGCCAGTTCGTCCGCGAGCGCCAGACCGGCTGCGCTGGGGCGGAGGACCTGATCGTCCGGGATGAGCCATCCCTCGCGTGTCAGCCGCGCAATGGGCTCCCTCAATCGCGCAACCGGATCGAGGTGATACCGGCGCCGCAAGGCCCCCAGCCGCACCCCCTCGACGGTCCGCAGGCCGAACGCGACCGCCTCGCGAACACGCAACTCCGGCGTCCCCGTCTCCCGCTCCGCGATCGGCGCCCTGCCGTCCTCCACCAGGCGATGGTACTCGCGTAACGATTCCACATTACTGAACCGGTCGCCGTCCAGGTAGGAGTGGGCGCTCGGCCCCAGGCCCAGCCATTCCCGATCGGTCCAGTAGCCGAGGTTGTGCCGGCACTCGTGCCCCGGGCGAGCGAAATTCGAGACCTCGTACTGAATATACCCCGCGGCTTCGAGCCGCGCCCGTCCCATCTCATACAGGTCGGCCATCGCGTCCTCATCCAGGACGGTCAGGCGGCCGCGCTCGATGTCCCGATGAAACAGCGTCCTCTCTTCAATCGTCAGGCCGTAGACGGACAGGTGGTCGGGCGCCAATGCGATCGCGGCGTCCAGGTTGGCCAGCCAGCGGCCGGGCGATTGGCCCGGAAACCCGTACATGAGGTCCAGGTTCACGGTTACGATGCCTGCGGCGCGCGCCGACCGGACGGCTCTCGCGATATCGTCGGCCCTGTGGGGCGTTCCCGCCGCTTCGAGCTCCGCCTCCTCAAACGATTGCGCGCCGAAGCTGACCCGGCTGACCCCGCCCGCCCGGAGCGCCCGCAAGGCGGGCGAATCCACGCCGGCAGGGTTGGCTTCGATGGAAATCTCCGCCGTGGGCGCGAGGTCAAAACTCTCCCGGCAGGCGTTCAGGATGGCCAGGAGCTGCTCCGCGGAAAGAGTCGTCGGCGTGCCCCCGCCGAAGTACACCGTTTCGACCCGGCGGCCGCGGGCCAGCCCCGCAACACCGGCGAGCGTGATCTCCTTGACCAGGTCTGCGACAAACACCGCCCCCCGATCCTCCCGGTAGTTCCGGGTGAAGAAGGCGCAGAACCGGCACCGCCTCTCGCAGAACGGGATGTGGAGATACAGCCCGATCCCGTCTTCTCTGAGATTCATCGCGCGCTCACCACCATATTGTCGATCAGACGCGTCTCCCCGATCCACACCGCCACCAGCAGCACCACCCGCCCCCGCACCGCACGCGCCTCATCGAGCGTGGCAGCGTGCGCCACCGACAGGTAGTCGACCCGCGCCAGCGGTTCCGCCCAGATCAGCCTGGTCATGGCCGCCTCGACTTTCTTGACCGAACGCTCCCCGGCCCGGATCAGATCGCGGCCGGCCGACAACGCCCGGTAGAGCACGGTCGCGGCCCGGCGCTCTTCCGGCGACAGGAACCGGTTGCGCGAGCTGAGGGCCACTCCGTCGGATTCCCTCACCGTGGGGCGGACGACGATCTCCGTCTCCAGATTCAGGTCGGTGACCAGCCGTCCGACCACCACGGCCTGCTGGTAGTCCTTCTGCCCGAAGAACGCCTGCGCGGGGCGAACGATGTTCAGCAACTTGGCGACGACGGTGGTCACTCCCCCGAAGTGTCCCGGCCGGGAGAGCCCTTCAAATCGCCGTGTCAGCCGCTGCACGGACACGGCCGTCTCGAACTCCGGCGGATACAGGTCCCGGGCGCGGGGGACGAAGACCGCGTCCGTCCCTTCCTGCTCGCAGAGGCGGAGGTCCTTCGCAAGCACCCTGGGGTACCGGTCAAAGTCCTCCAACGGGCCGAACTGCAGGGGGTTGACGAAGATGCTCACGGCGACCGCATCACAGGCCAGCCGGGCCGCGCGGATCAGGGAGCCATGTCCGTCGTGCAGCGCGCCCATGGTCGGGACGAGCCCGATTCGCACCCCCTCCCGCTGAAGCTTCCGCGACCAGGCGACCATGGCTTTGACGGTCCGTATCCGCTGCATCACGTCCTGCACGCGCCGCCTGCGGGCGTCCAGGGGACGACGGAATCCTCCAGGCGCCGGACTGCATGCGGATCGTGGAGCGCGGCCAGCAGGGTGGACACGGTCTGGCCCAGAACCGGGTGCAGCAGGTTTCGCGTCAATTCGACCAGGGGAGTCAGGACGAAGCGGCGTTCGTGCAATCGGGGATGGGGGACGACCAGCTCACCGTCGTGGATGATCCGGTCCCCGTAGAACAGCAGGTCGAGGTCGATGGTGCGCGGCCCCGAACGCCGCTCGCCGTCGCGGCCCATCCCCCGTTCCGTCTCCTGAAGAATGAGCAGAAGCCGCCGAACCGGCAACTCGGTATCCACCCGCGCCACCAGGTTCAGGAACGGCCCTCCGACCTCGCCCACCGGTTCCGTCTCGTATGTGGACGAGTATCCCATCAGGCGGCTGTGAGGAAGCATGCCCAGAAGCCCGAGCGCCCGCGAGCAGAAGTCCCGGCGATCGCCCAGGTTCGACCCGATGCCGATGTAGGCTTCGACCATGGGGGGCTAGAACCCGACTTTCTCCATGCGCGCGACCGCTTCCAGGAGCCGTTCCTTCGTCGTGCAGAGCGTCATCCGGATAAAGCCTTCACCGGCCTCGCCGAAGCCGTTGCCCGGAGTCGTGACGATCCCGGCCTTCTCCAGCAGATGCGCCGTGAAGGCCGCGGACGAGAAGCCCTGCGGCACGGTGATCCACACGTAGAACGCCGCGTGGAGCGGCTCCACCTCGAGGCCGATCCGCTTGAGCCCGGGGAGCAGCGCGTCCCGGCGCTCCTGATAGACCGACCGGATCCCCTCGGCCAGCGCATCGCCGTCCCGCAGGCCCACGATGCCCGCTTCCTGCACGGCCTGGAACACGCCGGAGTCCAGGTTGCTCTTGACCTTGCCGAGCCCGGCCAGCACCTGCTTGTTGCCGACGGCGAACCCGATCCGCCAGCCGGTCATGTTGAAGGTCTTCGACAGCGAGTGGAACTCGACCCCGACCTCCTTGGCCCCGTCCGCCTCCAGGAAGCTGGCCGGCTTCCGTCCGTCGTAGTAGATTTCGGAATAGGCCGCGTCGTGACAGACAATGATCCGGTGCTCGTTCGCGAACTCGACCACGCGCTTGAAGAAGTCCTTGCCGGCCGTCACCGACGTCGGGTTGTTCGGATAGTTCAGGAACATCAGCTTGGCCTTGCGCGCCACGTCCCTGGGAACGGCCTGCAGGTCCGGCAGGAAGTGGTGGGCTTTCGTGAGCGGCATCACGTAGGGCGCGCCGCCCGCGAAGCCGGTCCCCACCGGATAGACCGGATAGCCTGGGCTCGGCACCAGCACCACATCGCCCGGATCCACAAAGGCCAGCGGCACGTGGCCGATGCCTTCTTTCGAGCCGATCAGCGCGAGGACTTCGTCGGCCGGATCGAGCGTGACGCCGAAACGCCGTTTGTACCAGTCGGCCACCGCCTGCCGGAAGCTCGGCATCCCTTCATAGGAGGGATACTGGTGGTGCTTGGGGTTGCCCGCCTCCTGCCGCATCCGCTCGACGATCGGCGCGGGAGTGGGCAGGTCCGGATCGCCGATGCCCAGGTTGATGATGTCCACGCCGCGGGCAATGGCCTTCTTCTTCATCTCATCGATCGCGGCAAACAGGTACGGCGGCAGGGTCTTGATCCGGCCCGCGGGTTCGATCGGAAATCCGGCCATTCGAGCATGCTCCTTTCGCCAAAACGACGGTTGGATACAACAGGGTACTGCATGGGGAGAGGAAAAGAAAAGGGGTTTTGACAGGCCCCCACCTGCGTGATAGCGTGGAGCATGCCCCTGCGTGCCGCTGCCCGGATGCTGCTCTTGGCGCTCAGCGTCAGCGTGGGCGGCGCGGCGCTCGCCGATCAAACCCCTGGACAGGCCGATCCCTCCCTCCAGACCCTCATCCGGGAATACGTCCAGACCCACAACGCCGAACGGGCCGAGCAGCTCCTCGCCGAAGTCCTGGACCGCAAGGACGCGACGGCGGCCGCCGTCTCCCCCATCCTGGCCTCAGGCCGCGTGTACCGCAACGAACCGGTGGGCGTGCAGACCAGCCAGATCGTTGGAGTAGACGCCCGTCCGTTTTTTTACGGCCTTTACGTCCCGAGTTCCTACAGCCCGGACAAACCCCACGGGCTCGTCATCTGCCTGCACGGAGCCGGCTTCACCGGAGACAGCTACCTGGAGCGCTGGCAGACCCGTCTGGGCGCGGGTTACATCCTGGCCTGCCCGACCATACCCACGGGCGCCTGGTGGACCCGGACCGCCGAACATCTTGTCCTGGCGACCATCCGCGCCGTCGAGGTCCGTTACCACATCGATCCCGACCGCGTGTTTCTGGCCGGCATGTCGAACGGCGGGATCGGCGCCTATCTGATCGGCGCCCACCACGCCACGCGATTCGCCGCGGTGGTCCCGATGGCGTCGGGCCTGGACGAGGTCCTGATGCCGTTCCTGGAAAACTTCCGCCAGACGCCGCTCTATATCATCCACGGCAAACAGGACCAGGTCATGCCGGTCCACATGAGCCGGGCGATCGATGAGGCCTTGACCGAACTGGGATACGCGCACGTCTATCGGGAGCACGATCGCACGCATCCGCATGCGGGCGGGCACATCTTCCCACGCGAGGAACTGCCGGACCTCGTCGCCTGGCTGGACCGGCAGCGCCGCGACCCCTACCCCAAGAAGCTGACCGTGGTGCAGGACGCGTCGCATCTCCTGCCGTTCGGCTGGGTGCGCATCGACGCGACGGATCGTATCGCCGAGTTCTCGGACAACCTCGTCGATCACCGGGACGAGTTCATCGCCAACCGTCGCTATGCGAAGCTGGAGGCGGCGGTCATTGGTCCCAATCGGATCGAAGTCCGCACGAAATTCGTCAGGCGCTATACGCTCTTCCTCAATGAGAGCCTGGTGAACCTGTCCCGCCCGGTCACGGTCGTCACGAACGGCGCCACCAGCTTCGAAGGAGCCGTGACGCCCGGCGCCAAGACCCTCCTGCGCGAGGCGCGCCTCCGACAGGACCCACGCATGTTGTTCCCGGCCAGTCTTTCGGTGAACGTCCCGGGAAAAGACTAGCCGATGTGCGGTCGCTACAGCCTGAAGACGCCGGCCGACACCCTGAGCGAGCATTTTCAACTCACGCAATCTCTCTCCCTCTCGCCTCACTACAACATCGCGCCGCGCCGGCCCATCGCCATCGTTCGCATCGCGACGCCGCAGGAGGGCCGGGAGTGCGTACCCGTGCGCTGGGGCTTGATCCCCTCTTGGGCCAAAGATCCCGGCATCGGCGACAAAATGATCAACGCGCGAGCGGAAACGGCGGCGGGAAAGCCGGCCTTCAGGGGGCCGCTGGCGCGAAGTCGCTGCCTGGTCCCTGCCGACGGCTATTACGAGTGGCAGCGGGAGGGCCGGATGGGGCAGCGGAAGCAGCCGTTCTACATCCGCCTGATCGACGGGCGGCCCTTCGCCTTCGCGGGCCTGTGGGAGCGTTGGGCGGGGCCGGACGGGACGATCGTCGAATCGTGCGCCATCCTGACCACCGAGCCCAACGAGGCGCTCAAGGACATCCACGACCGGATGCCGGTGATCCTGGCCCCCGCGAATTATGCCGTGTGGCTCGATCCTGCCGTCCGACAGGCCCAGTTGCTGCGGCCGCTCTTCCGCCCCTATCCGCCGGAAGACATGACCGCCTATCCCGTCAGCCTCCGCGTCAACGACCCCGGCCGTGATGACGCGGCCTGCATCGAGCCGGTATAACGTCCTGCCGTCGGCGACAGTCCCCTACCGCGGGCCGCCTGATGCGTCTTGGCCTCCGCGCTGCTGCGGGAGATTGATGTTCTGCTTGATCCTGGCGGCGTTGGATCGCACGAACGATTGGAGCTTGGGGTTCGGTCCCAAGTGCTGAGCCGCCAGGTCGAGTTGAGCCACGGCGCCCTTCAGATCATTCTTTGCGTACAGGATATCGGCCAGCAAGAGATGCGGCAGCGGCTCGTCGGGGGCCAGCGCGACGGTCGTCTCCAGCAGTTCCCGGCTCAGGCCGGGCTCTTTGAGCTCCCACAGCGCGTGCGTCAGGTTGACGTGCGCTCTGGCGCCCTCAGGGTCAAGCGACACGGCGGTCTTGAACGCTTTCAAGCCGGCGGCCATCCCGCCGGTGGCGGCGTGAGTGACCCCCAGGTTGTTCCAGAGATCGGCGATGAATTTTCGCGCCACCGGATCGTCCGGCGCGTCCTTGGGGAGAGTCACCAGCCTGGCCTCCGCCTCCGCAACGTTCCCCTGCTCCAGCATCTGCCTGATGCCGTTCAGCAACGCGGCGTGAGGCGTGCCTTCCATCAGCACGCCCGGGGTCACCATCTGCACCTGGACCGAGATTCGAGGAGGCGGCTCGTCCGTGGGCGGCTGGGGATTCTGCGGCGGCCGGACGGCGGAGGCGGGCTTGGCGGGGGCGACGGGAACGGGCGCGGGCTTGGCGGCGGTGTCCGGCTGCCGCGCGCTCCACCATTGATACCCCAGGTAGAGAGTGACGCCAAGGGCCAGAAGAGTCAAAAACCGCCGCATTGCTACAGAACTTTCATGGAGCCGACGCGATGCTGTTGCCCTTCAGGTCAGCATGGGCGCCGTCCTGCACTGAAATGGCTCCGCCGTTCTGGAGAAGCCGGTTCCCCACGACCGACCCCTTTGATCCCTGCAGGAATACCACGGCGTCGTAAAGATTATTCGCGATCACGTTCCCTTCCACCCGCACGTGGGATTTGCCCGCGACCGTGACCCCGTGGTCGTTGTCACGCACTTCGCTGCCGATCAACTCGCCTTGCGAGTCTACGAACGACACGCCGGTGGTTTCGCTTCCTCCGAGCAGGCTGCGCTCGATACGGACGTCCTTCGCCTGCTGGACATAGAGCAGCCCCTGGACACGAACGTTGGCGAGCAGGATTTTGGTGCCGTTGAAGATGCCGACGGCCAGCCCGCCGTTTTGCGAGACGGTCAGATCGCGGACTTCGATGTCGTTGGCGCCGTAAGGCCACTTGCCGATCCGGAACGCGCCCACGCGCTTCAAGCCGAGGATCGTGACCTGGTCGCGCGATTCGCCGACGAGACGCAGCCGGTCCTTGCTGTGCACGACCACATCCTCCCGATACGTCCCCGGCTTGATGAAGATCGTGTCACCGGGCAGCGCGTTGTCGATCGCCGCCTGGATCTCGGTATAGGCCCCGGAGCCGTCCTGGGCCACCACCACGACCCGCCCGGACAAAGAGCCGTCGGCCACCGCTGCCCCGCCGGCCAGAAAGAGCCAGCCGAATGCCGGCGCCCAAAAGATCAGCCTGGTCCTCATCGGAACACCGCAGTGCCCATCAGCCGGGCCATTTCCACCATCGCCTTGAACCCGGTGCGGCAGGACAGCGACTGGAGATGGCTCCAGAGAAACCCGCCTTCCGGGGGCGCGCCCGCCGCTTTCTTGAATTCATAAATCAGCTTGTCCGCCCGGGCGCTGTCCCCATGGGCTTGCATCCAGCCGGTCATCAAATAGGCCACGGCATCCCCGAACACCGCCGCCTTGGCCTCATCCAGGCCCAACCGCCTGCCGGCCTGATAGGCCATCACGGCGTACGCTTCGCTGTGGTCCGCGTCCTGGAGCCGGACCTCATGGGCTTGAGCCTGCGCGACCAGCTTCATGGTGGGATCCGCTGTCTCCTCGCCGGTCCGGATCACCTGCCCGCGCAGGCCGGATTTCTCCAGCTTGAGCAGCCCCTGGATCGCCGCCACCGACAGCGCCGGCGGAAGCCCTTTCCGGTCACGCTCCGCGACGAGGCGCCATTCCTCCAGATTCAGTTCACCGATGTCACCGGCCGCGGCGAACGCCCTCCTGAACCGCGCCCATTCCACGGCCAACTGGGCTTTCATCACATCATCGAGAAGGTTTGCACTCATACCGTGCGGAATTGTACAGGCCTTTGTCGCGGGGATGCAATGTGATATCGTTCCCCCATGCTGCGCGTCGGCTTGACAGGCGGGATCGCGACCGGCAAGAGCACGGTGTCGCGGCTCTTCGTGGAATGCGGCGCGTGCCTCATTGACGCCGACGTGCTGGCACGTGAAGCCGTGGCGCCGGGGAAACCCGCCTGCCGTGAGATCGCCACGGCCTTCGGGCGGGACATGCTGCGGGCCGACGGCTCGGTGGACCGCGAACGGCTCGGCGCGGCCGTCTTCGCAGACCACGCCAAGCGCGCGCGGCTCGAGGCCATCATCCATCCGCAGGTATTCGCCGAAGAGGACCGTCTGTTCCGCGAGGCCACGGCGGCGGATCCCCATGCCGTCGTGCTCTTCGATGCCGCCCTGCTCATCGAGACGGGAGTGCACAAGCGCAAGGACCGCGTGATCGTCGTCACCGCCGACGAGCAGACCCAACTGCGGCGCCTCATGGAACGTAACAAGCTGCCGGAAGAGGAAGTCCGCAAGCGCATCCGCTCCCAGATGCCGCTGGCCGACAAGGTCAAGCTGGCGGACTATGTCATCGACGGCACGCTCCCCATGGAGCAACTCCGCGCCGAGGTCCGGCGCATCTACGGGGAACTCAAACGTCAGGCACAGGAGAGGTAGAATCCCGCCATGAGCGAACAGCCGCCCGATAAAGACAAGCTCCTGGAAGCGCTCCTGCAGTCGCCCTCGTACCGCCGGGCCGACGAAGACCTGGAATTTCTGGGACGCGATGAGCTGAGGGCGGTCCGGCTGCAGCTCGAATTGCTCAAGCCGGAGCTGGCTCAGATCCAGGAAGGCATCCACTCCACCATCGTCGTATTCGGCAGCGCACGGCTCGTCGAGCCGGCTGATGCCCGCAGGCGCCTGGCCGAAGCGGAAGCCGCGCTCGCGCAGAAGCCGGACGAACCGGACCGGCAACAGGCGGTCGCCATCGCGCGCCGCCATCTCGCCCTGTCGCCCTTTTACGACCAGGCACGCGAGTTCGCGCGCATCGTCTCGTCAAGCTGCCAGTGCAATGATCGCTGCGAGTTCGTGATCGTCACGGGCGGCGGGCCGGGTATCATGGAGGCGGCGAACCGGGGGGCCGCCGATGTCGGCGCCAAGTCCATCGGCTTCAACATCACGCTCCCTCACGAGCAGCAACCCAATCACTACATCACTCCGAACCTGTGCTTCCAGTTCCGGTACTTCGCGCTCCGCAAAATGCATTTCCTGCTGCGGGCCAAGGCGCTGGTGGCCTTTCCGGGTGGATTCGGCACGATGGACGAGCTGTTCGAAACCCTCACGCTGCTCCAGACCGGCACGGTGACGGGACTGACCGTGGTGCTGATGGGCCGTGCCTTCTGGGAGCGGCTCATCAACTGGCCCCTGCTGATCGAGGAGGGCCTGATCGGCCCGGGCGACGTCCAGCTCTTCCGGTACGCCGAAACCGCCCAGGAGGCCTGGGACATCATCTCGGCGAACCATCTGCCGTCCACGCCTGCGTGAAGCATTCCTTCCCCCTGGAGATCGCATGCGGATGAAGATCTCGTTCCATGGCGCGGCGCGTTCGGTCACCGGCAGCCGCCACCTGATCCACGCGAGAGGCACGCGCGTCCTGCTCGACTGCGGCCTCTTCCAGGGACGGCGCCGGGAGTCGGACGCCCACAATCGCGACCTCGGCTTCGACCCGAAAGGCGTGGACGCGGTGCTCCTGTCGCACGCGCACATCGACCATTCCGGCGCGCTGCCCGTGCTCGCGCAGCGGGGGTTTCGCGGCAAGGTGCACGTGACCCGCGCGACGGGAGACCTGGCGGCGGTGATGCTGGAGGACTCCGCCCGCATCCAGGAAAGCGACTGCGAGTACGTGAACCGGAAGGAAAGCCGCCGGGGCAGGCAGTGCCGGCGCCCCTACTACGACGGCGGCGACGTCCGCGCGATCGTCCGGCGCTTCGCCGGCGCGCGCTACGGCGAAGCCGTCACCGTCCGGCCGCGGGTCACAGCCACGTTCCACGACGCGGGCCACATCCTGGGATCGGCGGCCATCCGGCTCACCGTGACGGCGCGGGGGGACTCGACCTCCGTCCTTTTCACCGGCGACCTGGGCCGCAAGCAGATGCCGCTCCTGCGCGATCCCGATAGCCCTCCACACTGCGACGCGCTGATCATCGAATCCACGTACGGCGACCGCCTCCATGAGGAGAGTCGGGAGGCCGTGCAGGAGAAGGTCCGCAAGCTGGTCGCCCACGCGGTGGCGCACCGGAGCAAGATCATCGTGCCGGCCTTCGCGGTCGGGCGCACGCAGGACCTGGTCATGCGGATCAAGGAGCTGGTCGCGGAAGGGCGCATCGAGCCGCTGCCGATTTACATCGACTCGCCGCTCGCCATCAAGGCGACCGAGGTGTTCAGGCAACACCCCGAGTGTTACGACCAAGAGACCTTCAGGACGTTCACCTCCCGGGGCGATCTTTTCGCAGCCCGCTACATCCGCTACGTCTCCTCGGTGCAGGAGAGCATGAAGCTCAACGGCATGAAGGGGCCCTGCATGATCATCGCGGCGTCGGGCATGTGCGAGGGCGGGCGCATCCTCCACCACCTCAAGCACGCGATCCAAGACGAGGCGAACGTCATCGCGATCGCGGGCTTTCAGGCGGAGCACACGCTGGGGCGGAAGCTCGTGGAGGGCTGGGACACGGTGCCGATCTACGGCGTGCCGACGCCGCGCCGCGCCCGGGTGGTGCGGTTCAACGGGCTCTCCGCCCACGCAGACCGCGACGACCTGCTGGCCTACGTGCGGGCGATCACGCCGGCGCCCGCCCGGGTGTTCGTGGTGCACGGCGAGGAGAAGCAGTCGCTGTCGCTCGCCGCCGCGATCCGGGCCGAGCACGCCGGCATGGAGGTGATCGTGCCGGAGCCCGACTCCACACACGAACTGTAGCTTGACGCTGCCCGCTGTGCTATGGTTTTCTGGAGCCTAGGAAAGTGAGGTGAACTGAGATGGACCGGACTACGATCACGCAAATAGAGGAACGGCTCAAGCAATTACCGCCCGAGAAGTTGGCTGTGGTTCTAGATTTCGTGTCCTCCCTTGTGGCACGAGGGTCTACCCCTGAGGCATTCCAGACAATGCTGGCTTCAGAATCTGTGTTGAGCCGGGATTGGAGCAAACCTGAAGAAGAAGCGGCATGGGCAGATTTGTAAAGGGGGATGTCGTTGTCGTTCCTTTCCCGTTCTCGGATTTATCAGCATCAAAGAGACGTCCGGCTTGTGTAGTGGCAACCCTCACAGGCGATGACGTCATCCTTTGCCAGATCACCAGCCAGGGAACCCGAGATCAACAAGCAATTCCTCTCACTGCGAATGACTTTGTAGAAGGCGGCCTCCGTCGGGACAGCAACATACGTCCGAACCGTCTGTTTACGGCGGATTCCACCATCATCCTCTACGCGGATTATCCTCTGGATGTTGCGCCTGATCGCGATGATCACAGAGCCGTTTGAGTTTCCTCACATAATCTTTAGAAAGGAATCCCTGCTTACAGGCAGCCCCGGCCAAAGCTTCACGGATGTCTTTCCTATCAGTAGATGTTTTCCCTGCATAATCAATTAGCATCTTAACGGGATTGGCACCTGAATCACGAATGCGAGCAAGGAGCGCTGGGTTCCTGCGTCCATACGGTTCGAACACCCGAGCCATGAGTTCGGCCTTGACTGCTTGAAAGCAAGCCGTGGGGACAACGCCAGGACTGTGATCCGAGTAGGGCGAATGCGAATACGTTTCGCCAAGCTCCAACTCCCGGCGTGTGGTCTCATGAAGCTTGGTCCAGGTTATCCCAAACTTGGCTTCAAGCCGCCGACGTGCCGCCAGTGGGTAGGTTGCATCTCTGGCCCTGGCGATCTCCTCAGACAAGCGCAGGCTGCGATCGCTGAATTCTTCTATTTTGCGATCCCGATCAGAAACAGTGTCCCATGCGATGCGCAGAATATTGTTGAGATCCTTTTCACATTCAGTAAGATCAGCGCCCCTTTCTTCAACAACAAGCTCAGCCCAGATTCTCGCAAGATCGAGGTACTCCTCGTGACTCAACAGGCCGGCATGGTATCGTTCCTCTGACCACTGGACCAGAAACTTGGCGCGGGAGAAGTTCTTCAATTGCCTCCACAGCCGAATCATCCGGCGCACGTAGTCAGAGGGTTCAAATTCGACGGTCCGATCGTGCACCGCCGAAAACAGGTACTCGTAGACCGACACAGCACGAGCCGCCATGTCTCGATCATCGGAGCGTTCGTAATACCAGTCCGCCATACCAGCAAGGACCGGATAATCGTGATACGACAGGCGAGAGTCTGCCGCATCGAGATAGCGATCCCATGCGCCTTGAATCTCAGCGGGAACCGTTGGGACTGGTTTCTGTGTGAATTTCAAGGCTTCCATTAGCCAGTCGGCATCATCAAGAAAGCCTCTGCAGGATATCCTCTGCTCTATTCCGCTCAGGACTTCCTGATCCGACACACTCATGGGATCGTCTCGAAGCCTAGCTCGAAGGCGCTCCAACAACGCCTCCGATTCCTTATCCATCCATTCGAATCGTTCGCGAACATCAGGTGGTAGAGAATCAAATACGCTCACAGCCATCTCCGTTCTTACAGGTCACAGGGGCTGATTGCGGCCCACAAACAACCTACTCCTGCTACGCGCTTGAGACAAGCTCATGGGTAACAACCGCTGCCACCTATGAAGCCATCCCTCCTTGCTCTGTCGTGCCGCAAAGATCCAACCCTATGGATTCGCCCCAACCCCTGTGTTAGATTTCTAGGATGCGGAACGTCGTCATCATGGGGTCGGGGCCGGCGGGGCTCACCGCCGCGATCTACACGGCCCGCGCGAACCTGTCCCCCCTCCTGATCGAGGGCGTTCAGGCCGGCGGGCAACTGGCACTCACCACCGAAGTGGAGAACTACCCCGGCTTCCATCACGCCATCATGGGCCCCGAGCTCATCAAGGAGATGCGGGCCCAGGCCGAGCGGTTCGGCACGGAATTCCTGCGCGGCGACGTCACGACCGTTGCGTTGAACCATTCGCCCATCACGCTGACGATCGACGGCGAAGAGACCATCGAAGCCCGCGCCCTCATCATCGCGACCGGCGCCTCCGCGAACATGCTGGGTCTGGCTTCCGAGCGGCGGCTGATCGGGCACGGCGTCTCGACCTGCGCCACGTGCGACGGCTTCTTTTTCCGGGGCAAGGAACTCGTGGTGGTCGGCGGGGGCGACGCCGCGATGGAAGAGGCGACGTTTCTCACAAAGTTCGCCACGCACGTCACGGTGGTCCACCGCCGCGACCAGCTCCGCGCGTCCAAGATCATGCAGGACCGCGCCCGGAAGAACCCGAAGATCGGCTTCATCTGGAACGCCACGGTCGAGGAGATCCTCGGCGATCCGCTGGTCACCGGCGTCCGGCTCCGGGACGTGAAGACCGGTTCGGTCACCGAGAAGCCCTGCGACGGCCTGTTCGTGGCGATCGGCCATTCGCCCAACACCAAGCTGTTCGCGGACCAGTTGGCGCTGGACGAGAAGGGCTACATCAAGACACACGACGGCACCAAAACCGGTGCCCCGGGCGTGTTCGCCGCCGGGGACGTCCAGGACCACGTCTATCGCCAGGCCGTCACCGCCGCGGGTTCCGGCTGCATGGCCGCCATCGACTGCGAGCGCTGGCTGGAATCAGTGGGATAAAGGCAAAGGGGGACAGTCCCCTTTTCGCTTGCAAGAAGTCGCACAAATATGCCGGATCCATTAGCCCGAAAAGGGGACAGTCCCCTTTTTTACGTCATCGCGCATTACCATGAGCTCGCGCTGAAGGGCCGCAACCGGCCCATCCTGGTGGACCGCCTCGTGCGGAACATCCGCGAGGGCCTGCGCGGAATCGGCCGCTGCCACGTCGAAAGCCTGGCCGGGCGCATCCGGATCGCCATCGACGATCCATCCCAATGGTCCACGATCAAGCCCCGGCTCGAGGCTACGTTCGGCCTCGCCAACTTCGCCCCGGCCCATTACGTATCGAGCGACGTCGACACCATGTCGGCCGCTATCTGCGAGACCGTCCAGGGCCTCCCGTTCCACACGTTCCGCGTCACCACCAAGCGGGCCGACAAGTCCTACCCGCTGACTTCGATCGAAGTGGACCGCCACGTCGGCGCCGCTGTCGTGGAGCGCACCGGCGCGCGCGTCAGCCTGGGAAACCCGGAGATGACCGTCTTCATCGAGATCCTGGGAAACGGCGCCTACTACTATTGCGAGCGGTTCCCCGGCGCCGGGGGCCTGCCGGTGGGGATGTCCGGCAAGGTGGCCTGCCTGTTGTCCGGCGGCATCGACTCGCCGGTCGCAGCCTGGCGCATGATGAAGCGCGGCTGCCGGGCCTGCTTCATCCATTTCCACGGCCACCCGTTCGTCACCCGCGCCTCCGCCGACAAGGCCGAAGAGCTGGCCAGGCACCTCACCCGCCACCAGTACCATTCCAGGCTCTACCTGGTTCCCTTCGGGGACATTCAGCGGCAGATCGTCCTGTCGGCGCCGGCGCCGCTCCGGGTCGTGCTCTACCGGCGGCTGATGGTCAGGATCGCGGAGGAGCTCGGCCGGGAGAACAAATGCTGGGCGCTGGTGACGGGCGACAGCCTGGGCCAAGTGGCCTCGCAGACGGCGGGTAATCTCACGGTGGTGGACGAGGCCGCCACCCTGCCTTTCCTGCGGCCTCTGATCGGCATGGACAAGGTGGAAATCACGGAGCAGGCGCAGAAGATCGGGACCTACGAGACCTCGATCGAGCCGGACCAGGATTGCTGCCGGCTTTTCGTCCCCCCACACCCCGCCACCCAGGCCAAGCTGGAAGACGTCCGCCGCGCCGAGTCCCGGTTGGACGTCCATGGCATCGTCAAGCAAGCGCTGGAGAAAGTCGAGCTGAAGGAGTTCACGTTCCCGGACTAGTTTTCGCTAATGCTTGGTCTCGGTCGGCCCCGCCGGGCCGCCGGCACGCTGGTCCCCTTCGCCCAGCCTGCGCTTGAACAGCTCCAGCGCCATGCCATAGCAGATTTGCGCCGCAACGGGATTGTACCGGGGCCCTTCGTCGCGGATGAACGCATGCGCGGCGTTGAACTCGTGCCACTGGAAGTGCACGCCGGCGTCGCTCATGGCGTTGTAGATGAACGCCCGGCCTTCTCGGGGGACGTGCGGGTCTTGCCGGCCCCAGATCATCAGCATCTCGCCCCTGATCTCGCCGATCCGGTCCAGGCTGTTGTCGTGCATGCCCTTGCCCAGGCCACGCTTGTGGATGTCGGTCGCGTAGAAGCAGGTGGCGGCCAGCACGTCCGCGTTCATGGCCGCGCGAAACGCCAGATGCCCCCCGATGCAAATCCCCATGACGCCCAGCTTGCCCGTACAGTGGGACAAGGCCTTGAGATAGTCCAGCGCCGCGCGGGCGTCGCTGTCGTAGCCCGCCAACTCCTTGGTGATCTTGTGCTTGTTGCCCCGCTCGGCCCCGGCCTCATCGTAGGCCAGTACCGTGCCGGCCGGCTCCAGCTCATGGTAAATCTCCGGCGCCGCCACCACGAACCCGTGGCTCGCCATCAGCGCCGCGGTGCGCCGGATCGGCCCCGTCACCTGAAAGATCTCCGAGTACAGCAGCAGGCCCGGATAGCGCCCCTCCGCCACCGGCCTGAAAATGTACGTGCGCATAGGCCCCGTGGGAGTCTTGATATCAGCCGACTCGGTGTCTTTGATGATCATCGTGCGCGCTCCAGGTTCTTTGTGGCGACACTTATCCTCTCAGCAGCCGGAGAAACGCGCTCGGCGTCACGATCTGCACGCCTTCATAGGTCCGCAACTCCAACAGGTGGGCCTCCCCACTGACGATGAACTGTGCCCGACCTTCCAGAGCCGCGACGACATATTTATCGTCATCGGGATCATCCTCAATCACCCGGGCTCCCAACGCTCCTTCAGTAGGTTCAGCAATAAGATCAAGCGCGGCGATCCACAAGTCCAACTCTTCACCGGTGGCAGTGATGCGCCGCCGCACCCGCGGATAGGCCAGGCACCGACGCAGCTCCTCAAAAATGGGAATCGACGCGACAAGCTCGAACGCGTGTTCTTCTATCAATGCCGCGACGATCCGGCCAGGCGGTCCCTGCGGCCGGATGAGGGCGCTCACAAGCACATTGGCGTCGAGAACGGCGCGGAGCACAGGCTACTTGCGGCGGCGCCTACGTGTCCGGTGCTTGGCTTCGTCCGCGAGACGGTCGGCTTGCTCCTGGGACAGCTCGCCGGCCTGCCGATCCAGCACCGCCAGCAGATGCAGCCGGGCGGCGCGTTGCATCCCTTCAAGCCGCTCCACGGGCACCACGGCCGCCAGCGGCTTGCCCTTGCGCTCGATGATGAACTGATCGTGCCTGAGGGAGACGCGGTTCAGAATATCGCCCAGTCGTTGACGAATCTCGAGCGTGGACACCTTCTCGGCCATAATCAACCTCGCAAATTACACAACTATCATAGTTGCCAATGTTGTCAGAGTCAAGACCTAGGTGTGACGCAGGTGGCGCCGGAGGCGGAGGGGTGGCACCGATCCCATGTCGCCGGAAGCGCAGGGGTGACGCCGAAAGGGGGCCCACCGCCGCGCGCAGCGGGGAACCTGTTGCTCTGTCCCTTGCAACGGGTCATGAGCACGGCGGGGGATGCAGGCGGCAGGACCCCGAAGCTGTAGGCGACAGACTGAATTAGGGCCGCATGGCTTGGAGCTTGGCGGCCATGGCGTCGGGCGGCAGCGTGTTGACCACATCTTCGGCTGTGACGCCGCCTTTACGGGCGACGTTCACGCCGAAGGGCTCGACCTCGAGGCCCTCCGTGCTGTGGGCGTCGGGATTGATGCTGAACTGCACGCCCTTCTCCTTTGCATAGTAGCAGAGCCGCCAGTCCAGGTCGAGCCGGTGCGGATTGGCGTTGATCTCCACGATCTTTCCGTGCTCGGCCGCCGCGTCCAGCACCTTCCGCATGTCCACCCGATAGGCATCCCGTGACAGCAACAGCCGCCCCGTGGCATGGCCCAGCATCGTGACGTAGGGATTGGCCAGCGCGCGACAGATGCGGTTGGTCTGCTCTTCTTCAGATAGATTGAAGCGGCTGTGCACCGACGCGATCACGAAATCGAAGGTGGCCAGCACCTCGTCCGGATAGTCCATCGCGCCGTCCGCCAGGATGTCCGCCTCGATGCCCTTGAATATCCGGATGCCCGTGAACTTCTTCTGGACTACTGCGATCTCGGCGTGCTGCGCCTTGATGCGGTCCTCCTTGAGACCGTTGGCGTAGAAGGCTGACTGGCTGTGGTCGGAGATGCCGATATAGCGATAGCCGAGCGATCGCGCGACCTCGACCATCCGCTCCAGCGTCGCCGAGCCGTCGCTCCAGACGGTATGGTTGTGAAAGATTCCCTGAATCTGCCCGGCCTCGATCAGAACCGGCAAGCGCCCGCTCTCTGCCAGCTCGATTTCACCATGGCCTTCGCGCAATTCCGGCGGGATGTACGGAAGGCCGGCGGCGGCATAGACGGCTTCTTCAGACACGCCTTGCAGTCGAGCACCTCGCATCTGCAAGCGCCGTGTCAAAGCCTCCACATGCTCACGGCTCCCAGTGGCGTAGAGCAATTCCCAGCCGTACGCAGCGGCATCGGCGAGCCTGATGGAGACAGGCAAGCCCTGCGGGGAGCGCGCCGTGATCGTTCGCACATCAGACCGGTGTTCGACCTGCGTCACCTCAGGCACACGGCGGATGGCGTTGAGCAGGTCTTGCGGCCGGCCGCCTGCCGCGACGAACGCGAGAGCCTGTACCACCTCGAGCCGGCGGCGGATTTCCCCGGCCGGATCGGCGCACCCGACGCCGGGCGCTCCACGGACGGCCGCGAGGATGCTCTCCGCCTCCTCGATCACGTTCGCATAGAGATGAAACCCTAGATGCCGCTTGAACTGCCGGATGCCGGCCAGAATTTTCTCCTGCGTTTTCTGACCGAACCCCGGAAGGCCGACCAGGCGATTCTCGATGCAGGCATACTCCAGCTCGCCCACCGACCCGACACCCAGTTGCTCGTAGATCGCCTTGATCTTCTTGGGCCCAAGTCCCGGCACCGCGGTCATTTCCAGCACGCCGGCCGGAAACGCGGCCTTCAAGTCCTTGAGCAGGGTCGAAGTCCCCGTCGTGACGAGTTCGGTCACCGCGCCTGCCAGCCCCTCGCCGATGCCTTTGACGTTTCGCAGGATGCCCTTCCGTACGAGAACCGCCGGCTCCTCCGGCAGACTCTCGATCACCCGCGCTCCCGTGGAGTACGCCTTGACCTTGAAGGGATTCTCGCCCTTCAGCTCCAAGAGGAACGCGATCTCCTCCAGCACGGCCGCGATTTCGCGCTTGTTCATGAAACCGAGTTTATCCTGATGAGACCGTCCGCGCAATGTGTGCCGTAGGGGCACGGCGCGCCGTGCCCCTACAATCTCTGCGCCGTTGCCCGCCGGCGTCGAACCTGCTAGCATCTATCCATGCTAGGCGCTCGCTTCATTCTGGCCGGACTTTTCCTGCTCGTCATCGGCTTCTCCATACATGCGGACGCCCAACCGTTGGGCCGCCAGACGCAGACCTCCAGCTCATGCCAGGTCGCCAACATCAAAAAGGGCGTCAGCGGCAAGCAGTGCGACGTCCCCATCCCGAAGACCTGCAAGGTCGCCGTCAATGCGTCCACAAAAATGCACTGGACCGACATCGAGAAGTCCCCCGGCATCTCCTGCCGCTTCGAAGACAAGCTCACCGACTGGAAAACCCGCATCACCGGCGCCTGCGGTACCTGCAAGAGCCGGCAATGCAACGCCAAGTTCACCGTCTACTTCGACTGTCCTCAACCAGACAAGACTCCATGACCCTCACGGAGCGAGTGAAGCGCAAGGCCCTCGACCTGGGCTTCCAGGCGGTGGGGGTCAGTCGCGTCACGTCCGACCGCCCCGAGGCCGCGCAGTTGACCGAGTGGCTCTCACGCGGGCACCACGGAGAGATGGCCTGGATGGCGCAGACGGCCGCGAAGCGGAAAAACCCGGCTCTGCTCCTCCCCGGTATTCGCTCGATCGTCTCGCTGGGGATGAACTACTACACCGACGACAGGCCGGATGACGGTCCGGGGCAGGGCCGCATCGCGCGGTACGCCCGCGGGGAGGACTACCACCGCGTTCTCGGACAACGCCTGGAAGCTCTCGTATCGTTCATGCAAGCGGAAGCGCCGGATTCCCGAAGCCGCGCCTACGTGGACACGGGCGCCGTCATGGAGAAGGCCTGGGCGCAGCGGGCGGGATTGGGGTGGATCGGCAAACACTCGAACCTCGTCTCCGGGCGGTACGGCTCCTGGCTCCTCCTGGGCGAGGTCCTGACGACGGCGGACCTGGCCCCCGACGAACCCGGCGCCGATCTCTGCGGAACCTGCACGCTGTGCATCAAAACCTGCCCGACGGGGGCCATCACCGAGCCCTACGTCGTGGACGCGCGCCGCTGCCTGTCCTACCTCACGATCGAACAGAAGGGGGAGCTTCCGGCGGAGTTTCAGCCCGCCTTGAGGAACTACATCTTCGGCTGCGACGATTGCCTGGACGTCTGTCCTTACAACCACCAGGCGACACCGACGTCGGAGCCGGCCTTCCGCGCCACGCCCATGACGCTCAACCCGGACCTGGACGCGCTCGCCGTGCAATCCGCGAACGAGTTCCACGCCGCCTTCCGCAACAGTCCGATCCGTCGCGCCACTCACCAGGGGCTCCAGCGCAGCGTGGTCGTCGCGAGAAAGAACAGCCGCGGTGCGTCATGACGCCTTCGTTCTCCAGCTACCTGGTGAATCCGCCGTTCGGCGATCCGGGCCTCTATGTGGAGATCAAGTGGGCCCGCCGGGCGCTGCTGTTCGACCTGGGCGACAACGAGGCGCTGGGGCCGACGCGCCTGCTGCGCGCCATGGACATATTCGTCTCGCACACGCACATGGACCACTTCATCGGCTTCGACCGGGTCCTGCGCGTCGCGCTTGGGCGCGGGAAGACCCTGCGCCTCTACGGCCCGCCGGGGCTGATCGACAACGTCGCCGGCAAACTGCGCGGCTATACCTGGAACCTCGTTGACGGCTACCCGCTGACCGTCGAGGTGCGCGAGTTCCACGAGCGCCAGGTCCATTCGGTCGTCTTCCGGGCCGCCGATGCGTTTCAGGCGGTTGAAGGCCCCATGGCGCTCAGGCCGGCCGGCGAGCCGTTTCCGGTCCTGGCCGAGCCGATGTTCACCGTGCGCGCCACGATTCTGAATCACCGCGTCCCGTCCTTCGCCTACTCCCTCCAGGAGCAATTTCACGTCAACTTCAACAGGGAGCGCCTGCACGCCGCCAGCCTCCCCGTCGGCTCCTGGCTGAGGGAGGTGAAACAGCATCTCTGGGACGGCAAGCCCGACGACTACCGGT
The DNA here is from genome assembly GCA_964384595.1 of uncultured Nitrospirales bacterium. GTDB lineage: Bacteria > Nitrospirota > Nitrospiria > Nitrospirales > NS-4 > SCTG01. Next base: position 30,067 of record CAYLLY010000010.1, read on the forward strand.
TCACCGCCGTGCTGTACTTCGAGCACCGCAAGCAAGAGCGGGAGTTCACGCTGGGTGAGCTGCGCGAGCGGTTCGTCACGATCTCCCGCGGGCAGAAGATCGCCTACGTGGTGGACGCCCTGTACAGCGAAGAGAATGAAGCCAAGATCGTCGAGCTGGCGCGGGAGGCCGACGTGTTCTACTGTGAGGCGCCCTACCGGGACCAGGACGCCGACAAGGCGCGGGAGCGCCATCACTTGACGGCGCGACAGGCCGGCCTGATGGCGCGCAAAGCCGGCGCGCGCGAACTGGTGGTCTTTCATTTCTCACCGCGCTACACTGGACAGGGAGAGGCCATCTACCAGGAGGCCAGAGAGGAGTTTCTAGGAATGGCGGAAAAGCATTAAGTGGTATTGAATATCCCGGCATATTTGATCGAATGCCGGGTCCAGCAAGCTCTGAACAAAGGGGGTGACCCATGGCAGACACCATTCACCTGGCGCAGTACTTCAAGATGAAGGCCGCGGACAAGCCCGGCCAGGCCGCACGGGCGCTCAGCTCGCTCCGCGACGCGGGCCTGAATCTGCTGGCTTTCTCCGGTTTTCCCCGCGGCCGTCAGGCCCAGCTCGACTTTGTGGTTTCCGACGCCGCCGCATTCAAGGCTGCCGCCAAGCAGGCCAAACTGAAAGTGCTGGGGCCCAAGGCCTGCTTTCTCATCGAAGGCGACGATCGTCGGGGAGCCGGCGCGGCACTCACGGGAAAGCTCGCGGCCGCGAAGATCAACGTGACCGCTCTGCAGGCCATCGCCGCCGGCGCCGGCCGCTATGCGGCAATCCTGTTCGTCAAGCCCCGCGACGTGAAGAAGGCGGCCAGGGCGCTCGGCGTCTGAAGGGGTCTGACCCCCTTCTTCCGGGGTCTGACCCCGTCTTATTTTAGATTGACGATTGTGACCCCGTCGCCGCCTTCCGAGCGCTCGCCCGGGCGGAAGGCGGAGACGTAGGGGGAGTCCTTGAGATAGTCCCGCAGGACCTGCTTGAGACGCCCGGTCCCATGGCCGTGGATGATGCGGACCGCCGGGACTCCATCCAGCAGGGCCTGATCGAGACATGCCACGAGGGCCTCACGCGCGTCCTCCGCCGTCTTCCCACGGACGTCCACCACGGTGGAGGCCTCCTGCTTTTGTAGGGGCACGGCGCGCCGTGCCCCTACCGCCGGTTTCCCGCGCATGGCTTCTTCTTCCGCCTCTTCGACTTTCCCGGCCAACCCGGCCAGCACCGACACTGAAACCGAGACTTCCTTCTCGCCCATCCGAACCCTCACGCGCTTCTTGCCGGCCGGATTCTCCAGCAAGACGCCCACGGTCCCCAGGTTCATGACTTCGATACGATCCCCGGCCTGCAAGTCCGTGACGGGACGATAGTCGCCTGCCTGCGCCCGCTGCGACTGCATGGCGCCTTCGATCGCCGCCAGGCGTTCCTTGGCCTCGCGCGCCTTGACGAGCTTTTTCTCGGTCTTGAGCTCATCGAGCACCGCCTGCACCTCGACGCGCGCCTTCAGCAGCTCGTCGGTGATCTTCTTGCGGGCGGTCTTGCGGGTCTCCTTCTCGGTTTCCGCCTGCTGGGCCGCCAGCGCCTTCTGCATGCGCGCGGCCGACTCGGCTTCGGCCAGCAGCGCGGCGATCCGCCGCGCGTCTTCGTCCAGCTTCCGCCGCGTCTCCTGGAGCTCTTCCATCAGTTGCTCCACGGCGCGCTCCTTGCGGTCCACCAGGCGGACGGCCTCATCGAGGATGCCCTCGTCCATGCCCAGGCGGCCGGCGATGTCGATGGCCGAACTCCCGCCCGGCATCCCCAGAATCAGCCGGTAGGTGGGCGACAGCGTGGCGATGTTGAACTCCACGCTGGCGTTGGCGAAGCCGGACCGGGACTGCGTCAGCGCCTTGAGCGCGTTATAATGGGTGGTCGCGACCACGGTGAACCGGCGCTCGGCCAGACGGACCAGGAGCGCCTCCGCCAGCGCCGCGCCCTCCGCCGGATCGGTGGAGGTCACGGGCTCGTCCAGGAGCACCAGCGAGCCGGGGCTCGCCGAGCCCAGCAGCGCGATCATGTCGGTCATGTGGGCCGAAAAGCTGGAGAGGTCTTGGGCGAGGTCCTGGGCGTCGCCGATGTCGGCATAGACTTCCGGAAAGAAGGCCATCTCGGATCCGGGCGCGCAGGGCAGCTGGAGGCCGGTGCGCGCCATCAAGGCGAACAAGCCGACGATCTTCAGCGTGACGGTCTTGCCGCCGGTGTTGGGGCCGGAGATGATCAGCACCCGGATCGGCTCGGCCAACTCGATATCGTTGGCGACGATGGGCTCCCGGGTTTGGAGCCGGCTCAGGACCAGGAGCGGGTGCCGGGCCTGCGTGAGCCGGATACGCCCATTCGAGTTCACGACCGGATCGGCGGCACCCAGGAGATGCCCCAGCGAGGCCTTGGCCCTGAGGCAATCGAATCGCCCCAGAAGATCCAGGTCTTCGCGGAGCGCATCGGCATGGCCCGCCGCCTGCTGGGTCAACTCCTGCAGGATGCGCCGGACCTCGCGCTCGACCGCGAGGTCCGCTTCCTTGATCTGGTTATTGAGGTCCACGAGTTCGCGCGGCTCGATGAAGACCGTGGCGCCGCTCGCCGACACATCGTGCACGATACCGGGAACTTCGCTCTTCCGCTCGGCCTTGATTGGCACGACGTAGCGGTTCTCGCGCTGCGCGAAGTACTGCTCCTGGAGAAGGTCGGCAAACTTGGCCGAGCCGAGGATCGCGTCGAGCTTCGCGCGGATCTTCTGCTTCAGCGCGTTGGCGTGATGAGTCAGGTCGCGGAGCTCCGGCGTGGCGGACTCGCGGATGTTGCCCTCATGGTCCACGCACCGGTCGATCGCCCGCTTCAGGTGAGGCAGATCGTCGAGGCCGGCGGCGAGAGCGGCGAGGGTCGGCGCCTCCTCCCGGCGTCGGGTCAAGTAGCGCAGAGCGTCCGCCACGAGGCCGAGCACGATCGAGAGGTCGCGGCAGTCCACGGCCTGCAGCGGCGCGCCCTTGGCCGCCCGCTCCACGACAGGACTCAGGTCCGGAAAATGGGAGAGCGGGAAGCCTTCGCCCGTCGCCTCCAGCGCTGCCATCTCGGCGGTCTCCCGCAACAAAGCCCGGGCTTCCTCGACGGTGCCGGCCGGCGACAGGGACCGGCAACGCTCGGCCCCCAGCGACGACACGGTGCGCCCCGCCAGCACCTCCAACAGCGTGTCCCACTCCAGCACCTGCCGGGCTTTGACCAAGAGTGACTCACGGTCTTTCACAAATGCCTCATCTCCAAAGAAGCGTAGTATACTGCAACCCTATGGCCTTGACGACGGAAGAGATCCGGACGGTCCTTGCGGAGATCGCCCCGGCGCTGGAAGGCGGGTGGGTGCAGAAGGTCCATCAGCCGCACGACGAGGCGATCACCCTCGAGATCAGGGCCCACGGTAAGACCCTCCCGCTCTACCTTTCAGCCGATCCGGAAACCGCCCGGCTCCATTTCCTTTCCAAGAAATACTCCAACCCGCCGACCCCGCCTCCGTTCTGCCAGTTCCTGCGGGCGCACCTGGAAGGTGCGCGGATCGAGAAGGTGTATCAGCTCGGCGACGACCGCATCGTCCGCATCGACATGACGCATGACGGACAACCCGCGGCGCTGGTGGCGGAGCTGACCGGCCGGACGGCCAACGTGATGCTGCTCGATAAAGAGGGCGCCGTTCGAGGCCAACTGCGCAAGAGGCGGTTCAAGACGGGAGACAAGTATATTCCGCCGGCATCGAAGACCCACCCTGTAGGGGCGCACGGCGGTGCGCCCGGTCCGGAGGGCGGATGGCCATCCGCCCCTACATCAGAACTGTTCCCCGTCAGCGCCGAACTCGAGCACCGCTTTCAGGAGCGCGACGAGGCGCGGGCTAAGACCCGACAGATTGACGCCATCAAGGCGGCCCTTCGCAAGAAGCTCAAGCGCGCGGGCAAGCGCGTCGAAGCCTTGGAAGCGGACATGGTCAAAGCCGAACGCTACCGCGCCTACGACCGCTATGGAGAACTGCTCAAGTCCCGCCTCGGGGACATGCCGAAAGGCGCTGCGTCCATGACCGTCACCGACTACTTCGATCCCGCGCTGCCGGAGATCGTCCTGCCGCTGGACCAGGCCAAGAGCGCACGGGGTAACATGGAGGACTACTTCAAAAAGTACCGGAAGTTTCTGGGCGCGGAGAAGGAAATCCGCCCGCGTCTGCTCGTAGCCCAGGCCGAAGCGGCGACGCTCAAGAAACACCTGGCCGCGCTAGACCGCGATGAGGCGCCGGCAGAGCTGCAGATCGAAGAAACGCCCCGGCGGGAGCGGCAAACCCGTACGCCACGCAAAGCCAAGGAGCTGGCCAAGCCCTTCCGCCGGTTCGCCACGGAGGCGGGCGACGCGATCCTGGTGGGGCGCAACAGCCGCGAGAACGAGGAGCTCACCTTCGGCCTGGCCCGCGGCCACGACCTCTGGCTGCACGCGAGCGGCGTTCCGGGCTCTCACGTGGTGCTCCGGATGGAGAAGGGCGTCGAGCTTCGGAAGGAGTCCCTGCTGGACGCCGCCACGCTGGCTTTGCAGTACAGCGACCTGCGCAAGAGCGGCCAGGGCGAGGTCCTCTACACCTACCGCAAGCACGTCAAAAAGCCGCGCGGCACCAAGTCAGGCCTCGTCACCGTCACCCAGGACAAGCACCTCTACGTCAAGCTGGACCGGAAACGACTGCAGCGGCTGAAAGCGTCGGGAGGGGGAGAAGAAGGGAGCGGTTAGGAGTGTGCCTTGGAAAAGACCGGAGAGTGGGCTTCTATTTTCCTCATGGCTTTTCGGTCATAGATCTTCTCTCCGCAATTGAGACATTCATGGAATTCAAGAGCAGGCACTTTGTAAGTCTGACCATGAAACTGGCCGGTCAAATTCCTTCGAACTTTTTTAACTTTGTTGCTGCCGCAAGATGGACACGTTGTAATTTTCATTGTGGACATCAGCTTAGCCTAGACTGACCTTTTTGACGAGACAAGGAAATAATAAGTTTCTACGCCTGCTTCCTTAACCAGCTTACCCTTCGTGTATATGGGAAGTCCAGTCATGTTCGTGCTTTCAATAACATACAGGCGTTCCCGGAAACCTCGCCTAGTCAGGCTGGTCGAGCGAACCGCTTTATAGATCGATGTCGCATTGAGAATAGCCTCTGCAATATCAAGCTCCATGAGACGGTCCGCCTCCATTTCCAGGCGTGCCTTTTCGCTGAATGCGTAACGGCCGTTTAGAACCGCACGTTTAATGCGGACAAGAATGTCGCTCACGAGTCGCGCCCTCGGTTATCTCTCTTGTCACAAGTGAGACACCTTCAGGCACTGATTCGTCTAATGCGCGAGGGGGGGGACCAGCAATTTTTTGCGCGGGGGGCAGGCTTCCTTCTGCCGAAGCCTGTCACCTTTCTTACAGTGCTACTGCTTCTGGGCTTTGCCGGCTTGCTGACCCGCTTGTGTGTCTTCCGGCTTCTTATAATCGCCGATGACGCCTTTCAGGGGGCAGACCGAGAAGGCCGGACACTTCTTGCACCCGACCACTAGGGCGATGGGACATAGAGTCATCTCACTTCTCCTTTCTGCGCGGCTGGATCATTGCAGGCCAAGGCTAGGCCACCCGTCTGGACCTGTCAAGCTCTGCTGGGGAATGCTTGTATGGGTGGCGGCAAATGGGTGGCACCGATGTCGCCGGAGGCGGAGGGGTGGCGCCGAACGGGCGCCCGGGCGGAGCGGAAGAGCGTACAGCGCGAGTCTGCGGGGCTGCGACGCCGAAACGCTCTGAGCACGTCCGGGCTGTTCGGCGACAGGACCCCCGCCACTGAATCCGAAGAAGGGGGTCAGGCACATTTTCTCGGAAGAAAATGAGCCAGACCCCTGTTACTCGCCGACGCGCACGAGCAGGCCCTTTTCTTTGCAGGCCGCGAACATCAGGTGGAACCAGAAGACCAGCACGGTGAGGTAGAAGGCGTTCAGGCCCACGGCCCAGGCCAATTCAGATGCGGGGAACGCGCCCGTCGTGATCACCGCGCGCATCCCCTCGAAGACGTGCGCCGCCGGGTTTATTTGCGCGATCGCCTGGAGCCAGCCCGGCAGGACGGAGATCGGATAGAAGACGCAGGAGATCGGCTGGAAGAGAAAGACCAGGCCCCAGGCCAGTACTTCCACTTCCTGCCCGTACCGCATGATGAGACCGGTCGTCAGCACCCCGATGCACCAGCCTACGATAATGAGATTGAGCACGAAGGGAATCAGCGACAGACCCAGCACGAACACGTTGAAGGAATAGAACGCGAACGCGGCCAGCACCGTCACGCAGGACACGACCAGCACCTTGCCGACGCTCAGGGCCATGGTCGCGGTCAGAAATTCGCCCGGCGTCAGCGGGCTCGCGAACAGGTTCATAAGGTTGCGCGACCAGATCTCCTCCAGAAACGAGATCGTGATCCCCTGCTGGGCGCGGAACAGCACGTCCCACAGGATCAGCGCGCCCAGGAAGAACAGGACGAAGTTCGGCAACGCCTCCTTGAACTGCGTAAGATAGATCGTGATGAAACCCCAGATGACCAGGTCCACAAAGGGCCAGTAGATGATCTCCAGCACACGAGGAAAGCTCCGCTTGTAGAGGCACAGGTGGCGATACAGCAGCGCGGCGATCCGGTGCAGCTTCATGGCCGGCTCACGCGCGCAGATTGGTCCCGGGCGAGCTTCAGAAAGACCTCTTCCAGATCGGTTTCCCCATAGCGCGCCTTGATCACCTCGGCCGTCCCCTCCGCGACGATCCGGCCCCGCTGAAGGAAGATGATCCGGTCCGACATCTCCTCCATCTCGCGCATGTTGTGCGAGGTATAGAGCACGGTCAGCCCGGAGGTGCGTCGGATTTCCTTGATGAGCGAGCGCGTTTTGTCCGCGATGTCCGGATCGAGGCTCGCGGTCGGCTCGTCGAGGAACAATACCTGGGGATCGGTCAGGAAGGCCTTGGCGAGCGAGAGCCGTGTCATCTGGCCCGAGGAGAGCTTGCGGGTGACCTTCGTCCGGAACTCCTCCATCTCCATCCGCTTCACGACGTCGTCCACGCGGGACGCGATCCGGTCCAGCCCGTAGAGCCGGGCGACGGTCCAGAGGTTCTCCTCGACGGTCAGGGCCTGTGGCATCGAGACGTAGGTCGAGGAGAAGTTCACCCTCCCCAGGATCTCTTCCCGGTGGCGGTCGAAGGGTAGACCAAACACCCGGATCTCCCCGCTCGTGGGCGTGATCAGCCCCAGCAGCATCTGGATCGTGGTCGTCTTGCCGGCGCCGTTGGGACCCAGCAGGCCGAGGATCTCGCCCTTGCGGATTTCGAAGGACACCCCGTCCACGGCCGCGAATTCGCCGAAGCGCTTGGTCAGATTCCGGACTTGGACGATGGAGTCGGCGGAAAATGGGGACAGTCCCCGTTTTTCACTTTTTTCACGCTGATGCTCGGCTGGCGCCATAGAGCGAAAAGGGGGACTGTCCCCATTTTCCTTTCAGAAGAGCAGTTCGGACAGATTTTCGCTCACGTGGCACGTGAGGCACTTGCGGCTCAGGACCTTGCCCTCGTACTCGGTCTTCCCGTCGTGGCAGCGGAAGCAATCGGCCTCGCGGTGGGCCTTGACCATCGTCGCCTCAATGGCCGCCTTTTCCGCCTTGGGAATGTCGTCCATCTTGATGTGCCCGCGCGGGACCACGATCTTGTAGTCTTTGTATGGCTTCGCATGGACCACCGTGGCATGGCAGGTCGTGCAGCCCTCCCCCTTCCCGCGCTTCTTGAAGGCCTCCATGTGCTTGCGGTGCTCCATGATGAGGCCGGCCTTCTTGAGCGGCCCCGGCAAATCCCGCTCCGCGATCTCCGAGATGCGCAGCATGTTCTGGTGGCAGGACAGGCAGACTTCGGTATGGACGGTCGCTTTGAGGTCCTCCGGCTTCTTGGGGGTTCCGAAGAAGGTCACCATGACGTCGTAGGTGCCCTTGATGGCTTTGTCCTCGATGAACCCTTCGAGCGTCGGCCGGACGTGGCAGGCCACGCAGGTCACGTCCTTGTGCGAGGACTTCACCCAGGAGTCATACGAGGGCTTGATCGTGTGGCAGCTGGCGCAGAAGGTCGGCGCGTTGGTGAGGGGAATCGCGACGGCGCCCGCGACCGCCCCGACGACCGCCAGCGCGATCACGATCAGGACGATCTTGGGAATCCGGAACTGCATTACACTCGTGAGCCGCTCCTGCGCGGGAAGCGCCTGGTGACGACAGCAGCCACGCCGGCGACGTCGTCCGGGTCGAGCACAGGAATGCCCGCGGGGACGCGGTCGAGCGGCTTGTTGGACACCATCGCCAGGAGCCCCTCGGGCGAGACCTCCACCTCGCCCACATGGTCGCGCACCACGACGATCTTGGGATACCCTTCGTTCTTCCATCCTTCGGCGATGATGAGGTCGGTGCCGGCCGAGACATAGCGCTGCCGCAGCTCCTCGACCTGCACGTCTTCATCCACGTCGGTGAACATCGCCAGGCTGCCCTTGGTGGTGACAATGACAGTGCCGGCGCCGGCCCGCTTGTGGCGCCAGGAGTCCTTGCCTTCGGTGTCGAGATTGAAGCCGTGGCCCGCGTGCTTGATCGTGGCGATGCGATAGCCGTCCTGGACCAGCACGGAGATGAGCCGCTCGATCAGCGTGGTCTTGCCGCTGTTGGAGCGGCCGACGAAGCAGAGAATTGGTACGTTCATGGCACGTTAATCGTTAAACGTGAAACGTTAATCGTGACAAGCCAAACATGATTCATTTTCCTTTAACGAATAACGGTTAACGATTAACGGATCTAAAAACCGCCCCCGAGCACCTGGACGTTCACGACGTCGCCGGGCTTGAGCTTTTCCACTTCGACCGGCACGTCGATCAGGCCGTTGGCCTTGACCATCGAGGTCAGGATCCCCGATCCTTGGCTGCCGGTCGTCCGTACCATCAGCATGCCGTTCTCCATCCAGAGGACGCCCCTGAGAAAATGCCGCCGGTCCGGCCGCTTCGAAAACTTTTCCTGGAAAATCGCCTGGACGACCGGGCGTGCCAGCACCTGGTTCCCGCACATCTTCAGCATGGCCGGCCTGACCAGCTGCTCGAAGGTGACCATCGAGGAGACGGGGTTGCCCGGTAAGCCGAAGGCGAGGGTCTTGCCGATCTTGCCGAAAGCCACGGGCTGGCCGGGCCGGATCGCCAGCTTCCAGAAGTTCATCTCGCCGCCGAGCTCCTGGAAGACCGGCTTCGTGAAATCGTAATCGCCCATCGAGACGCCGCCGGACAGCACCAGGATGTCGGCGTTCAGGCCCTCGCGGATCTTCCGCTTCAAGTCCTCGGGGTTGTCCCGGGCGATGCCCAGGAGGAGCGGCAGCCCACCCGCTTCCTCGACCTGCGCGGAGATCCCGTAACTGTTCGAGTTGACGATCTTCTCCTCGCTGAACCGCTCGTCGAGGTCGGCCAGTTCGTCGCCCGTCGAGAGGATCGCCACACGGGGCCGCTGGTGGACGAAGACGAAGGACTTGGCCAGAATGGCCAGCATGCCGGCCTCGGCCGGGCGGATGGCCTTGCCCTTGGGGATGATACAGTCGCCCTTGCGGACGTCCTCGCCCTGGGGCCGGATGTTCGCGCCCTTCTGCTCTTCCTTGAAGACCTTCACCGACGTCGGCGTGTTTTCGGTGTCCTCCACCTTCAGCACGGTGTCGGCGCCCGTCGGGATGGGCGCGCCGGTCATGATCCGGATGGCCTCGCCCCTGCCGACCGCCTTCACAGGGAACTTGCCGGCCGGCACGTCTTCGATGACGTTGAGCACGGTGGGCGTGGTGATGGCGTGGACCTGTTTGATGTCCTCGTGGCGGACGGCGAACCCGTCCATCGCCGAGTTGTCCCAGGGGGGATTGTCCCGCTCGGCGATGATGTCCTCGGCCAGGACGCGGCCCAGGGCGTCGAGCAGGCCGACCTTTTCCGCTCCCAGCACGGAGACCGCCGCCAGGACGGTCTTCAGCGCATCCTCCAGGCGTGTGAGATCGTTCTTCATTGCTTGATCGGCGAGAATCCCGGCTTGTTCTTGGGGGCCGCCATCTGGCCCCCCGCCCGCTTGCGGACGAAGTCCTCCACCCGGTTGGCGATGTCGTGAAATGCCTGGGCCGTGTCGGTGTCGGAGCAGAACATCGCGAACGGCTCTCCGGCGTCGCAGTGCACGCCGACCTCCGGATCGAGCGGGATGCGCCCCAAGAACGGCACGCCCATCTCCTGGGCCGCCGCCTCGCCACCGCCCTTCTTGAAGACGTTGATCTCCTTGTGGCAGTGCGGGCAGGACAGCCCGCTCATGTTCTCGACGATGCCGATGACCGGCAGCTCGCTGTCCTTCACGAAATTGACCGACTTGCGCGAGTCCAGCAGCGCCACCTCCTGGGGCGTCGTGACGATGATGCAGCCCGTCACGTCGCCGATCAGGTCCATGGTGGTCACCGACTCGTTGCCCGTCCCCGGCGGGAGGTCCACCAGGAGATAGTCCAGCTCCTGCCACTCCACGCCGCCGATCAGCTGGTTGATGAACTCGTACTTGTAGGCGTCGCGCCAGACGATCGGGTCGTCCGAGTTCTGGAGCAGGAAGGCCATCGAGGCCACTTTGATGTTGTACGCCTGGAAGGGGATGATGCCGCCGTTCGCGCTGATCTTGAGCTTCTGGCCCTCGCCGCCGACCATCTTGGGGATGTTGGGGCCGTGGATGTCCATGTCCACGACGCCCACTTCCTTGCCCAGGAGCGCCAGGCTCACGGCCAGGTTCGTCGTCACGGTGCTCTTGCCGACGCCGCCCTTGTTGCTCATGACCAGAACCTTGTGGCGGATGACCGCCATCCGCTTGTTCACGAGCCAGCGGCTGTGGCCCTCCTTGTCCTTCTGGCAGGTCTCGTTCTCGTCGCACAGGGCGCAGGCCCACAGGTACGTGCAGGGCTGCGACGCCGCGTGTTGGATGATGGGCAGTTCTCCCGGCATGTGGATGCTATCTCCCTTGGATCTTCTCGATGGTATGCTCGAGCACCGGCAGCACGACGCTCAGATTTTCGCGCGCGCCGCGGGGGCTCCCGGGCAGATTGACGATCAGCGTCCGGCCGCGGATGGCCGCCGTCCCACGCGACAGCAGAGCCGTCTGAACTTTTTTGAGGCTCTCCAGCCGCATCGCCTCCCCGATTCCGGGAATCTCCTTGTCTGCGACCTCGCGGGTCACCTCCGGCACCACGTCCGTGGGTCGGACGCCGGTGCCGCCGACCGTCAGGACCACATCCGCCGATCCGCCGTCGCACAGCGCCGTCAGCCGATCGCGTACCGCCGGCCGCTCGTCGGGCACGACCTTGTAGGACGCGAGGCTCGCCGGGATGGACTCAACGAGCTGCGCCAGCGCGGCCTTCCCCTTGTCTTCTTCCAGTCCCCCGGCGATCCTGCTGCTGACCACCAGGATTGCGACTCGGATCACCGATTGCCGGCCGCGGCGGAAGTGGGGACAGATTTCAAATCTGTCCCCCTCGCCACCGGCGCGACGCCCTGGGCCGGCTTCTTCTTCCCGAACAGCCGGGCGCCCACGATCCCCATCTCGTAGAAGACGTACATGGGCACCGCCATGATGGACTGATTGAACGGGTCGGGCGTCGGCGTCAGGATGGCCGAGACCGCGAACGACCCGACCAGGGCCCACTTCCAGTACCGGCGCAGCATCACGGCATCCACCCAGCCGAGGCGCGCCAGGAGCGTGATGGCCAGCGGCAGCTCGAACATCAGCCCGAAGATCAGCAGGAACCACAGGATGAAGCCCACGAACGCCGCGATGGACAACTGCGGCACGAAGCCGGAATCAATGCCGTACTGGACCAGGAAGTTCAACGCGAACGGCAGGACCACGAAATAACAGAAGCCGAGGCCCACGTAAAACGCGACGCTGCTGATGATCACGAACGGCAGGACGAAGCGCCGCTCGTGGGCCAGCAGGCCGGGGGACGAGAACATCCAGGTCTCCCACAGGATGTACGGCATCACCAGGAAGGCGGCGAACACCATCGAGACCTTGACGTTGTTCCAGATGGCCTCGGCGGGCGAGAGGAAGATGAACGGGAGTTTCTCCAGCGCGGTCGGCTGCCATTTCATCACCAGTTGGCCCGTGGACAGCCACGTCACCAACTGGCCGAGGTTCCCGCTCTTGAGGATGGCGTCGAGAGTGTACTGGTCGCTGAACTTGACGAAAACGAACGCGTTCTGCAGCGGGATGCGCACCCAGTCCATGACCTGGACCGAGAAATAGAACGAGACCGAAAAGACGATGGCCAGGATGACCACCCCCCGCGTGAGCCGCACCCGGAGCTCCTCCAAATGCTGGGTGAGCGGCATCTTCGGGTCTTCGAGCGGCGTGAAGACCCGGTCCTGGACGTCTTTGAAGAACTTATTGAAGCGACCGGCCATTGTGCGTCGTTAATCGTTACACGTTATACGTTAATCGTCGCATGACTTTTCTTGTCTGGTGTCTTCACGAATAACGATTAACGATTCACGTTTAACGGTTCCTCACGGGTTGATGACGATGAAGAGGGTGTTGCCCTGGCGGTTGACGAGGAGGACCGCGTTCTCCTCCTTCTTGATCTTGGCGGCCGCCGCGTCGTAGTCCTTCATCCCCGTGACCGGATGGCGGTTGACTTCCTGAATCACGTCGCCGCGCTGCAGGCCGGCCTGCTCCGCCGGGCTTCCGGCCTGGATGTGCGCGACCACCACGCCGGCCGTCTTCGTCCCGATGTTGAGCTGGGCCCTGGTCTCCTCATCGATCGCCTTCACCTTAAGGTCGGAGAGGACGTTCAGAGGCGCCTTGCGCGCCTCGGGACTCCCCGGCGCGGCCGAGCCGGGCTCCGTGCCGCGGGCCAGCATGGCGTCGGTCGGGCGCTCGCCGATATGGATCGTCAGCAGCTTTTCCTGCCCCTCGCGGATCACTTTCAGGGGCACGTTCGCGCCCACCAGCGTCTGGGCGACGCGGTTCCGCAGCTCGCTGACGGTCTGCACTTCCTTGCCGTCGAACTCCACGATGATGTCGCCGCGCTGGACACCGGCCTTCAGGGCGGGACCCTGCTCGTTCACGTCGCTGACGAGGGCGCCCTTCTGCTCCTTCACCTTGAACGCCTTGGCCAGATCCGGCGTGATCTCCTGGATGGCCACGCCGAGCCAGCCCCGGACCACCTTGCCCGTCTTGATGAGGCTGTCGGTGATGCTCTTCGCGAGCGAAACCGGCACCGCGAAGCCGATACCCTCGTTGCCGCCCGTCCGGGAGAAGATCGCCGTATTGATGCCGATCAGATCGCCCTTGAGATTCACCAGCGCGCCGCCGGAGTTGCCGGGATTGATGGACGCGTCCGTCTGGATGAAGTCCTCGTAATCCGCGATGCCGACGTTGCCGCGCCCGAGGGCGCTGATGATGCCCATCGTGACGGTCTGCGAGAGACCGAAGGGGCTCCCGACCGCCAGGACGATGTCGCCGACCTGAAGATCGTCGGCGCTGCCCCATTTCAGATGCGGGAGGCCCGTGGCTTCGATCTTGATGATCGCCAGGTCCGTCTTCGGGTCCGCTCCGATGACCTTAGCCGGGTACTCCTTCTTGTTGGCAAGATAGACTTTGATGTCGGACGCCCGATCGATCACATGGTTGTTGGTCACGATGTACCCGTTGGGATCGATGATGACGCCCGATCCGCCCGACATGTCGGGACGGCCGGGAGGGCCGCCGAAGGGAGGCCCTTGATCGGGCTCATCCGGCTCGCCGGGAGGCCCGCCGGGGCCGCCGAACGGTCCGGGAGGCGGTGCTCCGAATGGACCGGGGCCGGGCCCGGGACGGCCGGGCGGGCCTTCATGGTCGCGCCGGCGCGGGTCGCGGGGCGCGCGCACGCGCTCGCCTTGGGCGACCTGGATGTTGACGACCGCCGGCGTGACGGCCTTCACAATGGAGGAAAATCCCTGGGCCAACTGCGGCGGCACGCCGGCCGCCGAGCCGACGGTCGTCACCGGCGGAACCAGAACCAGCGCCGCCCCTACGAACGCCCCTGCCAGCCCACTGCCAAAGAGAAAATTCATCCTCGCCTTCATGGGTAAACCCTCAATGAACTCAAATGGATGATCGGACTTTAAACTAGTGACATGATACAGCAACCGAGCGGGCATTTGCCACTGGCAAGTTGCCAGAAAAGCAAGGGGCCCGGCCCGCCTCACGGCGGAACCGGGCCCCCAACTAAATGGGGACAGATTTGAAATCTGTCCCCGCAGAAGGTAGGGGCACGGCGCGCCGTGCCCCTACAGATGTCTTAGAACAGGATCGATGCCATCACGTAGCCCCAATCCTGGTCGTTCACCGTGCTCCTGTTACCCGCCGAAGGGGTAACCCCACCGAGCGTGGTGGCGCCTTGGGTCTGAACCGCACCCTGCTGCTGGGTGTTGAAGGTCTTCTCGATATACTCGCCGGCGAAGAAGTGGCCGTACCCGATCTCGAATTTGAACTTCTCTTTGAAGGTATGCCAGTAGTGGATGTCCAACTCCTGGCCCAGCGAGGCCTCCTGGTTGAACTGGTTGCTGGTGGCGTACACGACCTGGCCTGCCCGGTACCAGTTGTCCTTCGAATTGGCCAGCCGGTGCCAGATGAAGTTGAACTGCAACTTGCTGACCGGCGAGGGCTTCACGTCGAACATGGCCTGGTAGTTGACCATGTTCCGCCAGGCCATCATGTCCATGTACCCGTAATGGAAGTGGTTCGTGGGGTACAAGTTGTCGAAGGTGTTGTAGTTCCCATTGTCCCCTCTAGCCGTACCGCCGGCCCCAGCCCCGCCGGTCTTGTTGTTGTCGTTATCGCCGGAGGCATAGTTGAACTCAAAGCCGAGCCGCGGCTTCATCGGCACCGCGTCCATGGTAAAGCCCGTCTTGACCGCATGGGCATGGGCGTTAATGTGGAGGTCGCGGTTGTTTGGCTGGCCGGACTCTGCATAATCACAAATACCGGTCGCCCGCACTGCGGCCGTTGCCGCTCTCGTGCACCGGCTGGAGATGGAGCCGAACTGCCAGGCGCCTTCATAAGTGAAGTCCAGGCCGCCCTGCTTGCCGTTGATCCGGCCGCCCAGCGTATGCCGGGTCTGACTCGGCGCCTGGGCGCCCGTGAGGGCCGCCGCCGTAGCGGCGGCTGTCGCAGAGGCTGCGACCGCTCCCGTCGCCCCACCGACATTTTGGGCGTTCTGAAGCAGGAATAAATAGGGTTCGATCGTCCAGTTCTTGACCGGTTTCAACGTGACATACAAGCCGTAGATATCCTGGTCTTGGGTTCCCGTCGTTCCGCCGGTGTTTGCGCCACCCGGGAAGATGACCCCTGTTCCCGAACCGGTTGCAATCGCTTCGACGTCGTTAATCCGCGCCCAGAAGAGATCCACATCGGCCTGGGCCGTGGAATGGGTCAGCCGGACGGCGTCAAAGGAGTTGCCGATCTGGCTCCACCCGAAGTGCCCGAAGAGCCGGTGGTCGCCGAAGATGATCTCCTGGCG
>CAYLLY010000011.1:0-11939 GCA_964384595.1 uncultured Nitrospirales bacterium
GGCTTGGGCGACTTCGCGGGCGAAGAGGGTCAGGAGTCCCAGCAGCGTCCGGAAATTAATGTCCGGTCCCAGGACGATGCCTTCGATCTGGAAGAAGTCGGGCGCGTGCGTCGCGTCCACCTGGTCGTAGCGGAAGCACCGCGCGATGGAAAAATATTTGCCCGGCACTTTCGGCGCGGCGGCGAGCGTGCGGGCGGAGACGGCCGTGCCTTGGCTGCGCAGCACCAGACGGCGGGTCCGCATGCGGTCGAAGGCGTAGTTCCAGCCGCTCGATCCGGTCGTCCCGCCGTTCTCGTGTGCCTGGGCGACCTGCGCGAGGAACGGCTCCCCGATCGGGGCCGAGTGTCCCGGCTCCTTCACGAAGTACACGTCATGAGTTTCGCGCGCGGGGTGGAACTGCGGCATGTAGAGCGCGTCCATGTTCCAGAACTCGTTCTCGACCAATCCCCCCCGCATTTCCTCGAAGCCCATGGCGGTGAGCTTGGTCTTGACGAGGTCGAGAAACTCCCGGTAGGGGTGTTTCTTGCCCGCCGGGATGCGGGCCGGGCTCAGGCCGATCGCGTACTTGCGAAAGCGCACGTTGCGCCAGCTCCCGTCCTTCAGCATCTCCGGAGTGAGGCGGGCGACTTCTTCCCGCACGCCTTCTTTACGCGTCTGCTGCGCCACGGCTTTGCCGGTCTCGGTCAGGCCGAACCGGCGGACCACGCGGTCGTCCACGCGGAACGGCTCGTTCGGTTTGCCGCGCTTCTGGGCGAACTTCGCGATCAGTATCTGTTCGGCGGGGGCGAACTCGGCGAGGGGCTTGGCGCCTTCGTGGACGTACTTGATGAGCTTCTGCAAAGCCTCGGTCGTGGCTGAGGAGGGTCCGGCCAGCTCCACGATGCCGCCCGCGGCAATGCGGATGACGCCTTCCTGCTTCAGCTCGCCGATGGCCCCGCTGAGTTCGGCGGCGTCGAGTTCTTCGCGGGTCTGGAGATCCTTGATGGTCAACTGGGCGCCGGTGTCGGCGGTCGCCCGCAAGGCGGAGATGATGCGAACCATGGGGGTGTAGTGTTGAAAGTATCGCTCGCCGGTCTCCGTGAGGGAGACGATCTGGCGGGTCACTTCCGAGAGGATCGAGGCCAGTCCTTTGATCTGCAGGCGTCCGAGGGCGGCGCCGGCCTGCGCGACCTCGAGGCCGCTGTGTTTGGCGAGGTCTTCGTCGGTCAAGCCGTCCTTGTCGGGAGAAGCCTCCAGCGCGGCGACGACTTTGACTTCATGGGGGTGGAGGCTCTCGGCGAGCGCTGCCACGTCACTCATCGGTGGGCCTTCGAAGGGGCGACCTTGGCGTTTGCGGGGGCGCCGGCCGCGCGCAGTTGGGCGATCACGCGCCGGTAGTCGCGGCCCGGGGCTTCGAAGATCGCCGAGCCCGCCACCAGGATGTCCGCGCCCGCGTTGACGATCTCGCCCGCATTGTCCGCCTTGACGCCGCCGTCCACCTCGAGCAGGATCGGCCGGCCGGTTTGCCGGATCATCGCGCGCGCCCGGCGGATCTTGTCGAGCACGCCGGGGATGAACCGCTGGCCGCCGAAGCCGGGATTCACCGACATGATCAAGAGGAGATCCGCGTCGGGCAGGATGGCCTCGACGCTGGCGAGGGGAGTCGCGGGATTCAATGTGACGCCGGCCTTGACGCCCTTCTCTTTAATGGACTGGACGGTGCGGTGCAGGTGCGGGCACGCCTCGACATGGACCGTGAGGTAGTCGGCGCCCGCCTCGGCGAACTCGCCGATGAAGGCGTCGGGGTTCGTCATCATCAGATGGACGTCGAGCGGGAGCTTCGTGACCTTGCGGATCGCCTCCACGATGGGCGGCCCGATCGTCAGGTTCGGCACGAAGTGGCCGTCCATGACGTCCACGTGCACCATGTCCGCGCCGGCCTTCTCGACGGCGGCGATCTCGTCGGCCAGGTGCGCGAAATCGGAGGAGAGAATGGATGGGGCGATCCGGACGCCGCTCATGAAAAGCCACTATAGAACATCATTGGAGATGGTGCAAGAGAAACGCGCGCTTCATGCCGTCGGCGATGACGCCGCGGACGGTGATGGCGCGAGTCTCGACCCCACGGCGACGTGATGCCCGGCGAGGTATTGCCCCACGGACAGCCGTTTGCCTGCGGCGGGCTGTATCTCTTGGATCAGGAGGGCGCCCTTCCCGGTCGCGATGCGGAGCGCCTCTTTCGTCACCGCAAGGATGGTTCCCGGCTTGGCCTCGGCACAGCCTACGGGCGCCGCCTGCGCCCGCCAGATCTGCCAGCGCTCGTCGCCATGGTACGAATAGGCGCCCGGCCAGGGTGTCAGCCCGCGGATGCGGTTGGCGAGCGCCGTCCCTTCGCCCTCCCAATGCAGTATGCCGTCTTCTTTCTTCAGCAACGGCGCCAGCGTGGCGTGGGTGTGGTCCTGGGGAATCGGGCACACCATGCCGTTCTTGAGCCCCGCGATGGTCTCTACCAGCAGCCGGCCGCCGAGGGGAGCGAGGCGTGCCGCCAGGTCCCCGGCCGTATCCGTCGGGTGGATCGGGACCGTTTCCCGCAGCAGCATGGGGCCGGTGTCCAGGCCGGGATCCATGAGCATCGTAGTGATCCCGGTCTCGGTTTCGCCGTTGATGATCGCCCACTGGAGCGGCGCGGCCCCGCGATATTTGGGCAGGAGCGAGCCGTGCACGTTGACGCAGCCCAGGGGGGGAAGATCCAGCACCACCGGGGGCAGGATCCGGCCGAAGGCCGTGACGGCGATCAGATCGGGCACCCAACTGCGCAGCGCGTCCACAAAATCCGGGTCCTTCATTTTCACGGGCTGGAGAATCGGCAGGGCCGCTTGCAGGGCCAGCACTTTGATCGGCGGGGGCGCGAGCCGGTGACCGCGGCCTTTGGGACGATCGGGTTGCGTCACCACGCCGACCACGCGGCCGACGGTTTCGGGATCGGCGATCAGCAGCGCTTGAAGGGACGGGACCGCGAACTCCGGCGTCCCCATAAAGACGATCCGTAACGGCTTGTCCATCGTGTCGGCATGATACCGTATTTCCCGTCGCCTTGACACCGATCAGGGCAAGTTGTTAGCATGCGTCCGCGGGGTGGAGCAGTCCGGTAGCTCGTTGGGCTCATAACCCAAAGGTCAAGGGTTCGAATCCCTTCCCCGCAACCACCGCTCCTTCCGATACTTCCTGTCCTTCAAAGCTGAAAGCTGTTGACATGGCCTGCCGAATGGGGTGCAATTAACCCCCGAGTAATACGTATGCCAAAGGCCGCATATTCCGGTTTTGTATTGGGGATGCTCCTCGCCGGCATCGTGAGTCTGTCGCTCCTCTTCGCTGCGCCGCCGGGCAGCTGCCAGACCAGGCCCAAGGAAGACGGGAAATCGCGCGGGATCGTGGTGCCCCCTCCGAAGACCATCAAAGCGGTTGTGCCCCATGACGCCGGGAACTTTATCGACGGACAGTATTGGGCCCTGATTATCGGCATCGACGAGTACCTCGACCTGGATGCGGGCATGCAACTCACGGCAGCCCGGAAGAGCGCGGCAGCGGTCGCCCGGCTCCTCACCGAACGGTATGGGTTCTCGAAAGATCGTATGATCGAACTCTATGATGAAGACGCGAGCCTGCTGGGCATCATCAATGCGCTCTACGAGCTCGAAAGCCGCCTCTCCGACAAGGACAGCCTGCTGATCTATTATGCAGGTCTGGGCGGCTACGCCAACGCCCGCCCCGGATCCGGGCCTACGGAAAAGACGGGATACTGGATTCCCTCCGACGGTGAGAAGGACAACACAGCGTACTATCTCTTCAACTCCGATGTGAAGGATTTCTTGGTCAGCATCCCCGCCCGGCATATCCTCATGGTGGTGGATTCGTCTTTCAGCGACTCACTGATGGTGACAACGCGTAAGACTGACTCGGGACGGGTCGGGGCAAGGGATCTCTATGTGAAGAAGTCTCGATGGATCCTTTCATCGGGCGGCCCGCGTCCCATGCCGGACCCGACCGATCCTTTCAAAGAAGGATACAGCGCGTTCGCATGGCGCTTCATACGGGTTCTTGAAGGCAACACCCACGCCTATCTGCCTGCCAGGGATATCGTCGGGCCCTTAACCATCAAGCGTTCCCAAGAGCAACCTGGACCGCCAATCCGTAGCGCTCCGGTATTGGCGGCCGGCGATGACGGCGGGCAGTTCGTCTTGTGGCTCCGCAAGGAGCAACAAAAGGGCGCGGGTCCCGAACAGGCCCCAATTCCCTTCGAGGAGAAAGAACAGGGCGCCCTCCAAGAGCCGGCCGGGAAAACGGAAAAAGCGGCGCAGCGCGAGGAACCTGCGCCCAAGGTAGCCCGCGTGCGGCCCTTCGCGGCTCCTCCGCAGGCCAGCCGCGAGATCACCGGCAAGGACGGCGTCCCGATGGTGTTGGTCCCGGCCGGAGACTTCACGATGGGGAGCGAGGAAGAAAAACCTTCCCACCGCGTCTACCTGGATGCGTTCTACCTGGATAAGTATGAATTGACGACCTCGCGCTATGCGCAATTCCTCAAGGCGACCAGGCGCAATCCGCCGGATCATTGGAATGAGGTGAACATGACTGCGCACAGAGACCGGCCGGTCATCGGGGTGGACTGGCACGATGCCGACGCCTACTGCCGTTGGTCGGGGAAGCGCCTACCGACGGAGGCGGAATGGGAGAAGGCGGCTCGTGGGACGGACGGACGGGCCTATCCCTGGGGCAATGAGCAGCCGACCAGCCGGAACGCGAACTTCGGAAAATGCTGCGACTGGAAAGGGTATGCGTCTCTGGCCCCGGTGGGAAGCCTTGAGGCGGGGAAGAGTCCTTTGGGAGTCGCCGACATGGCGGGGAACGTATACGAGTGGGTGGCTGACTGGTACGGTGAGCGGTACTACCAGAATAGCCCCTATCGGAATCCCAAGGGCCCTCCTGCGGGGGAATACAAGGTGCTCCGTGGCGGCTCGTGGCATTCTCCTTCCAAGCAGGACGTCAGAGCCACGCTTCGGATATGGGATGTACCCACAGCCCAGACCGGCGCGATCGGCTTCCGGTGCGCCCAGGACGTGCCGAAATAGCTTTTCTATCTTCTTTGCACCCACCAGGAATCAGCTTTTCCTGGAGACCTCTAGATGGTATAACTATTGCCTTATTGAAGGAGGCACGATGACGAGCGATCCGAAACACAAGAGCCGCGACCTTACCGACGGCCCCGGCCGCGCTCCGGCCCGGGCCATGCTCAAAGCGGTCGGCTTCACCGACGATGACTTGGCGCATCCGTTGGTGGGAGTCGCCAACACCTGGATCGAAGTGATGCCGTGCAATTCCCACCTCCGCCGCCTCTCGGAGAAGGTCAAGGCCGGCATCCGTGCGGCCGGGGGAACGCCCATCGAATACAACACCATTGCGGTCTCCGACGGCATCTCCATGGGCACGGAAGGGATGAAGGCCTCGCTGATCAGCCGCGAGGTGATCGCCGACTCCATCGAACTGGTCGCCCGCGGGCACCTGTTCGACGCGGTCGTGGCGCTCTCCGGGTGCGACAAGACGATCCCCGGCACCGTGATGGCGTTGGCCCGCCTGAATCTTCCCTCGTTGATGCTCTACGGCGGGTCGATCATGCCCGGCCGGTTTCAGGGTCACGATGTCACCATCCAGGATGTCTTCGAGGCGGTGGGGAAGCATGCGGCGGGCAGGATGACCGACGCGGAGCTGCACGATCTGGAAGACCATGCCTGTCCGGGGGCCGGCGCGTGCGGAGGGCAATTTACCGCCAATACCATGGCCATCGCGTTCGAGTTCCTGGGCATTTCACCCATGGGCTGCAACGGCGTGCCGGCCATGGACCCCCGCAAGGACGAGGTGGCGTTTCGATGCGGCCGGATGGTGATGGAGTTGCTAAGAAGCGATCTCCGCCCGCGCCGGATCATCACGCGCAAGGCGTTGGAGAACGCGATCGCCGCCGTCGCCACGACCGGAGGCTCCACGAACGCCGTGCTGCATCTGCTCGCGGTCGCGCGGGAAGCCGGCGTGCGGCTGACCATCGACGACTTCGACAAGATCAACCGGAAGGTCCCGCTGCTGGTCGACCTCAAGCCCGGAGGCCGCTTCATGGCGGCCGATCTCTATACGGCCGGCGGCACGACGCTCGTCGCCAGGCGCCTGCTGGATGCCGGCATCCTGCACGCCGATCAACCGACCGTCACGGGACGGACCATCGGGGCGGAGGCAAAGCAGGCGCAAGAGACGCCGGGGCAACAGGTGGTGCGGCCGCTGTCCAATCCGATCAAGCCGACCGGCGGGTTGGTGATTCTGAAAGGGAATCTGGCGCCGGAGGGGTGCGTCGTGAAAGTGGTGGGGCACGCGATGATGTCGTTTAAAGGACGCGCCAAGGTGTTCGACCGGGAAGAGGACGCCTTCGCCGCGGTCAAAGCGGGACAGATCAAAGCCGGTGATGTGGTCGTGATCCGCTACGAAGGGCCGGCGGGCGGCCCGGGTATGCGCGAGATGCTGGGTGTGACGGCCGCCATTGTGGGCGCGGGGCTGGGCGAGTCCGTCGCGCTGCTCACCGACGGCCGCTTTTCGGGCGCCACGCACGGCCTGATGGCAGGGCACGTGGCTCCGGAAGCCGCCAAGAAGGGTCCCATCGCGGCGATCAGAAACGGCGATGCCATCGTCTTCGACATTGCCGCCCGCAAGCTGAGCGTCGAACTGACCCAGAATGAGATCAAAGCCCGGCTCAACAAGTGGAAGCCGCCGGTGCCGCGCTACACGGCCGGTGTCATGGCCAAGTACGCGCGGCACGTCTCCTCGGCCTCGGAAGGAGCCGTGACCGACTGATGAAAGAGAGCTTGCCGAAAGTCTTGGTCGTAGATGACGAGAAGCTGTACTGCGATCTCCTGCAGGCTGTCTTAAGTCGTTGCGGGTATGAGGTGCTGATTGCTTACAACGGCAACGAGGCGATCAAATTGTTTCGTCAATGGCGGCCGAAGTTCACGTTGCTGGACCTCCGATTGCCGGATATCCAAGGAATCGAAGTGCTCAAAGAGATCCGGAAGATCGACCAACAGGCTAACGTGATGATCCTGACGAATTGGGGGACGGATCATCTGGAGAGTCAAGCCCGGCAACTGGGCGTGAGGGATTTTTTCAGCAAGAAGATAACGCTGGATACCGTCATGGAATCCATGCAGCGGGCGCTTCAGCAGACGCCCGAGGGTCCGGCCGCGACAGTTCCTCCGCCTCCGGCCTCGGCCGCGCCGCCTGAGAGACAGCTGGGAGAGTTAATCTTGGTCGTGGACGACGAGCCGCCGATCCTTGATATGCTCTCGCAATTCTTGACGGGGCGTGGCTATCGCGTCCGTACCGCCTCCACCGGCGAAGAAGCGTTGTCGTTGGTGGATCAGGAGCAGCCCGCGCTGATCACCCTGGATATGTACATGCCGGGCATGAACGGAATTGGAGTGATGCGTCACCTCCATGAGAAGAAAAACACCATTCCGATTATTCTGTTGACCGGCAGCCAGGACGAGAAGCTGCTGGCGGAGTCGTTAAACCTGGGGGTCGTAGAGATCATCGGCAAGCCGGTCAACTTTGACCATCTGGCCCTGGCGGTCCGCCTCGGCTTGCATATCAGGAATCGGTAGGCCCGCAGACACACGCCTATCCGAATGGGTATTGCGGCTATCTTTCAGGATAGGAATTGTCCCTGACATTTGTGTTTTATTTCGTAAAATTTTTCCTCCACAATTTAAATATTCTCAATAATTTAAATGGCTTACGAGAAAACAGGTGTGCATGTCCGTTCTCATCGAAGTAAGGCATCCATATTGCTCCTTTCTAAAAGGTCATGAAGGCTTCACGTATCATAATCCTGGCCCTCTGCGTGTCTGTAGGCGTCGCCCTGTATCCGGTCGGGGCGCTGGCTGACGTGTGGATGTGCGCGCAGGAGGACGGGTCGTATCTCTTTACCGACCGAGGGGTTGCATATTGTCGAATCATTCAAAAGGACAATTACAAGGATAAGGATACAGAGGCTGCACTTCAGGTTTTGAAGAGGCCGGTGCCCGCATCCGCCGCTCCGGCCACGGGTATTTCTCCAGGCGCGCCCCCGACTTCCGTACCGGTTCAATCCGTCAAGGCGCCCATGCCTTTCCTGACGACCATCCACCGGGTTCCTGTTCTGATGGTGAACCAACTCTCGGCCAAGCAGGAAAGCCAGGGCTTTTACGCGGCCAATCGAGGGGAAGTGGCGTTGGTCGACCTCGCTGTCAGCTATGTTTCATCGGGAACCGGACCGGAGGTTTCGACCGACTCTCACTTCGGCGGGCACTTGGACGTGTCCCTCCGGACGGCGGTTGCCGCCGCGGCGAAGGCCGTGGGCTATGACCCGCGGTTCCTCCGGGTTCGCCTCTCCGTGAAGACCAGCATTCTTCAGAGCGGGCTCTACATCGATGGCCCCAGCGCAGGCGCCGTTCTTGCCGTGGGTGTGGCCTCGGCCCTGCTGGGCGATCAAATCCGTCCCGATGTCTGCATGTCGGGGACCATCAACGATAACCTCGAAGTGGGGTCGGTGGGAGGGCTGGAGGAAAAAATCAAAGGGTGCCGGCAGTTCAACTATCGTGAAATGGTCGTTCCCTTTGCGCAGACCTCGATGGACCTTGCATTAAAAGGCAAGGGAAGCGACATCAGGATTACGGAAGTGAGCACATTCGACGCAGCCTACCAGACGGCGACCGGACAATCGCTCAGGACCGTGACGCCGCCTTAAGTTTCCCCTCTAGGCCAGTCCCACAATGCGGCCTGTTTCCGGGTCGAGGTCCATTTGCTCTCCGGCGGGGCGCCGGGGCAGCCCGGGCATGAGCTGCATTCCCCCGCACACCGCAGTCAGAAACCCGGCGCCGGCCAGTATCCGCAGTTCGCGGATGGGAAGGGTGAAGCCTGTCGGGCGGCCGAGGAGGAGAGGATCGTGGGACAAGGAATACTGGGTCTTGGCCATGCAGATCGGGAGGCGGCCGTAACCCAACCGGGTGGCCAGCGCGATCTGGTTCTCAGCGGTCGGCTCGAAGTTCACGCCCTGGGCTCCGTAGATCCGTCGGGCTATGGCGTCGATCTTCTGCGCGATCGAAGCGGTGTCCTCATACAAAGGCCTGTAGGCCGCCGGTTTTTCGCAGGCCTGTAACACGGCTGCCGCGAGCGCTTCGGCGCCTGCTCCGCCGTCCGCCCACGGAGTCGAGATGGCGGAGGCGACGGCCCCGCATTCAACCGCCTTCTCCCGCACGTAGTCCAGTTCCTCCTTCGGATCGCCTCCGAAAGCGTTGACGGCGACGACGGCCGGCACGCCGAACGTGCGGACGTTCGCGATGTGCTGCTCCAGGTTCGCGAGCCCCCGAGCCAGAGCTTCCCGGTTGGGGCCCGTCAAGGTAGGCGGGAGCGGCGCTCCGGGCTTGGCCGTTCCGCCGCCGCCATGCAGCTTCAAAGCTCGCAAGGAGGCCACGATGACCGCGGCCGACGGCCGCAGGCCGGACGCGCGGCATTTGATGTTGAAAAACTTTTCCGCTCCCAGGTCGCTGCCGAAGCCCGCTTCGGTGACGACATAGTCGGCCAGGCGGAGCGCGAGGGCGTCGGCCACAATTGAGCTGCTGCCGTGGGCGATGTTGCCGAAAGGCCCTGCATGCAGGATGGCCGGCGTGCCTTCCATGGTCTGAAGCAAGTTGGGATTCATCGCATCTCTGAGCAAGGCGGCCATCGCCCCGGCGCAGCGCAGCTCCTCGGCGAGCACCGGCCGGTTATCCTGCGTCATTCCTGTAAGAATCCGGCCGAGCCGGCGGCGCAAGTCTCCCAGATCGGACGCCAGCGCGAGGATGGCCATCACCTCGGAGGCTTCCGTGATCACGAACTGGGTGCGGCGGCCGTCTTGCAGGGTGACCTGGCGAAGCGCGCGGTCGTTCAGGCCCATGACCCGTGGCCACGCGATCCGGTCGGGATCGATGCGCAGCGCGTTGCCGTGCGAGAGGTGGTTGTCGATGAAAGCCGCCAGCAGATTGTGCGCCGAGGCGACGGCATGCGCGTCGCCGGTCAGATGCAGATTGACCTCTTCCGGCGGCACCACTTGCGAGCGGCCCCCGCCGGATGCGCCTCCCTTGATGCCGAAGACGGGCCCCAGGCTGGGTTGGCGGAGCGTCACCACCGCCCGCCGTCCGAGACGGCACAACCCCATCGCAAGCCCGATCGAGGTGACCGTTTTGCCTTCTCCCAACGGGGTAGGGCTGATGGCGGTGGCCAGGATATACCGGCCGAGGGGGCGGTCTCGCAGGCGATCGAGCGCCGATAGCGCGATTTTGCCCTTGAAACGACCGTAGGGCATCAACTCCTCGTCGAGGAGTCCCAGTTCGGCGGCGAGGTCACTGACCCGTTTCAGTGTTGTCATTTAGACGGTCTGGAAAGGAACCTGCTCAAATTTTTCGCCAACAATGCGGAAGGCATTGGCCACGGGCTCCGCTTCTTCTTGAAGTGAAATTATGATGTGGAAAATGTCGGGGTAGAAGGCGAGTGCTTTGATGTCGGTAGAAGATGGTCGCGCAGGGGAAACGGGGTGTGAATGATAGCTGGCCAGCATCGCCGTTCCCTGAACGCGCATGTCCTTTTGAGCGGTGAACATGTCCTTGGTGTCCATCCAGAAGGCGATATCTGCCCGTTCCTCGGGAGACAGGCGTTCCAGGTTCGCGATCTTGGCGGTATCGAACAACTCCGCGATGCCTGCGCCCTGACTCGCGACGATGTTTTTGATCTTGTAGTGATGAGTGACCAGTCCGTCCTTGCCTGCCAGCAGGCCGCAGCACTCGTGCGGCGCCAGCGCGCGCGCCTCGGCGATCATTTCGTCGAGAATCTGTCGGGGAATCGTCAGATTGAGCACGAAACGCTGTAATCGCTCGACAGGTCCGTGATCCGCGGGCTGGAGCTGCACAGCGGGCACGCGGGATCTTTGGGGATGCGGGTTTTGCGGAAGGTCATCTCGAGGGCGTCGTAGATCAGCATGGAGCCGGCCAGGGACGTTCCGAATCCGACGAGCTCCTTGATGGCCTCGGCGGCCTGGAGCACGCCGATCGTCCCGGCGAGGACTCCCAAGACGCCGGCTTCCTGGCAGTTCGGGACAAGGCCGGCCGGTGGCGGCTCCGCGTAGAGGCACCGGTAGCAGGGAAACCCGTCGTTCGGTTTGAGGACGGTGAGCTGTCCTTCGAAACGGAAAATGCTGCCGGAGATCAGCGTCTTCTTGGCAAAGAAGCAGGCATCGTTGACCAGGTAGCGGGTGGTGAAATTGTCCGATCCGTCCAGCACGAGGTCATAGTCGGCGAGAATGCCGAGGATGTTCCCCGCGTCGATGTTCGCCTGGTACGTCTTGATCGTGACGTCCGGGTTCAGCGCGGCGAGCGTCTCTCGCCCGGACTCCACCTTCGGCCTGCCGATGCCGGCGGTTGTATGGAGGATCTGGCGCTGGAGATTCGACAGGTCCACCACGTCGCCGTCCACCAGCCCGATCGTGCCGACGCCGGCCGCGGCCAGATAGAACGCCGCGGGGGAACCCAGGCCGCCGGCGCCGATGATGAGCACCCGGGCGTTGGCGAGTTTCATTTGTCCCTTCCCGCCGACATCGGGAAGGATGATGTGCCGGCTGTAGCGCTCGATCTGTTGCTCGGTGAAGTCCATCTCGCCTATCGCCCCGCGCCTCTTGCCTGTCATTCAACCACATTCAGCTCGATGGGGTCCACGATGACGCCCTTCTTCCGGATGCCTTCGATCGCCCGCTCGACTTCGGCGGGGTCGCCCGCGAACTCGACGTCCATCCAGCCGGTCTTCTCGCGGACATCCGCCCGCCGGATGTTCGTATCGACCTTCGGGAATTCCCGGTTGAT
>CAYLLY010000011.1:12039-44506 GCA_964384595.1 uncultured Nitrospirales bacterium
CGCGGACATCCGCCCGCCGGATGTTCGTATCGACCTTCGGGAATTCCCGGTTGATTTGGCAGAGGACCGGTTCCTTGATCTTGTCCTCGGGAAAGCGCAGGTGGAAGCGGAAGTGCGCCATCACGCGTTCCCTTTCGAATGAGGAGCCCCGCCGGCGATGGCGGGCACGATGGAGATCTCATCGCCGTCCTTGAGTGGCGTGTCCTTGCCTTGCAGGAAGCGGATGTCTTCCTCGTTGAGGTAAATGTTCACGAACCGCCTGATCTCGCCCTTGTCGTCGCAGACCCGATCTTTGAGCCCGGGGAACTGCCCGTTGAGCGACTCGATCATCGACTGGATGTCCGAGGCCGTGGCCTCCACCTCGCTTTTCCCCCCCGTCAACGGCCGCAGGGGAGTGGGAATCCGAACCGTCACCATCGGGAACTTACCTCTCGTGCTTGCCCAGGTTAAACGTCTTCTGGAAATGGACCAGGCTCGGGGAAATCCGCGTCGGCCGGCCGACAGCATGCATCACGGCCTCCTGGGTCTTGAGGCCGTTGCCCGTGATCAAGGCAACCGTCGTGTCGGTCCGCTTGATGACGCCCTGCTTCACCAGCTTCTTGAGGACGCTGACGGTCACGCCGCCGGCCGTCTCGGCGAAGACGCCTTCGGTCTGCGCGAGGAGCGTCATGCCTTCCACGATCTCCTCATCGGTGACGGACTCCATGGCCCCGCCGCTCTCGGCGGTGGCCTTGAGCGCATAGTAGCCGTCGGCGGGATTGCCGATTGCCAGCGACTTGGCGATGGTGTTAGGTTTCACCGGCTTGAAGAAGTCCCGCCCCTGCTTGTAGGCCGCCGAGATGGGCGAGCAGCCTTCGGCCTGCGCCCCATTGACCTTGGTGGTTAGGCGGTCGATCAGGCCCAGCTTGTGAAATTCGTTGAGTCCCTTCCAGATCTTCGTGAGGAGGGAGCCGGAGGCCATCGGAATGACGATCTGGTCGGGGGCGACCCAGCCGAGCTGCTCGACGACCTCGTACGCCAGCGTCTTGGATCCTTCGGCATAGTAGGGTCGGATGTTGACGTTCACGAAGGCCCACTTGTGTTCGCCGGCGATCTCGCTGCACAGCCGGTTGACGTCGTCGTAATTCCCCTCGACTTCGACCACGTTCGGCCGATACACGAGGTTGCCAAGCACCTTGGAGGCTTCCAGATCATGGGGAATGAAGACGTAGCACTGCATTTTGGCCGCCGCGGCGTGGGCCGCGACCGAGTTCGCCAGGTTCCCGGTGGAGGCGCAGGCCACGGTGTCATAGCCCAGCTCGAGGGCGCGGGTCAGCGCCACCGAGACGACACGGTCCTTGAACGACAGGGTCGGGTGGTTCACGGTGTCGTTCTTGATGTAGAGCTGGTCCAGACCGAGCTCGTCGCCGAGATTTTTGGCCCGGATGAGCGGGGTAAGCCCGGCGTAGAGCCCCACCGTGGGCTCGCCCTGGATCGGCAGCAGAGCGACGTACCGCCACAGGCTCTTGGGGCCCGCCTCGATCGTCTTGCGGGAAATGGAGGACTTGATCGCCTGGTAGTTGTATTGGACCTCCAAGGGGCCGAAGCACATGTCGCAGACGTGCAGGGAAACCGGCGGGTACTCCTTCCCGCACTCGCGGCAGACCAACCCTTTGATCTTGTCGGCGGCGGCGGTGGACGTCATGGCGCGATTACGCGGTCTTGACCGCGCAGACCTCCGGCTCGTGCTCGAAGAGTGTCGTGATTTCGGGACGATCCCCGCACAACGGGCACTTCGGGTTCTTGGTGATTTTGATCTCACGGAAACGCGTCAGGCGCGCGTCGTAATCCAGGAGCCGATCCGTCAGGAGACGGCCGCGGTCCAGGATGAGCTTGAGCACCTCGGTCGCCTGGATGGTGCCAATGACGCCGGCCAGCGCGCCGATCACGCCGGCTTCCTGGCAACTGGCCACCAAGCCCGGCGGCGGCGGCTGCTTGAAGACGCAGCGGTAGCACGCGCTTTTGCCCGGCAGGATGGTGAACACACGCCCGTCGAATCGAAGGATCCCGCCGTGCACCAGCGGCTTGCGCGCGAAGAAACAGGCGTCATTGATCAGGAACTTGGCCGGAAAGTTGTCCACGCCGTCCACGACGATGTCATACCGGCCGATGATGTCCAGGGCGTTCTCCGCGGTGAGGCGCGTGTCGTGGGTCTCGACCGCGACGTTGGGATTCAAGGCGAGGACCTTGGCCTTGGCGGACACCACCTTGGGGCGCCCGATGTCGACGGTCTGATGGATCACCTGGCGTTGGAGATTGGACAGGTCCACCACGTCGCCGTCGATCAGGCCGATCGTCCCGACGCCGGCCGCCGCCAGGTACAACGCGGCGGGGGAGCCCAGGCCACCGGCGCCGACAATGAGGACCTTGGCCTGCCCGATCTTCTTTTGGCCTTTGCCGCCGACTTCCGGCAACAGAATGTGTCGGCTGTAGCGGGTGACCTGCTCTTCTGAATCGGGGATGAAAACCATACTGTGTCGTTTCGTTATTCGTTAATCGTTATTCGTTGTTTCTTCCGTTTCGTCCATAAGAATCTGCCGTTTAACGTATAACGTTTAACGTTGGACGATCTTCATATATTAAAGTATTTCTCAATGCTGATATAGCGCTCGCCGGTGTCGCACATGACGGTGACCACATTCTTGCCGGGTCCGAGCTCGGCCGCGACTTTCTGGGCGGCGGCAACGTTGGCGCCGGAGGAGATGCCGACTAGGAGGCCTTCCTTTTTCGCCAGCAGCTTCGAGGTCTGGTAGGCCTCGTCGTCCGTCACCGTGAGCACGCCGTCCAGGATCGAGCGGTTCAGGACCTTGGGGACGAACCCCGCGCCGATCCCCTGGATGCGATGCGGGCCCGGGTCGCCGCCCGAAAGGACGGGCGAGCCGGCCGGTTCCACCGCGACGACCTTGATCTTCGGGTTCCGCTCCTTGAACACCTCGCCGCACCCCGTGATCGTGCCTCCGGTGCCGACCGCGGTCACGAAGGCGTCGATCCGGCCGTCCAGGGCCTCCCAGATTTCGAGGGCCGTGGTCTTGCGGTGCATGGCCGGGTTTGCCGGATTCGAGAACTGGTCCGGCATGAAATAGTCCGGGTTCGCGGCGACAAGGCTCTCGGCCTCCTTGATGGATCCCTTCATGCCTTCCCAGGCCGCCGTGAGGACGAGCTGCGCGCCGTACGATGAGAGCAGGCTGGCCCGCTCCATGCTCATGCTTTCCGGCATCACGAGGATCAGCTTGTAGCCGCGCACGGCGCTGATCAGGGCCAGACCGATGCCCGTGTTCCCGCTCGTCGGCTCGATGATCGTGGCGCCGGGCTTGAGCTTGCCCTGCCGCTCCGCCTCGTCGATCATATTGAGGCAGATGCGGTCCTTGACCGAGCCGCCCGGGTTGAAATACTCCACCTTGGCGTAAATCGTGGCCGCGCCTTCCGGCGTCAAGCGGTTGAGGCGGACCAGGGGCGTGCGGCCGATGAGCTCGGTAATGGTGGACGAGGCGCGGAACACTCAGCGGCCTCCACCCATGTAGAAGAGCAGCTCGATCGCGTCGCCGTCTTTGACGACGGTGCCGGCCAACTCGTCGCGCTCCAGGATCTTCGAGTTGAGCTCGACGGCGACCATCTGGGGGCTGACGTCCTTGGCTTGAAGAATCTCCAGGATAGTTCCCCCTCTGACTTCTTCAGGCTTACCGTTGATCGTCACCTGCATAGAAAACCCACTTTATCGAAGACTTACGGCGATTGTCAAGGAATCGGGAGCGACATCCCCGCGATTGACGCGGCCGGAATGTTTCCCTAGAATTCGTTGTGACCGTCTGGTAGGCTCCGTTCCCCAGGCGCCTATGAATCTTCCCAATTCCCTGACGGTGCTCCGTATCCTTCTCATTCCCTTCTTCATAGGGTTCCTTACCTATGGACATTACCAGTGGGCGCTCTGGACGCTGCTGGCTGCGGGGGTAACGGACATTCTGGACGGGGTGATCGCCAGGATGGCGAACCAGCGCACGAAACTCGGCGCCTATCTGGACCCCCTGGCAGACAAGCTGCTCCTGACCTCGGCCTTCGTGACGCTGTCGGTCCTGCACCTTGTGCCGGGCTGGGTCGCGATCGTGGTCGTCAGCCGGGATCTCATCATTGTGGCGGGGACCCTGCTCCTGCACGTAACGCAGACCCCGATCGAGGTGGTGCCGACGGCGCTCGGGAAGGGCACCACCTTGGCGCAGCTTTCGTACCTGGCCCTGGCGCTGGCGCTGATCGCGTTCCAGAAGGACGTCCGCGAGTTGATGCCGCTGCTGGCGCTCATGCTGCTCCTGACCATCGCCTCGGGCCTGCAGTATGTTTATCGCGGTATCCGCGCCTACCATCCGGACCTGGTCTGAGGGCGCGGGAGCGGCGTTGCAATCGCCGCCTCTGTTTGACAAGGGCGGCATAACGCAGTACACTCTTTCCCTATGTTTATCGGGGGCTTTTTCTCGGTTTAACCATTTCACAAGACGGGGTAAGGGCCATGGCTGTTGTCGTTGACAAAATCGGCAAGTTACTCGTTGACGCGAAGCTCATCACCGAACAGCAACTCAATGAGGCGCTGGCGACCGTGAAGGCGTCCAAAGGCGCCAGCCGGCTGGGCAGCACGCTGGTCAAAATGGGCTATGTCCCGGAAGAGAAACTCCTCCAGTTTCTCGCGCAGCAGTACCGGGTGAACGCCGTCGACTTGAAGATGTACCAGAACATCGATCCGGCCATCATCAAGCTGGTGCCGTTGGAACTCGTCAAAAAGCATTTGGTCTTGCCGTTGCGACGGGTCGGCGCCACCTTGACCGTGGCCATGATTGAGCCGACCAATATGCTCGTCTTAGACGACCTCAAGTTCCGCACCAACTATACGATCGAGCCCGTGATCGCCGCCGAAACCGCGCTCATCGAGACCATCAAGAAGTATTACGGAGGGGAGGTGGCCGGCAAAGCGGATGCCGCCGGCGCCGCCAAGTCCATCCTGCAAGCCAAGGACTACACCGTCTCCGACATGCCGGAAGGCGATGAACTGGCCAATCTCGGCCAGACCCAAGAGGGTCCCATGGTGGATGTCGAGGACTTCGACAAGACCGTCGGCGACGCCCTTGATTCCGTGGAAGTGGCCGAGACCGAGCAGGAAGGCGGCATCATCGGCGAGGTTGAAGCCCCCATCGTGAAGCTGGTGAACGGCATCCTGGTCAACGCCATGAAGGTGGGAGCCAGCGACATCCACATCGAGCCCTACGAGACCGTCTTCCGGATCCGGTACCGGGTTGACGGCGACCTGCAGACGGTCATGAATCTGCCCTTGAAAGTGAAGAACGCGATTATCTCCCGCATCAAGATCATGTCCAAGCTGGACATCGCCGAGCGGCGGCTCCCCCAGGACGGGCGCATCAAGCTGAAACTGGGACCCAAGAAGGACATCGATTTCCGCGTCTCGATCCTGCCGACGCTCTTCGGCGAGAAGGGCTGTCTCCGGCTCTTGGACAAGTCCAACATCCAGGTGGACAAGGACAAGCTCGGCTTCGATGAAAAGCAGGCTGCCGATCTCAACGCCGCGCTGGCGATGCCCTACGGGATGCTCCTCGTCACCGGGCCGACCGGGAGCGGCAAGACCGTGACCCTCTATTCCTGCCTGCAGGCCGTCAATACGGTCGATGTGAACATCTCCACGGCCGAAGACCCGGTCGAGTTCAATTTCATGGGGATCAATCAGGTGCTGGTCCAGCCGGACATTGGGCTGACCTTTCCGGCGGCCTTGAAGTCCTTCCTCCGCCAGGACCCCGACATCATTCTGATCGGCGAGATCCGGGACTTCGAGACGGGCGAGATCGCGGTCAAGGCCGCGATGACCGGCCACTTGGTCCTGGCCTCGCTCCACACCAATGACGCGCCGGCCACCATCAACCGGCTCCTGAACATGGGCATCGAGCCGTTCCTGGTCGCCTCCTCCGTGATCCTGATCATCGCCCAGCGCCTGTGCCGGCGCATCTGCGGGGGCTGCAAGGAACCGGACCCGTCTGTGACGGCCGATGTGCTGCGCAAGTGGGGTGTAAAAGACGAGGCGGCGATCGCCAAGGCGACGCCCATGAAGGGCAAGGGATGCGACAAGTGCAACAACAAGGGGTACAAGGGACGCGTGGCGCTCTACCAGATCCTGCCCATCACGGAGAATATCCGATTGGGGATCCTGCGCGGCGCCTCCACGGACGAACTCAAGAAGATTTCGGTTGAGGAAGGGTGCAAGAACATCAGGATGAGCGGCCACAGCAAGGTCATGGATGGAGTCACGACGATATCCGAGGTCGAAGGCGTCTCCGTTGCCGAATAGTTCCGAGCCCACAACCGACCATATGAGGTGACTGCATGCCCGTCTTTGCATACGCCGGGAAGGCCCGCGGAGGAAAGTCCGTCACGGCGGAGATCACGGCCGACAACCGCGACGCGGCGATCGACCAGTTGCGTGCCCAGGGCGTCACCGTCACCACGATCGAGGAGAAGAAGAAGAAGGCGGCCGAGAAGAAGCAGAAGGTCACCGACAAGGACATCGTCATCTTCACCCGGCAGTTTGCGACCATGATCGGCGCCGGACTTCCGCTCGTCCAGTGTCTCGAGATTCTGTCCTCGCAGTGCGACAACAAGAGCTTCGGCAGGATCATCGGCGACGTCAAGGCGGACGTGGAATCCGGGACGACGTTCGCCGATGCCCTCAAGAAGCACCCCACGGTCTTCAGCGGCCTCTACAGCAACATGGTGCAGGCCGGGGAGATCGGCGGGGCGCTCGACACTACCCTGATTCGCCTCGCGGCGCAGCTGGAGAAGGCGGCGAAATTAAAGGGCCAGATCAAAGCGGCCATGGTCTACCCGACCGCCATCATGGGCGTCGCCATCATCGTGGTGTCGGTCCTGTTGGTCTTCGTCATCCCGATCTTTGCGAAGATGTTCACCGACTTCGGCGGGGCCCTGCCGGGGCCGACCCAGTTCGTCATCGGCGTCAGCGAGTTCATGCAAAGTTACATCATCTTTATTATTGCGGCGGCCGGTGGGGGCATCTATGCGCTGAAGCAGTACTATACGACGCCGGGCGGCCGCATCAAGATCGACACGCTGATGCTGAAACTGCCGGTGGCGGGAGATCTCATCCGGAAGATTGCGGTCGCGCAGTTTACCCGCACCTTCGGGACCTTGCTGCAGAGCGGCGTGCCGATCATGGAAGGGCTGGACATCGTGGCGCGGATCGCCGGCAACAAGATCGTGGAGCAGGCGATTCTCGACGCGCGGTCCAGCGTGGGCGAGGGGAAGACCCTGTCTGAGCCGTTGGGCAAGACCGGCGTCTTTCCGCCGATGGTCGTGCAGATGATCAACGTGGGCGAGGCGACCGGGGCGTTGGACGTGATGTTGGGCAAGATCGCCGACTTCTACGATGACGAGGTGGATGCCGCCGTGTCGGCGCTGACCGCCCTCCTGGAGCCGGCGCTGATGGTGTTTCTAGGGACGGTAATCGGGTTTATCGTGATCGCGATGTACCTGCCCATTTTCAAGATGGCCTCGGTCGTCGGCTAAGGCGCA
Organism: uncultured Nitrospirales bacterium; assembly: GCA_964384595.1. Lineage (GTDB taxonomy): Bacteria > Nitrospirota > Nitrospiria > Nitrospirales > NS-4 > SCTG01. The sequence goes on from CAYLLY010000011.1 coordinate 19,654, forward strand.
GGTCAGGTTCGACGAGATGTATGGAGGCCCTCCGACATAAGCTGAAGTGGCTCATGGGCATCCGGGTCGCCGTCGTGACCCTGACCCTGGGCGTCTTGATCTATTTTCAGATCGGCAAAAGCACCCAGTCCATCCCGGCCTACTACGGCCTGATCGTCGCGACCTACCTCCTGACCATTCTGTACAGCATCCTCATCAATCGGATTGAGCGGCTCGTCCCCTTCGCCTACATTCAGATCGGGGGCGACATCCTTTTCGAGACCGCGCTGGTGGCGCTGACCGGAGGTGTGGAGAGCCCGTTTTCGCTGCTCTATATCCTTTCGATCACGGCCGCGAGCGCGCTGCTGTCCCGGAAGGGCGGCCTGACGGCCGCCTCGATGGCCGGTATCCTCTATGGCGCGATCGTGGACGTCCAGTACTATCGTTCCACGTATGAGATGTTTCCGTTGCTCTCGCTGCCCCGGGTGACGGACCTGCCGGTTCCTGAAATCTTCTACAATCTGTCCATCAATGTCCTCGGCTTTCTCATGGTGGGGTATCTGAGCGGGACGTTGGGCGAACGGCTTGAGAAAAAAGCCCGCGACCTGACCGAATTGCAGGAAATCCACCGCTTCATCCTGGAAAGCATCGACAGCGGCGTCTTCACGACGGATTCGGAAGGCCGGCTCACGTCCTTCAATAAAAAAGCGGAACTGGTCATGGGGTACACCAAAGCGGAGGTCCGTAACCGGTTTTGGTGGGACGTGTTCGCCTGGCCGGACCTCGCGCGCGACCATCTTCCTCCCGCGACCGTCCCGGGCGGGATCGAGGAGGTGAGCGTCCGGAAGGACGGCCGGCGGATCATCCTCGGGATGAACCTGTCGACGCTGTACGATGAGCAGGGCATCCCCATCGGCATCGTCGGTGTCTTTCAGGACATCAGCCTGCAGAAGAAGATGGAAGAAGAAAACCGGCGCCGGCAATGGCTGGCCAAGATCGGTGAAGTGTCGGCGGGCATGGCGCACGAAATCCGCAATCCGCTCGCGGCGCTGTCCGGGTCGATGCAGGTGCTCCGGAAGGACTTGCAGCCGTCCGATGACAACCGGCCGCTGCTGGATCTGGCGCTGCGCGAGACCGAACGGTTGAACGGCATCGTCTCGGATTTCCTGCAGTACGCGCGGTCACGTCCGCTCAATCTCAAGGAGTACGACCTCAACGAACTGGTGCAGGTCACGGTCTCCATGCTGGAACAGACCCCGGAATACGGCGGCAGGATCCGGTTCGTCCGGCATCTGGCGCCGGGGGGTGTTGTGGCCCTGCTGGATCCCGACCAGATGCAACAGGTCTGTTGGAACCTGGGGTTGAATGCCTGTCAGGCGATGCCGGTAGGCGGGACGCTGACGGTCGCGACGAACCGGGGAGGAAAGGGAATCGGCGCAATGGACGGCGAATCGGTCGAAATTGTCTTTGAAGATACCGGCCAGGGCATCGCCGAGGAACATCGCGATAAGATTTTCGATCCCTTCTTTACCACCAAGGAGGAAGGAACCGGACTTGGGCTGTCGGTGGTCCATCGGATCATGGAGGACCACCGCGGACGCGTGCAGGTCGAAAGCGTGCCGGGCATGGGGACCCGTGTGCGGCTGACGCTTCCGGCCGCCGGGGGGACGGCCAAGTGACGTTGACGGCGCCCGCCAAAATTCTCATCGTGGAGGATGAGCGACTCATCCGCGAGACCCTGCTCGCCTTCATCAAGACGGAAGGATACAGCGTCACGGCGGCCGCAGACGGCCAGGCGGCGCTGCAGTTCCTCAAGAGCGACATCTTCAATCTCGTCATCACGGACCTGAAAATGCCCGGCCGTCTTCAAGGCATGGATGTCCTCCGGGCCGTCAAAGAGGTTTCGCCTGATACCGGCGTCATCGTCCTCACGGCGTTCGCCAACCTGGCCGTCGGGGTCGAAGCCATGAACCTCGGCGCCTTTGACGTCCTACCGAAGCCCTGGGGCGACAACGGGTATGTCGTCTGGAAGATCCGCATGGCGTTGGAAGCCCAGCGCCTCGTGACGGAAAACCGCTTCTTGAAGCGGGAGTTGCGGGAGCGGGCCGAATTCAAACATATCGTCGGCACCAGCGAACCGATGCGAAAAGTCTTCGATCTGATCAAGCGGGTGTCGGACAACTCCGGCACGGTTCTCATTTATGGCGAGAGCGGCACCGGCAAGGAACTGGTCGCGCGGGCCATCCATGACAGCAGCCCGCGCCGGGAGCGCGCCTTTGTGACCGTGAATTGCGGAGCCTTGCCTGAGCCTCTGCTGGAAAGCGAGCTCTTCGGGCATATGCGCGGCTCCTTTACCGGCGCCGTGTCCAACAAGGAAGGGCTCTTTGAAGTGGCCGACGGCGGTACGCTGTTCCTTGACGAGATCGGGGAGGCGCCGCTGGGCATCCAGGTCAAATTACTGCGGGTGCTCCAGACGCCGGAGTTCCGGCGGATCGGGGGCACGCGGGATATCAAGGTGGACGTGCGTATCATCGCTGCCACGAACAAGGACCTCTCCAAAGCGGTGGCCCGGGGGGCATTCCGGGAAGATCTGTACTACCGTCTGAATGTGATTCCTCTCACGCTCCCTCCGCTGCGCGCTCATCCCGACGATATCCCCCTGCTGGTACGGCATTTCCTTGCCGTCTTCGGCCGGCAAGCGGGCAAGCCCGCGCTGCTGGTGGCGCCGGCGGCGATGCAGGCGCTTCAGCGGAATGAGTGGAGGGGGAACGTCCGCGAGCTGGAGAACGTGCTGGAACGTGTGGTGGCCCTTGCGCCCGGTCCTGAAATGACTCTGGACGATGTCGCCCAGTGGATGCGGGAGCCGTCCCGGGACCGGGAGGCTCAAGTCCCGGCCGATATACCGTCCGAGGGGCTGGATCTGGAATCTCTGATCAACGGCATTGAGCGAGGTCTGTTGATGAAGGCCTTGGAGCGCAGCGGGGGCGTGAAAAAGGAAGCCGCCCGCCTGCTCAAGCTCAACGCGCGCTCCCTCCGCTATCGCCTGGAGAAATACGAGATCAGGACCGGGAACGGCGCGGGCGCCGGACCGGAAGACGATGAGGAGGACGCGGGTGGCTAGCCATGGAGTCGAAGTGGCGGCGCCCGGGAAGGTCAATCTCATTCTCCGCGTGCTGGATCGCCGGCCCGATTCCTATCACGATCTGTGGTCGGTGATGCAGACGTTCGACCTGTCCGATACGGTGATCGCGGAAACCGGCGGCGAGGGCATCCGGATGACGTGCGAGGGCGCCGATCTGCCGACCGACTCCACGAACCTGGCCTGCCGGGCGGCGGAACGCACGCTGGCGCGGTTGGGGCGGCGCCAGGGAATCCGGCTCGTCGTGCGGAAGCGCTTGCCGGTGGCGGCCGGGGTCGGCGGCGGCAGCAGCGATGCGGCCGCGACCATCCGGGCGCTGACGGCCCTGCTGCAGACCGGCTGGTCCCGAGGTGAAATGGCCGCAGTCGGGGGAGAAGTGGGCAGCGACGTCCCCTTTTTTTTCTACGGGCCGACGGCGCTGGTCGAAGGGCGGGGCGAGCGGGTTTCGCCGCTCCACTTGGAGGGAGAGCGCTGGCTGCTGCTGGTCAATCCCGGCATCGCGATTCCGACCGCCTGGGCCTATGGGAAGCTGGCGGCGGCTCGCGCGAATCGGACCCCGGCGCCAAACCGGCTGCCGCATATTGCGCCCAATCCGGTCACGGGAGAGCCGCCCCTGGTGACGTGGCCCGATCTGCTCCCGATGGTCGAGAACGATTTTGCTTCAGTGATGGAAGCCGAGTATCCGGTCCTGCGGGAGATTCGGCTGTTGCTCGGCGCGCGCGGGGCGGAGGCCGCCATGCTCTCGGGCAGCGGCTCGACCGTCTTCGGCGTGTTTGCCGACGAACGATCGGCCCGGACGGCGGCGGAAGGGCTGGACCGGCGTCCCGGCTGGAGAGCGTGGGTGACCAGGACGCAGGGACAGCCGGCGGCGGCTCGGCGCGGTTGACAATTCGAAGAACGATGGATTACATTGACGCGTTTTCCTCCGTGGCGGAGCGCCGGCGCTGATTCCCAGAAGGAGATTGCAGGTGCACGAATTGAAGGTGTTCGCCGGGAACTCTAACCCGGCGCTCGTCAAAGAGATTTGCGATTACCTCAAGGTCGAGCAGGGGAACGCCCTCGTGTCGACCTTCAGCGACAGCGAGATCCGGGTTCAGATCAACGAGAACGTGCGCGGCAAGGATGTCTTTCTGTTTCAATCGACCTGCGACCCGGTCAACAAGCACGTGATGGAGCTGCTGCTCCTGCTCGACGCGCTCAAGCGCTCCTCGGCGTACCGCATTACGGCCGTCATCCCCTATTACGGGTATGGCCGCCAGGACCGGAAAGATCAGCCCCGCGTGCCGATCTCCGCCAAACTGGTGGCGGACCTCATCGCGGCGGCGGGCGCCGACCGGGTGCTCACGATGGACCTGCACGCCGGACAGATCCAGGGATTCTTCAATGTCCCCGTGGATCATCTCTATGCGGCGCCGGTCTTATTGGAGTACGTCGAGAAGCGGGGCGGACAGGACCTCGTCGTCGTCTCGCCGGACGCGGGAGGCGTCGAGCGCGCCCGCGCCTTCGCCAAGCGACTGCAGGCCAACCTGGCGATCATCGACAAGCGGCGGGAAGGGCCCAATGAGTCCCACGTCATGCACATCATCGGAGACGTATCCGGCCGCGACGCGCTGCTGCTGGACGACATGATCGACACGGCAGGGACGATCGCCCAGGGCGCCAAGGCGTGCGCTGATTACGGCGCCCGCCGTGTCTGGACGGCCTGCACCCATGCGGTGCTGTCGGGTCCGGCCCTGGATCGGTTGAACGCCTCGAAGCTGGAGGAAGTGGTGGTGACGAATACCATCCCGCTCAACGGGAAGGAGCGCATTTGTCCCAAGCTGCGGGTGCTCTCGGTGGCCCCGTTGTTGGGAGAAGCCGTCAAACGCATCCATGAAGAAGAGTCCGTCAGTTCCCTGTTTGTTTAACGCCGGCGTGTTTTAAGGAAGAGGTGTGCCATGCAGTTTGACGTGAAAGTGGAAACCCGCGAGGCGGTCGGGAAAGGCATCGCCCGGACCTTGCGGCGCCAGGGGAAGATTCCGGGAATCCTATACGGGCAGGGGGAGTGCATCGCGCTGACGGTGGATCCCGCCGAGATCCGTAAAGTGCTCCATTCGGACTCCGGGTCCAATTCCCTTCTGAATCTGAGCATTGCCAAGGGCGGGAAGGAAATGAAGCGGACCGCCATGCTGAGGGACTACCAGCTCGATCCCATCACAGGCGCGATCCTGCACGCCGACCTGTTCGAGGTGGCCCTGAACAAGACGCTCCGTGTCCGCGTGCCGGTGGCCGTCACCAAGGGGACGCCGGTGGGCGTGGCCGAGGGGGGCATTCTGCAGCACAACATGCGCGAGTTGCATATCGAGTGTCTGCCGGGCCAGATTCCGGCGCACATTACGGTGGATCCGAGCAACCTCAAGATCAATCAGGGGATCCATGTCAAAGAAGTGCAGCTCCCGGCCGGCGTCCGGATTCTGGACGAGCCCGAGTTGATGGTCGTCAGCATCGTCGCTCCGATCTCCGAAGCGAAGCTCGAGGCGCTGCTGTCCACGGCGCCGGCCGGTGAAGGCCCGGCGGAGCCTGAAGTGATCGGGAAGGGCAAGGAAGAAGAGGGGGTAGCTGAAGAAGCGGCCGCGGCCGCCGCGAAGCCGGTAGCCGCTGCGCCTACGGCGGCCGCGGCGCCTGCCGCCGATGCCAAGGGAGAGAAAAAGGAAGGCAAAGAAGTTAAAGCGGAGAAGAAGAAATAACGGGTGCGATTGATTGTCGGCCTCGGCAATCCTGGTCAGGCGTATGTCGAGACCCGGCACAATGCAGGGTTCTGGGTGGTGGAGGCCCTGGCCGCCGGGGCGGGGCTGAAGTTCAGGCGGCACGGTGAGGGGGCCTCGACCCACGGACAGGTGGCCGGTCATGCGGTCACGCTGCTCAAGCCGCAGACCTATATGAACCGGAGCGGGCCGGTCGTCGCCGTCGTGGTCGGTGATCTCGCTCTGGGCCTCAACGATGTGATCGTCGTCCACGACGATCTCGATCTCGACCCCGGCCGCCTGCGCATCAAGTCCCGCGGGGGGGCCGGCGGCCACAACGGGGTGCTCTCCATCATCGACGCACTGGGCTCCGACCGATTCGCCCGGCTCAAGCTAGGGGTGGGGCGCCCGCCTGCGGGCGAGGACCCCGCGGACTATGTCCTGGCGCCCGTGCCTTCGCGTGAGCGGACGGTTCTTGATGAAGCGGTTCTGCAAGCGGTTCAAGCCTTGGAGTGCTGGATCGGCGAGGGATTGATGACAGCGATGAACCGATTCAACGTGAAACGCGAGTCGTGAGATCGTTAAACGTTAATCGTTATACGTGAATCATGATGACTCTCCGGATTCCAGGACTCCTTTCTCTTGCCGTTTAACGGTTAACGAATAACGTCTTTTCCTCTGACGACACGCCATGGCTTTAAATTGCGGCATCATCGGCCTGCCCAACGTCGGCAAATCCACGATCTTCAACGCCTTGACGTGCGGCAAGGCGATGGTCGCCAATTATCCGTTTTCGACCGTCGAGGCCAATATCGGCGTGGCGGTGATTCAGGATGAACGGTTGACCCGACTGACGCAGATCTTCAAATCGAAAAAAACCACGCCGACGGCCATCGAGTTCCGCGACATCGCGGGGCTCGTGCAGGGATCGAGCATGGGCGAGGGGCTCGGGAATCAGTTTCTGAGCCAGGTCCGTGAAGCCGACGCCCTGGTGCACGTGGTGCGGTGCTTCGACAATCCCGACGTTATGCATGTGGTGGGCGAGCCGGACCCCGAGCGCGACATCGGCCTGATCGAAACCGAGCTGATGCTCGCCGACCTGCAGACACTCGAGCGACGGCGGGAAAAACTTGAAAAAAAAGTGCGGGCCGGCGAGGCCGGAGCCGCCCAGGAGATGGCCTTCCTCAGCGGGCTCATCGAACGGTTGGGCAAAGGTGAATGGCTGGGCAGCGGGACGACGTCTGCCGCTGAGCAAGCCTGGCTGCGCGAGTACCAACTGCTGACGGCTAAACCCATCGTGTTCGCCGTCAACGTCGGGGAAAGCCAGGAAGACACCCCGGCCGTGCGCCGGGTTTCGGAACTGGCCGTGGCCCGCGGTGCACGGGCCGTGACGATCGCCGGCAGCATCGAGGCGGAGGTGTCCACGCTGGCGCCCGGCGACCGGGCCGACTATCTCCGGGAGCTCGGCATCGGGGAAGGCGGCTTGGTCCGTCTGGTCCGCACGGCGTATGACCTGCTGGGACTGATCACGTTTTTCACCGCCGGCGAAACGGAATCACGGGCCTGGACGCTCCGGGAGGGGACGAAAGCCGCCCAGGCCGCCGGGAAAATCCATTCCGACATGGAGCGGGGGTTCATCCGGGCTGAAGTCTATCATTACGATGATCTGATCGCCTGCGGGAACGAAGCGGGCGTGAAGGAGAAAGGGTTGTTCCGTCTGGAAGGGCGCGACTATCTCGTGAAAGACGGCGATGTGATGTTTTTCCGGTTCAATGTCTGACGCCCGAATCTGTAATCCCACAATAGAAATGTCCTCAAAATTCCCTCGCCCATGACCCATTGCAATAGAGAGCAATGGGTGCCCCGGGAGAGGGTAGGGTGAGGGGCGAGAGATAGAAAAGGGGTCGGGAGTCTTTATTGAGTCGGAGTGAGCGACGGTGATGAAGCGGTTCATGCAGATCGCGGAGGCGTGAGGATGGAACGGTGACGCCCTTGTTACAGATCAAGCGCGAAGCGAATGGCGTCTTTGACCTGGGCCATGGTGTCGGGGGAAAGCTGTCCCAGCTTGCGTTCCAACCGGGGTTCGACCAGAGCGCCGATCCCTTGCACATTGACGACGGACGGTTGGTGCAGAAACGGGATGTGTCCCACGGGCACTTCATAGCGACTGCCCCGATGCTGGGTAGTCAGCGGGACGTAGATGATGAGCGCGCGGGGGGCTTCCGGATCGTGACGAGAGACGATGAGGACGGGTCGGGTTTTGGCAGCCAATCCGAGATCAGCCAGCCAGATATCACCCGGCTTGGCGTTCATCGAGTGTGTCGAGGACTTCTTGCACGACGGCCCGCGAGGGCAGCAAATCCAACGTGTCGCTGTCGGCCAACTCGATCACGTCGGTTACGATCTGCTCTACTTGAGCCGCTACCTCAGGCCTCCACGTGGCGAGTTTCTTGTCGAGTTTCTGTGCGAGCTGAGTCATGCGGTCACGGTACCATGTTTCTGCCGATCCCGCAAGACCGGCGGGCTCACCTCAAACCGGATATTTCGACTGTGGGAAGAAGAGGACATTTCTATTTTGGCTTGACATCTGACCGTGACAACCTTGATTCTGGCCGGGCGCTGTGTTACGGTGAGCCGCTCTTTGTCGTCCCCTTGCTCCGGACCCGGTTCCGGGGCTTGATATCCAAAAGGAGATGCAGCACATGCCACAGCTCTACGAGTCTATCTTCATCTTGCGCCCTTCGCTGGCCGATGAGGAAATCCCCAAGGTTCTGGAGAAGGTCAAGGCCACCGTCGAGAAGGCCGGCGGGACCGTCGAGAATCTCGCCAGTTGGGGGAAAAAGAAGCTGGCTTATGAGATCAAGCAGGAAAAGAAGGGCGTCTACGTGCAGCTCAACTATCGTGGGAACGGGGCCGTGGTGTCCGAAGTCGAGCGGCTGTTCCGCCTGGACGACGCCACGCTGAAATTCCTGACCGTCAAGACCGACGAACGCGGGTTGCGCGCTCCCGGCGCCGAATCCGCCAAGGAGCCGGAGCATGGCGGGGTTCAATAAGATCATTCTGATGGGCAATCTGACCCGGGACCCGGAGATCCGGTATGCGCCCAGCGGCACGCCTGTGGCGAATTTCGGGTTGGCGGTCAACCGCAAGTACCGGCAGGGCGAGGAAATGAAGGAAGAGGTGTGCTTCGTCGATATCGTCGTGTTCGGCAAGCAGGCGGAGACCTGCGGGCAATATCTGAGCAAGGGCAACGGGGCGTTGGTCGAAGGGCGGTTGCAGATGCGGAAGTTCGAGACCAAGGACGGGCAGAAAGTCACGAAGCACGAGGTGGTGGCGGAAAACATTCGGTTCCTGTCGAAGCGTCAGGATCAAGGCGGGGAGAGCCATGCGAAAGAGCCCGTCGACGATGCGCCCCACTACGAATCCGACGAACCGATCTGAGGAGAAGCGCAAGTGGAACGAGGACGATTCTTTCAGCGCCGGCGCGTCTGCCGGTTTTGTCACGACAAGATCGCCATTGATTACAAGGACGTCGGCTTGATCCGTAATTTTCTGACCGAGCGGGGCCGAATCATTCCCCGCCGGATGTCGGGAAACTGTCTGGGACATCAGCGCGAATTGACGATCGCCATCAAGCGGGCGAGAACGATTGCGCTCGTGGCCTTTGCGGAAGAGCGGTAGGCCCGTCGCGGGCCCGCGCGAACGACCGGCTCGCCGCGCCGCGATGTCGTAGGAGGGACCATGGATCGGGTCCAGGTCTCTGAAATTCCGGAAGAAGGATTGCGCCTGTCGGTCAAGGAAGATCCGGCTGCGCTCGATCTGGCCGTAGGCGGTGGCCGCTTTTTGGAGCCGATTGCGGTCGACCTCTTTCTGGTCAAGGCCGAGAAGGCGGTCCTGGTCACGGGGCGGATCACGGCGCCGGTCGCCTTCGAGTGCGTGCGATGTCTGCGCGAGTTTCCCGCTTCGCTGGACATCCCCATCTCGACGCAGTTCGTGCCGCCGACGCCGCTGCCTTCGGGCGAGCACCCGATGCCGCCGCAGCAGGCGGAGGATTACTACTGCCGGGATGACGCCATCGTCCTGGACGATCTGGTCCGGCAGGAGGTGCTCCTGGCCGTGCCGTTCAGCCCGCAGTGCCGGGACGATTGCCGGGGGCTGTGCGTGCAGTGCGGGCAAGATCTCAATCAGGGAGCGTGCTCATGCGCCCCCCCGCCCGACCCCCGGTGGGCGGTTCTGCGTCAACACTTGAAGGGGAAATAATCTATGCCGAATCCCAAGCATAAGCACTCCAAGGCTCGTCGCGACAAGCGGCGGACGGCCAAGCTCAAGATCCGTCCGAAAGGCCTGTCCATCTGTCCTCAGTGCCACCAGCCGAAACTTCCGCATTACACCTGCCTGACGTGCGGGACCTACAAAGGTCAGGAAGTCATCGCGGTCGAAGAAGCCTGAGCGAGGGCTGCGCTCGACATGAGAATCGCGCTGGATGCCATGGGTGGCGATCACGCTCCGGCCTCGGAGGTCGAGGGGGCCGCGCTTGCGGTCCGCGAGTACGGAGTGGAGATCGTCCTCGTGGGCGACGAGGCGCTGCTCAAGGAAGAATTGCGCCGCCAGGGCCTGCAGGGTCTGCCCGGCCTCACGCTGCGCCATGCCTCCCAGCGGGTCGAGATGCATGAGCAGCCGTCGCAGGTGGTTCGCCGGAAGCGGGACTCTTCCATTTGGGTCGGCACCGAATTGGTCAAGAAGGGCGAGGCGGTCGGCATCGTCAGTGCCGGCAACACCGGCGCGACGGTAGTCACGGCGTTCTTTCTGCTGGGGGTGCTCAAGGGCGTCGAGCGGCCGGCGATCGCGACGCTGATCCCCACGCTGACGGGCCATACGATCGTCCTGGATGTGGGCGCCACGGTGGATTGCACCGCCCATCACCTGACCCAGTTCGCCCTGATGGGACATGAATACGCCCAGCATATATTGAACAAGGCCCATCCGACGATCGGCCTGCTCAGCATCGGCGAGGAAGACACGAAGGGGAACGAAGTCACCAAAGAGACCTTCAAGCGCCTGAAGGAAAGCCCGCTGAATTTCGTGGGCAACGTCGAAGGCCGGGACATCTTCACGGGCGCGGCTGATGTCGTCGTCTGCGACGGCTTTATGGGCAACGTGGCCCTCAAGATCATCGAGGGCGTGTCGGCGGCCCTCAAGAAAATGCTCATCAAGGAGATCGCCGCCGAGTCCATGCTGAGCCGGTTTGGTTATGCCATGCTGAAACCGGCGTTCGGCCGGTTCAGGCGGCGCTTGGACTATGCGGAAATCGGCGGTGCGGCGCTGCTGGGCGTCAACGGCATTTGTATCATCTCGCACGGCCGGTCCTCCGGCCGGGCCATCAAGAACGCCATCCGGGTGGCCAAGGAAATCCACGATGGCCGGGTCAATGAGCACATCCAGCGCGACATCGAGGAGAGCGTGGCCCTCTTCGGTGAAAAACCCAAGGACGCCGACCGGTGAGAGCGCGCATCACGGCGACCGGGTCGGCGGTGCCTAGGCGCGTGCTCCGGAACGCCGACCTCGAGCGTATGGTCGCCACGTCCGACGAATGGATCGCTGAGCGAACCGGCATTCGCGAACGGCGGGTGGTGGACGAGGGCGTAGCGAGTTCCGACCTGGGCACCGAGGCGGCCCGCGCGGCCCTGGCGGCCGGCGGCTGGGATGCCGCGGACCTCGACCTGCTGCTGGTCGCTACCTGTACCCCGGACATGCCGCTTCCCTCGACGGCCTGTCTGATCCAGCGGAACTTGAAAGCCTCCCGGGCGGTCGCGTTCGACCTGGCGGCGGCCTGTTCGGGATTTCTCTACGGTCTCTCAGTGGCCGATCTCTATGTCCGATCCGGCGCGTGCCGCAAGGCGCTGGTCGTGGGGACGGAGGTGATGTCCTCGGTGATCGATTGGACGGATCGCAGCACGTGCATTCTCTTCGGGGATGGGGCGGGGGCGGTCTTGATCGAGCCGTCGGACGACGAGCGGGGCATCCTGTCCACGCATCTGCATTCCGACGGGGATCTCTGGGATCTGGTGTGCGTGCCGGGTGGAGGGTCGCGGTTGCCGGCCTCGGCCCCCATGCTCGCGGAGCGGCAGCAGTTCGTCAAGATGAAAGGCAATGAAACCTTCAAGGTGGCCGTACGAACCTTGGAAGCGACGGCGCGGGAGGCCCTGGAGGCCAACAAGTTGGGCGTCGACGACGTGGACCTGTTCATTCCCCATCAAGCCAACGTGCGGATCGTGAATGCGGTGGTGGAGCGCCTGGGCCTGAGGAAAGAGCGGGTCTTTCTGAACATTGACCGGTACGGGAACACCTCGGCGGCGTCGATCCCGCTGGCGTTGGACGAAGCCGTCCGGGCGGGACGAGTCTCACCGGGCAGTCGCATTCTCATGGTGGCCTTCGGGTCGGGTCTCACCTGGGCGTCGGCCGTGGTGAAGTGGTGATCAACAGGCGGAACGAGGAACGATGAAGGATGCACGATCGGTAGAAGGAACGTGGGCGCTGATTCTGGGGGCATCCAGCGGATTCGGGGAGGCCGTCTCGCTGGAACTGGCGGGCCTCGGCATGCATATCTTGGGCGTGCACCTGGACCGCAAGGCGACGATGGCCAATGCGGATCGTATCGTCGGGGAGATCAAGAACAAGGGTCGGGACGCCCTCTTCTTCAACGTCAATGCGGCCGATCCGGACAAGCGCCGTGAAGTGCTGGACGCGTTCCAGGCCCGGGCCGGGGGAGCAGGGTCGCCCATCCGCGTGCTCCTGCATTCGCTGGCATTCGGGACGTTGAAGCCCTTCATTACGGAGAGCGAACCGGAGTCCTTGACCAAAGCCCAGATGGACATGACGCTCGACGTGATGGCGAACAGCCTCGTGTACTGGACGCAAGACCTGGTCAGGCGCAAGTTGATGGGCTCCGGGGGGCGGATCTTCGCGATGACCAGCGCGGGGGGCGCCCGCGTGTGGAAGACGTACGGGGCCGTGTCCGCGGCGAAATCGGCGCTGGAATCCCATGTGCGCCAGTTGACGCTGGAGGTGGCGCCGCTTGGGATCACGGTCAACGCCGTTATGGCGGGTGTGACCGACACGCCGGCGCTGCGCAAGATCCCCGGGTCCGACCGCATGGTCGACATGGCGAAGGCGAAGAACCCGTCCGGGCGACTCACGACCCCCCGGGATGTGGCCGAAGCCATCGGGTTGCTGGCCCAACCCCAGGCCCAGTGGGTCACCGGCAACGTGATCTGCGTTGATGGCGGCGAATTTGTTGTAGATTGACCACTTAGCCCATGTTTGCCGCGTCGGAAAGGGGTAGTTTTCAGTTGACAACTCGGTCGAATTTCCCTCATATGGTAGCGCCATGACTTCGGGGGTGGCGTTCATCTTTCCCGGCCAGGGGTCGCAGGCTGTCGGGATGGGGCAGGAGTTTTATGAACACGAACCGGACGCGAAGGCGATGTTCGATAAGGCCGGGCATGTGCTCGGATACGATGTGGCCACCCTCTGCCTGAAGGGACCGGTCGAGCAGCTCAATCTCACGGAGTACACCCAGCCGGCGCTGCTGACGGTCAGCGCGATCACGCTCCGCCTGCTGGGGAGAGCGGGCATTCAGCCGTGCGCCGTGGCGGGGCATAGCCTGGGAGAGTACACGGCTGTGCTGGCCGCCGCCGGCCTGGTGTTTGAGGATGCCGTGGCATTGGTCCGTAATAGGGGTCGCTACATGCAGGAGGCGGTTGAAGCGGGAAGAGGTCTGGTGTGCGCCGTCCTCGGCATGGAACGGCCGGCCGTGGCGGAAGTCTGCCGGGCGGCTTCCTCACTCGGAGTGGTGGCGCCGGCCAATTTCAACGCGCCGGGCCAGATCGTGATCGCGGGTGAAAAGGCCGCCGTCGAGGAGGCCGTGCGTCTGGCCAAGGCCAAAGGATGCCGCAAGGTCATTCCGTTGCCGGTCAGCGTGCCGGTGCACACGTCACTGATGCAGTCTGCGGCGGATCGTCTGGCCGCCGATGTGGCGCGCGTACCCATGCAGGACCTGGCGGTGCCGCTCATCAATAATGTCGAGGCCAAGTCCATCCGCAGCGCGGCGGAGGTCCGGACGTCCCTGGTCCGGCAGCTCGCCTCGTCCGTCTTGTGGGAGGAGTCGGTGCGGGCCCTGGTGCGGATGGGGATGCACACGCTGGTGGAAGTCGGCCCCGGGAAGGTGCTCTCGGGACTGGCCAGGCGGATCGCGCCCGAACTCCGCCTGTTCAATGTGCAGGATCCGACGAGCCTGGCCGCGACGGTTGCAGCCCTGGCCGCATGAGTCTTGAAGGAAAAGTCGCGATCGTGACGGGCGCGGCCCAGGGGATCGGGCGCGCCATCGCCGAGACGCTGGCCCGGGCGGGCGCGGATGTGGCGGTGGTGGACCTCGATGTGTCCCGCGCGCCGGAGACGGCGGCGGCGGTGACGGCCCATGGCCGCCGGGCGGTGGTCCTCAAGGCGAACGTCGCCGAGTGGGCCGACGTCAAGGCGATGACCGATCAGGTCGTTGCCGAGCTGGGGCGCATCGATATCCTGGTCAACAACGCGGGCATCACGCGCGATGGGCTACTGCTTCGCATGAAGGAGGAGGACTGGAACGCGGTCCTGGACGTCAATCTGAAGGGAACGTTCCATTGCACCAAGGCCGTGCTGCCCGCCATGACTAAGCAGCGTGGCGGGGCCATGGTGAACATCGCGTCGGTCGTCGGCGTGATGGGGAATGCGGGACAGGCGAACTACGCGGCGTCGAAGGCGGCCGTCATCGGGTTCACCAAGACGGTGGCGCGCGAGTATGCGAGCCGGGGGATCACCGTGAATGCCGTGGCGCCCGGCTTTATCGAAACGGCCATGACCGACAAGCTGGGCGGAGAGGTCCGCGACGCGCTGCTCAAACAGATTCCGTTGGGCCGGCTCGGGAGCCCGGCGGACGTGGCCGAAGCCGTGCGGTTTCTGGTTTCGCCGGAGGCGGCGTATATCACGGGGCACGTGCTCCACGTGAACGGGGGAATGTTGATGGCGTGAGGCGCTCGGGCCTCGCGCGGTCTGGATCTGGAGGTGGGAGGTGGCAAAATCTATGGCAGCCATTGAAGAACGGGTGAAGAAGATCATCGCCGAGCAGTTGGGCGTGGAGGAGGACGACGTGGTCCCGGACGCCAAGTTCGTGGAAGACCTCGGCGCCGACTCGCTGGATACCGTCGAACTGGTGATGGCCTTCGAAGAAGCGTTTGAGATCGAAATCCCGGATGAAAAGGCCGAAAAGATCCTGACCGTCCAGGACGCCGTGGACTTCATCAAAGAGAACAGCTGACACCGCCGAATCGGCTGCGCGTCCGATGGGGAGCGAAATCCTGAAAAGACGGGTCGTCGTCACGGGCCTCGGCCTGATCACCCCGCTGGGAGTCGGGGTGGAGAAGACCTGGAGCGCGTTGTGCGCCGGGAAGTCGGGGATCAGGCGGATCACCAAGTTCGATCCCTCGTCGCATGCCTGCCAGATTGCGGGGGAGGTCACGGAGTTCAACCCCGCCGACTACATCGAAAAAAAAGAGATCAAAAAAATGGATACGTTCATCCATTATGCCGTCGGCGCCAGCCAGATGGCGGTGGATGATTCCGGGCTCAAGGTCACCGAAGAGAATGCCGATCGTGTCGGCGTCTACATCGGCTCCGGCATCGGCGGATTGCCGGCCATCGAGGCCTACCACAAGGTCCTGCTGGACAAGGGGCCGGATCGGGTGTCTCCCTTCTTCATTCCGATGGTCATCATCAATCTCGCCTCCGGGCAGGTGTCGATGCGGATCGGCGCGCGTGGCCCGAACTCCTGCGCGGTGACGGCCTGCGCGACCGGCAACCACTGCATCGGCGACGCGTTCCGGATCATCCAGCACGGGGAGGCGGATGCGATGGTGGCCGGCGGCACGGAAGCCGCGATCACCCCGTTGTGCGTGGCGGGGTTCGCGTCGGCCAAGGCGCTCTCGACGCGCAACGACGAGCCGGAACGGGCCAGCCGCCCCTTCGACAAGGAGCGGGACGGGTTCGTGCTCGGCGAGGGCGCGGGCGTGCTGGTGCTGGAGGAACTGGAGTCGGCGCGCCGCCGCGGGGCGCGCATCTATGCCGAGATCCTGGGGTACGGGATGACCGCCGACGCCTACCATATCACCGCGCCGCCCGAAGATGGCAGCGGGGCGGTCCGGTGCATGCGCCTCGCTCTGCAGGATGCCGGGCTGACGCCGGAGGCGATCGGGTACGTGAACGCGCACGCCACGTCGACGATGGCCGACCGCATTGAAACCGGCGCCATCAAGCAGGTCTTCGGAGAGTACGCGCGCCGGCTGGCCGTCAGCTCCACGAAGTCCATGACGGGACATCTGCTCGGCGCCGCCGGCGGGGTGGAAGCGGTCTTCAGCATCCTGGCCATCCAGCGCGGGGTGTTGCCCCCCACCATCAATCAGGACGTGCCCGACCCCGAGTGCGACCTGGACTACATTCCCAACGCCGCCCGCCGGGCCGACGTCCGCACCGTGCTCTCCAATTCCTTCGGCTTCGGAGGAGTCAACGCCTGTCTGATTTTTTCACGTTGCGCGGCGTAAGATTCCATGCCGACAGGCGGGCTGGATGAGATTCAACGCCGGATCGAGTACCGGTTTCGACAACCCCGCCTGCTCCTTGAAGCGCTCACCCATAAGTCCTATCTCAATGAGGTGCGGGAATCCAAGGAGTCCGATAACGAGCGGCTTGAGTTTTTGGGCGATGCGGTGTTGGATCTGGTCGTGAGCGAGTATCTCCTGCATGCCTTCCCCAAGGCGGCGGAGGGGGAGCTGTCGAAGCTGCGGGCGCGGCTGGTGAGCGAAAAGACCCTGGCCCGCGTGGCGAAGAAGATCGGATTGGGCGAGCCGCTCCGCCTTGGCCGGGGCGAGACAAAGACAGAGGGCCGCAGCAAGCCCTCCATCCTGGCGGACGCGCTCGAGGCGGTGTTCGCCGGCGTGTATCTGGACGGCGGGTTGGAGGCCGCGTCGGCCTGCGTCAAGACCACATTCAGCGACGAGCTGGCCTCCTGCGACCGGTCTTTCGCGAAGGGAGACTTCAAGACCGATCTCCAGGAAGTCTGCCAGCGGGACTTTGCGATGCTGCCGCAGTACCGGACCATCCGGGCAACGGGGCCGGACCATGAGAAGCTGTTCGAGGTGGAAATCCTGATCCGCGGCGAGCGCTACGGGGTCGGCGCCGGGTTGAGCAAGAAAGAGGCGGAGCAGATGGCCGCCAAGCAGGCCTTGGAGAAATTGCGGGGATAGTTTTATTGGAGGTAGGCGATATGCAATATCGGTTCGGGATCATCATGTTGACGATGTTGTTCCTAGGCACGTCGGGCGCTGCCTTCGGGGCAGAAGACAAAAAGCCGACAGAAGGAGGGAAAATGCAGCCCCACGCGATCATCAAGACCAAGTTCGGCGAGATCGAGATCAAGTTTTTCCCGGAACTGGCGCCAAAGCATGTGGAGAACTTCATCACGCTGGCCCAGTCCGGGTTCTACGACAAGACGCTCTTTCACCGCGTCATCCCGGGATTCATGATCCAGGGCGGCGATCCCAACACGAAGGACCCCAACAAGAAGAGCGAGTACGGGATGGGCGGCCCTCCACACAAATTGAAGGCGGAGTTCAATGCCAAGTCCCACACGCGCGGGATCGTCTCGATGGCGCGGTCCAACCACCCGGACAGCGCGGGCTCGCAGTTCTTCATCGTGGTGAAGGATTCGACGTTCCTGGACCGGCAGTACACGGCCTTCGGGGAGGTCACGAAGGGCATGGAGGCGGCGGACAAGATCGTGAATTCGCCGCGGGACCGCAATGACCTGCCCAACGAACGGATCGAGATGACGGTCACGATCGTTGAAAAGTAGAGAGGCGGAGGGAAGCGGGCCATGATTCGGATGCGAAACGCATGGCTCGCTTCCCTGCTGTGCCTCGCCGGTTTCGTCTCACCCGTTTTCGCTCAGGCTCCCAAAACTGAAAAGCCGGCGACTCCGCCTGTGGCGTCGCCCGGACGGGCGCTGGGGCCTCATGTTCTGATCGAGACGGATCGTGGCAAACTTTCCATCGAGCTCCTTCCGGATATCGCGCCCAAGACCGTCACGCGATTCACGGAGCTTGTCAGGAAAGGGTTCTACAACGGCCTGACCTTCCACCGCGTCGTCCCCAGATTTCTCATCCAGGGCGGCGATCCCGCAGGCGACGGAACGGGCGGGTCCGGCCAGACCATTCCGGCGGAATTCAGCGAGAAGAAGCACAAGGTCGGCACGGTGGGCATGGCCCACCACACGCGTGACCCGGACAGCGCCGACAGCCAATTCTACATCTGCCTCGAACCACAGCCCTTCCTGGACGGCAAGTATACGGTCTTCGGCCAGGTCGTCGAGGGGCTGGACCTCCTGCCCAAGTTCCAGGAAGGCGACGTGATGCGGAAGGTGACGATCCGGTAGGGGCACGGCATGCCGTGCCCCTACGAATGTTTGCAGCCGGGGCCGTGCTGGTGCGGCGCGGGTTCAGGCGCGGGCTTGGGCGCCGACATGCCGGGGATCACGAGTCGGCTCTTCTCGCGCTGGGCCTGTTCCTTGGCCGCGACGGCGATGTCCTTCTCCTCCGCCAACACGATGCGCGGCTGGTCCGTGTCCTGCTTCTTGATGTGCGCGGCCACCTCGGGGTGATCCAGCGTGAGGCAGCCGATGACGCCGGTGATGAACCGGTTGGAGCGAAGCCCCGTTCCCGAAAACTCGTTGACGACCCTGAGCGCTACATCCACGATCTGCTGGGCCTGCGTCTGATCGACCTTCTCCTTCTCCAGGAACGCCTTGAACTCCTTGTGCAGGTATTGGGAGAACGCCGGCACGGTCGGCGCTGGGAAGTGCAGGGGGCTGAGGAGCCGGCGGATGAACTCCAGCGCCGAGACGACCTCGCCGTCCAGTCCGGACGGCTTGTTGTGGAAATAGCTGAAGCAGACGATCTCGATCAGGTTGAAGAGGCCCGCGCCCTTCTCGCCCCCGATCTCGAAGACCTCCCGGTACGCGCGCCGGCGTTCCTGGCGGAACAGCTCGCCGACACGCTGCCGCTGATAGTCCGTGCCGGCCTCCAGGTACTGGCAGTCTGCCGGGCAGTTGATCTTCGTGAGGCGGTTCTCCCCGCAGCAGGCCGAACAGATCATCCCGTTGAGGGCCGGGCATTGGCGCTTGCCCTTTCTGGCATGACAGTAGGCGCACGTGGTGTGCGGCATGGCCGGCTCGCTACCGCTTGCGCTCGCGGCCCAGCCCGTTCAGCTCCGCGGCATTCCCGGTCAGGTACGGAATGAGGATGAGATGGTTTTTGCGGTCGATCGAGAGACTGGCCGGCGTGGTCAGGAACTCGGCGATGGTCTGGATGCGAAAGTCCGGGTCGATCCGGATCACTTTGCCCTGGGAGAAATCCGAGACGTACATATTGCCGAAGGCGTCGAAGTCCACGCCCGCCAGGTTGCCGAAGCGGGCGTTGAAGAAGGAGTTGGCGAAGAGGACTTTGACGGCGCCGTCCCCGGCGATTTCCAGGATCTTGCCCTCGTTCCAACTGACCGCCACAAGCGCACCGGTCGCGGGGTTGACGGCCAGCCCGTGCGGGCCGGCCAGCGCGGCGTCTTTCACGAGGACCGCCGGTTTGGAGCCGCGGCGCGTATCCACTTTCAGGATCGTGTCGGCGCCGGTGTCCGCGATGTAGAGCAGGCCGGCGCCGTCCGCGGCCAGCCCCGTCAGGAAGTCCACGTTGATGGCGGACAGATCGACCTCGCCGAGCGGGCGGCCGGTGGCGGGATCGAAGCGCCGGACCCGGTCGATATCGGAGACGAACAGGGTCTTGTCGAGGACGGCCATCCCCTTGGGGGCATGGAGGGTCACGCCGTTCATCCCGCCCTCGATGAATTTCAGCTTGACGATCTTGCCGTGCTCGTCCAGCTTGGTGATGAACCCGTTGTTGTCGCGCGCGCTGGGGCCGCCGTTCTCATTCGAGATGAAATAGGCCCCCGTCGCCGGATCCACGATGAAGCCGGCGGGGTTTTTCAAGCCGGTCACCTGGAGGGCCAGGGCGGACGCGCTCGGAACGAGCGCCAGGAGCAGCGCCGCGAGGATGGGTCGCGTGATTCCGGACAACGACGTCACGCGCGCACTCTACTACGATTTCTTGACTCCAAACAAGAGGCCTTGTTATTCTGCGCCACGCCTCTGATGCGCGGAACGCTCTCATATTTCAGGAGGAACACGTGGCGGCGCGACTCATCGACGGTAAGGTCCTGTCACAGGCGATCCGGGACCAGATCGCCAAGGACGCGGCGGCGCTGCTGGCCACGTCAGGGGTCAAGCCCGGACTGGCGGCGGTCCTGGTGGGCGACGACCCCGCCTCTCACCTCTACGTCAAGAACAAGCACAAGGCCTGCGAGGCGGTCGGCATTCATGTGGCGGACCACAAGCTTCCGGCCTCGACCAGCCAGGCCGAACTGCTGGCCCTGATCGACAAGGTCAATCGCGATCCCCAGATCCACGGCATTCTCGTGCAGCTCCCGCTGCCGAAGCACATCGACAGCCAAGTCATCCTGAACGCGGTCCTGCCGGAGAAGGACGCGGACGGCTTTCACCCGTACAACATGGGCCGGCTCGTGGAGGGCACGCCGATCTTCGAGGCCTGCACGCCCCGCGGCGTCATCAAAATGATCGAGTCCACGGGCGTCGGGATTGCGGGGAAACGCGCGGTGGTCGTCGGGCGGAGCAATATCGTGGGCAAGCCGGTGGCGCTGATGCTGCTTCATCGGCATGCGACCGTGACGATCTGCCATTCCAAAACGAAAGATCTGCCGGCGGTCTGCCGCGAGGCCGAGATCCTGGTCGTGGCCATCGGCAAGGCCCGGTTCGTGACGGCGGACATGGTGCGCGAGGGCGCGGTGGTCGTGGACGTCGGCGTGAACCGGACCGAGGACGGCAAGTTCGTCGGCGACGTGGACTTCGAGCCCGTGAGCCAGAAAGCCGGGTGGATTTCGCCGGTTCCCGGCGGCGTCGGGCCGATGACGATCGCGATGCTCCTGCAGAACACTCTCGAATCAGCCCAGCGGTCTGTGGCACGGAATAATAAAGGAGGCCACTGACGGTGGGCGTGCGACGATTACGAGAGGTCCTGGAGTCCGGCCAGTTTGCGACCACGGTGGAGTACAATCCGCCGAAGGGCACGGACGTCTCGCACATCATGGACAACGCCAAGGCCTTGGTGGGCAAGGTCCATGGCGTCAATGTCACCGATAATACGGCGGCGATCTTAAGAGCCGGGTCCATGTCCATCTGCCGGCTGCTCTACGAGATGGGGCACGATCCGGTCATGCAGATGACCTGCCGCGACCGCAACCGCCTGGCCATCCAGTCCGATCTCATGTCCGCCCACATCCTGGGGATCCGGAATATGCTCTGCCTGACCGGCGACTATCCCACCGTCGGCGATCACAAGGACGCGAAGCCGGTTTATGACCTCGATTCCATCGGCATCATGCAGGTGATCCAGTCGCTGAACCAGGGCAAAGACCTGGCGGGACACAAGCTGCAAGGGCCGACGGAGCTCTACATCGGGGCGGCCGTCACGCCGGAGCAGGACCCGGCTGGGCCGATGCTGGCCAAGTTCGAAACCAAGGTCAATGCCGGCACCAAGTTCTTCCAGACCCAGGCGTTTTATGACGTGGAGAAGTTCAAATCGTTCATGAAGGCCGTGCGGAAGTTCCCGGTCAAGGTGCTGGCGGGGATCCTGGTCCTGCGCTCGGCCAAGATGGCGGAGTTCATGAACGCCAACATCCCCGGCGTGGACGTCCCGCAGGCGATCATCGACGAGTTGAGGGCGGCGGGCGACGAGCGCGCGCTGGACGTCGGCGTCCAGATCGCCGTGCGGACGATCAAGGCCGTGCGCGCGCATTGCGACGGGGTCCACATCATGACCGTCAAGGCAGTGGACCGCCTGCCCGAGATCCTCCAGAAGGCCGAGCTGGCATGACCGTTCCCGACCTCAAGAAGCGGAAGGCCGAAGGCCGCAAGATCGTGGTGGTCACCGCCTACGACGCCCTCTTCACGCGCATCGCGGAGGAAGCGGGCCTCGACGTGCTGCTCGTGGGGGATTCATTGGGCGTGGTCGTCCAGGGGAAGAAAGACACGCTCTCCGTGACGATGGAGGATATGCTCTACCACACGAAGCTGGTGGCGGACGCCGCTCAGCGCTCGCTGGTCATCGCCGACATGCCGTTCCTCTCTTATCAGGTCTCCGTCGAAGAAGCGGTGCGGAACGCGGGCCTGCTGCTCCAGGCCGGGGCCGCGGCGGTGAAGCTGGAAGGCGGCGCGGCGGTGGTGGATCGGGTGGAGGCAATGACGCGCTTCGGCATTCCGGTCATGGGCCATCTCGGTATGACGCCGCAATCGGTCCATCGCTACGGCGGCTACAAGGTTCAGGGCAAGGGCGCCGAGCAAGCGGACGAGCTGCTCGCCGACGCGCGCGCGCTGGAAGCGGCCGGGGCCTTTGCGCTGGTGCTGGAGGCCGTGCCGGCCAAGCTGGCGAAGGCGATCACGCAGGCGCTTTCGATTCCCACCATCGGCATCGGCGCCGGTCCCTCCTGCGACGGCCAAGTACTGGTCCTCTACGACCTGCTGGGCCTCTTCGATCAGTTCGTTCCCAAGTTCGTCAAGCCCTACGCGCACCTCAAGGCCGACGCGCTCCAGGCCCTCCGCCGCTACCGCGAAGAAGTCGAACAGGGCAAGTTCCCGACCGACTCAGAGAGTTATCACTAAGCTCGCTCTGATCTCCCTCCCTTTTGTAAGGGGAGGCTAGGTGGGGTAGAGTCCTTCCTTTTTGAGCAGCCTGCTGGTTTACTCCCATGAAATTTCTTGCCACGTAATCGAAAAGCTTATAGCATTTGCCGTAGCTGGAAAGCTCATCTATGGGTGATAGGCTGACAATATGATTTTCCGCTGGCTTTATCGTCGAGGCATACGACGAAGGTGGAGCGGATTTCTTTCACCAGTTTTCGTGACTGCTATGGAGGCGTCTACGGATTCGATGAGCGAGTGGAGCGCTTTTCGCCTTTTATTTTTTCCGATGAGCATGCTACGAGAGGCCGACCCTCGGCACTTACTTGAGTTGAAGCGCATAATTGAGAAGGCCCTACAGGAGACCGAAGGGAAGAAAACGGATGCAATGTGAAGAATCGGAGTCAGCCTCGATCTTCTGAGAGTCCGTGGGCCGCCGGCGGGGAAGTGGGACCTAGATCTCGATGCTGTACATCTCGCCGCATGTGACGATCCCGGATACGGAGATCGACATCCATGCGGTGCGGGCGCAGGGCGCGGGCGGGATTACGCTGCTCGCATCTCGGACGCTGACTGCACGCATGAGCCCGCGTCACTGCACCTTGACAACTATACGTCTTTGACGTATAGTTTGCCGTGTGTTCACGTTCATCGAGACCCCGCTCTTCACTCGCCTTGTCGGCGAGTATTTGTCCGGCGAGGAATATTTGCGGCTGCAGGCTGCGCTTGCCGGGAATCCAGAGGCCGGCCCGATCATTCCCGGGTCCGGCGGTATCCGCAAACTGCGTTGGGCTCTACCTGGTCGAGGCAAGCGTGGTGGGCTCCGCATCATTTATTACCTGCGGTCTCGACAGGGCGTGATCTGGATGCTGACGCTCTATCCGAAGAACGTCGCCGAGAATATTCCGGCTCACGTTCTCCGACAGATTCGAAAGGAGATTGACGATGACTAAAGCACGTCGTCGCGACATTGGAGCCGAAATCCTTGAAGGTATGCGGCAGCTCAAGCGAGGTGAAGTGGGGCGCGTCGTTACGTTCCCGCCTGTCGCCGAGACACGCACTCGGGTCGGCCTGTCTCAGTCGAAGTTCGCGCAGCTCCTCGGTGTTTCTGTGCGTACCTTACAAGAGTGGGAGCAAGGTCGCCGTGCTCCCTCGGGCCCGGCGCGTACGCTGCTGGCCATTGCGTATAAGAACCCCCGCGTCCTTCTCGATGTTGTAGGCTGACACCGTTTCTCCGTTTCGAAGAGCCTAGATCTCGATGCTGCACATCTCTCCCCACGTGACGATTCCGGATACGGAGATCGACATCCATGCGATGCGTGCGCAGGGGGCCGGCGGGCAGAACGTCAATAAAGTCTCGACCGCGGTTCATTTACGCTTCGATATTGCGGCGTCCTCGTTGCCTGCGTTCTACAAAGAACAGCGCACTTTCACCTCCATATAAACGTATGGCTATTTAGCCAGATTCATGTTATCTTTCCTTGATGGCAAAGGCCCGGTTCGAGTGGGACCCGAAGAAGGATCAGGAAAACCAAGAGAAGCACGGAGTCTCTTTCGCAAAAGCCCAGTTCGCCTTTGCTGATCCGCGCCGTGTGATCGCGGAAGACCTCTCGCATAGCTCAGGCGAGAAGCGGCATTACTGCTTTGGGTGGGTCGATGGCGGAGTCCTGACCGTCCGGTTCACGTATCGCGAGGAGGTCATTCGGATTTTCGGGGCCGGTTATTGGCGGAAAGGAAAGGGAATCTATGAGCGAGAAAATCAAATACACGAATGAACCCCTCGGTCGCCTGAAGGTAGTTCCTGACTTCCTGCCGCGACCCGAGGATCTCGTCTTTCGGGACGAGGGAGTGAAGGTCACCATTGCGCTCAGCAAGAGAAGTGTCGAGTTCTTCAAGGGCGAGGCGCGGAAACATCACACTCAATACCAGCGCATGATCCGGCGGCTGCTCGACGCCTACGCGGAGCACCACGCCATGCGTTCCAGAAGAGCCTCATGACGTTCTGACCGTTGGGCCGCTGGCGGGGGAGGACCTAGATCTCGATGCTGCACATCTCTCCCCACGTGACGATTCCGGATACGGAGATCGACATCCATGCGATGCGGGCGCAGGGGGCCGGCGGGCAGA
>CAYLLY010000012.1:0-43487 GCA_964384595.1 uncultured Nitrospirales bacterium
TCTCGATGCAGAATCTCCGGGAGACGAGCGCCTTGTGCCGCCGCCACGGCGTCCCATTTTTCCTAGACGCCTGCCGGTTCGCGGAGAACGCCTACTTCATCAAACTCCGCGAGCCCGGCTACCAGGACAGGTCGCCGGCCGACATCGCCCACGAGCTGTTCCGCCTCAGCGACGGCTGCACGATGTCCGCCAAGAAGGACGGCCTGGTCAACATCGGCGGGTTCCTCGGCATGAACAACGAAGCCTGGGCCCAGCAGTGCCGGAACCTCCTGATCCTCACCGAGGGGTTTCCGACCTACGGCGGGCTGGCGGGCCGCGACCTGGACGCGATCGCACAGGGCCTGCGCGAGGTACTGGACGAGGACTATCTCCGGTACCGGCTCCGCTCGGTCGAATACCTGGCGGAGCGGATGACGGCGATCGGCTACCCGATGGTCCAGCCGCCGGGCGGGCACGCCGTGTACGTGGACGCGCGCGCCCTGCTCCCGCACATCCCGCCGAACCAATTCCCGGCCCAGAGCCTCTGCTCCGCGTTCTACGAGCACGGCGGCGTCCGCACGGGCGAGATCGGCAACGCCATGTTCGGGCGCACGGTGGACGGCGAGGAAATCCCCGCGGACATGGACCTCGTACGCATCGCCATCCCCAGGCGGGCCTACACCCAGAGCCACATTGATTACGTGATCGAAGTGGCCGAGCACGTCTACAAGCTGCGCGAGTCCCTGCGCGGCTTCCGCGTCATCAAGCAGGCGCCGGTGCTACGGCATTTCACGATCGAGTTCGAGCCGGTTTCACCCCCACCCTCCCCTCCCCCCTCCGAGGGGGAGGGTTAGGGAGAGGGGGCCTCCATGGAAAACCTGGTGCCCACGGAGATCGAGGAGTACGCGGCGGCCTGCTCCGTGGCCGAATCGGACGTCTGCCGGACGATCCGCGAGGAGACGTACCGGACGCAGGACTGCCCGCAGATGGTGGTGGGGCCGTTGGAGGGCGCGTTTCTCAAAGTGATGGCGCTGGCCGTGCACGCCAAGCGGGCCCTGGAGATCGGGACGTTTACGGGTTACAGTGCGCTGGCGATGGCGGAGGCGCTGCCGGACGAGGGCACGGTGCTCACCTGCGAGATTGATGCCGACTCGGCGGCCTTTGCGCGCCGGCACTGGGACAAGAGCCCGCACGGCAGGAAGATCCATGTCCGCGTGGGGCCGGCGCTGGAGACGCTGGCGGCGCTGAAGGGGCCGTTCGACCTGATCTTCATCGACGCCGACAAGGCCAACTACGTGAACTACTACCGGCGCGCGCTCGATCTCATCTCGCCGACCGGTGTGATTCTGATCGACAACGTCCTCTGGAGCGGGCGGGTCCTCAACTCCCACGGTCCCGACCCCTCCACCGCCGCGATCCAGGATTTGAACCGCGTCGTCTCGTCCGACCCCCGCGTCACCGCCGCCCTCCTCACCCTCCGCGACGGCGTCTTCGTCATCAAGCCGAAGGCGGTTTAGCGCTCGAAGAGCCGCACCTGGCCGGTGTC
This sequence comes from uncultured Nitrospirales bacterium, assembly GCA_964384595.1. Taxonomy (GTDB): domain Bacteria; phylum Nitrospirota; class Nitrospiria; order Nitrospirales; family NS-4; genus SCTG01. Next base: position 1,526 of record CAYLLY010000012.1, read on the forward strand.
CGGGTCGTAGCCGACGGTGAGCCGGCCGTGGAGGACCTTCACGAGGTGCTCGCCGGCGAGCGCGCGCCGCCAGCCCTGCATGAGAGGCAGTTGCTCGGCGGGACCCTTGCCCCGATGCAGGGCGAAGACATCGAGATCGGCCGACGTGGCCAGCAACTGCGGCGCGATGAAAGCCTCGACCGCGCGAACCTTCAGCGCCGTCCCGAGCAGATCGGCCAGCCCGGCCGTTTCCGGATCGATCCGCTTGCGTTTCTCGACCCGCGGCAGGTCGCGCTCCGCAACGTCCAGGCCATGCTTGACCGCTCCGACCAGCGCCTCGCCGTATTTCTCCACCTGGGAGGGCTGGATGCCGCGCAAGGCCCCCAGCGCCAACATTGTCGTGGGCGTGCGCCGGGCGACCTCGACCAGGATCTCGTCGCGCAGGATCCGCCCGCGTGGCCGGTCCCGCCTTTTGGCCTCATGCTCGCGCCAGGCGGCCAGCTCCCGCAGAATGCCGCGCGCGCGCGGATGCAGGCCCTCCCAGCCCTTGATGCGCTGGTACCGGAGCCGCGGGTCGCGCGACTCCTCCCCGGCCAGGGTCAGCAACCGATCAAATTCCTCCTCCACCCACTCCAAGCGCCCCAGCGTCTTCAGCTTGCCGTGCAAATGGTCGTACAAGGAAAAGAGATGCCGCACATCCTCAAGCGCGTAAGCGATCTGCTGCGGGGTCAGCGGGCGCTGCGCCCAATTCGTGAAGGTCTCGGATTTGTCCAGGACCACACCGACGACTTGTTGCACGAGTTGGCCGTAGCCGACCTGCGCCCCGTACCCCACCATCGCCGCCGCGATCTGCGTGTCGAAGATGGGCGCGGGCACGGCCCCGGACAGCACCGAGAAAATTTCCAGGTCCTGCCGACCGGCGTGGACCACCTTCAGCAGCCGGGCGTCGTTCAGAAGGTCCAGGAATGGATCGAGCCGGCGGACTTCCTGATGATCGATGATCGCGGTCACGTCCCCCGCCGCGACCTGGATGATTTCAAGGCGGGGATGGAAGGAATCCTCGCCCATGAATTCCGTGTCCACCGCCAGGCGCTCGTGCTCCCGGAGCCGCCCGCAGAGGGCCTTCAAGCCCGCTTCGTCGCGGACGTACTCGGCCTCCTGGTACTTCTTGGTCACAGCGGACATTTCGGCATTATACGATGGACGGGCCGGAGGCGGCGACGCGCCGCCCGGGGACTCCCCCGGGAGCAGCGCGCCGGCCCAGGAATGAGAACGCGGTCTATTTGCGCAGGAAAGGCTTGGTATCCTGGCTTGTGGCACCGGTCACGGTCAGGAACTCCATCCCCTTCTTGCCATCCGGGACCGTGGTCGTGATCGTCTTGTCGTCCACCTGGGTGAACTTGGCGGCTCCGCCGGGCCCGAAGGAAACCATGCTGATACAGCCGGGCTCGCCGAAGTTTTCGCCGGTGATGGTCACCTTGTCACCGGTCTTGCCTTCGTCCGGGCTGATCTTCTTGATCTTGGGGGTCTCACCCGAGCAGACACGGCCCTTCGTCAGCCGAGGCGACTTGGCGGCCTCGGCCTTGTTGCTTTGGATCCCACCGCCCGGCTTCGCGGCCGCCGGGGCCTCCTTGGCCTTCTTTTCCTTCTTGGGCTCGTCGGCCGCCGCCGCCAGACCGACCTGGCCCACGAATGCAACCGCCGTCAGAATGCCCAGTATGCGAATCACTCCAGTCATCGTCATGGCCTCCTCCAGTCACAGGGTTGCGACACCAAGGACGTAAGTACGGGATGCATCGTAATCCACTGCGCAGCGGGAGTCAAGGCTAAGCCGGGAAAGCCCGGAACGCCGCGGCATTCCCTCCTTTACCGCCCTGATTCTTTATCGATCAGGTAGGCATTGAGGTACGGCGCCTTCAGGACCGCCGGGGAACGGCCCTTCACGGGAGGGTCCAACTCGAACCCAGCCTTGCCTCCCAACTGCCAGACGACCTTTGCGGACAAAGACTCCGTGACTTCCCGCCCATCGGCGCTGCGAAGGTTGAACAGGATGGTGACGCCCTGGTTCGGCCGCAATGGCTGCTTGAGCGACATGGCCACGCCGGTCCGGCTCACGTTGCTGAGGCTGCCCCAATGGGTCTTCCCGCCGCCGGTCACGCCCGCCCGGACCTGGAGCGTGAACCGCGGAACCTTGCGCCGGTCGCTGAACTTCGAGTCGTCGGACCTGTACGGCGGGCTCAAAGTCGGATCACTCGGGCCGTGAGGCGCGGCGCATGATGTCCTTGTCGAAGTAGTTCACGGCCATGCCGGCGTCGAGGACGATCCCCTGGGCGTTGATGCCGGCCGAGCGCTCGCTCAGGAGGAACGCCGCCGCGTTGGCGACCTCCTGCGTCGTCACCCCCTTCTTCCGCAGCGTCAGCCGCTCCGCGTAGAGATAGTAGTCCGCATAGCCGGGGATGCCGGCCGAGGCCGAAGTCTTGAGCAGGCCGGGGTTGACCGAGTTGAAGCGGACGTTGGAGAACGAACTAAAAGATTTGGCGAGGAAACAGATGGTCGAATCCAGCGCGGCCTTCACGGGGCCCATGATGCCATAGCTTTCGGCCGCCATCTTTGTGGTCGAGATGGAGACCGCCACGACGGAGGCGTCAGGGACCAGGATGGTCTTGAAGGCGTTCGCGATGGCGATGAGCGAATAGCAGGAGATGTCCACGGACTGGAGGAAGGCCTTGCGGGTCGTCTCGTGGAAGGGCTTGACGCCGCCCTCGTAGTCCAGAAAGGCGATGGAGTGCACGAGCCCGTGGATCGCCGGATGGGCTTTGCCGATGTCGCGGGCCACGGCGAGGATTTCCTCTTCCCGCGCCACGTCGCAGACGTGAATCTCCGCCTTCGGCAGCAGCTTGCCGACGCTGTCCTTGCGCTCTTTCGACCGCACGACATAGACGACCGTCGCTCCTTCCGCTTCCAGCGTCTGGCCGATGTGGTAGGCGACGCTCTTCTTGTTCGCCACGCCGAAGACGACGATCGTCCTGCCTTCAAAGCCGAGAAAGCTCACGCCGGACTCCTCATGGTCGGTCCCTCGCCGACGTCCGCCATGCCGACGATGAACTCCGTGCGCAGCACATTCTGCCCGTCCACGCCGACTGAACCCTTCATGATCAACGCGCCCATGAGCTCTTCGACGATCTCCGCCTCGATCACCAGCCGGGCGCCGGGAAAGACGGGCCGCCGGAAGCGGGCGTTCTGGATCTTGCTGAGCACCGGCACCTTCTTCGGATCGAGCGTGCCGCGGCCGAACAGGAGCGCGGCGCCTGCCTGGAACACGCACTCGCAAATTAGCACGCCGGGCATGATGGGCCGACCGGGGTAGTGCCCCGCCAGGTACGGCTCCTCCGGGTGCAGCGTCTTGACGGCCTTGATGCGGCGGTCGTCCCGCTCGAGCACCTCGTCGAGAAAGAGGAAGGGCGGGCGGTGGGGGAGCAGCGTCAGCACCTCGTTCGTCCGGGCCGTCACTTTACAGGCCTCCGTCCACGGACAGGACCGAGCCGGTGATGTAGCCGGCCTCGCGGGAGGCCAGGAAGAGCACACAGTATGCGACATCGTCGGGCGTCCCGAAGCGCTTGAGCGGAATCGACGCGAGGTAGTCCTTGCGGAGCTTCTCCGGCAGGTCCGCGACGAACTCCGTGTCGATGAACCCCGGCGAGACGCAGTTGGCCGTGATCCCGCGCGAGGCCACCTCCTTCGACAGCGAGCGCGTCATCGCGATCTGCCCGGCCTTGGAGGCGGCGTAGTTCGCCTGCCCCTCGAACCCGAAGCGGCCGGCCGGCGACGTGATCGTGATGATGCGACCATAGCGGTTCGGCATGAACCGGTGCACGGCCAGCTTGGCCATGTTGAAGGCGCCGGTCAGGTTGACGTCCAGGACCTGCTGCCAGTCCTCCGGCTTCATCATCGCCAGGACGGCGTCCTTGCGGATGCCGGAGTTGTTGACGAGGACGGAGAAGTTCTTGTGCTCCGCGTCGAGGTCCTTGTAGAAGGCCTCGGCCTGCGCGTAGTCGGCGACGTCGAACTTGCGGAGATGGAGCTCTTTGGCGGCTGGGCCCAGAGCGGTCTTGAACGCCTCCGTTGCGGCGTCATTGGCGGTGTAGGTGGCCACGACCGTCGCGCCCGCCTCGAGGAAATGCCGGGAGATGGCCCGGCCGATGCCGCGGGTGCCCCCGGTGACGACGACGGTCTGGTCGCGGAAATCAAACATGGGAGGCCGCCGCCGCCTGCCCCAAGCCGCCCGCGGCGATTGATTCCTGACGGATAAATTTATCCACCTCGTTGGCCACGATGACGCCGTAGTTGATGGCGCCCAGCCAGCCGGACATGATGATGCCCACGGAGCCGGCGTGAAAGAGCCCGCTGATCACTTTCGCAAGGTTCTGGCTGATCTTCAGCCCCTCGAACTTCGTGCCGAACGACGCGCCCGCCATGTGCCGGGTGTAGTACTCGAACGTCCGCGGGGTGGACGCCTCCAGGTGGTCGATCTTGTCGCTGACGCCCGGCAGGTACTTCTCCAGCGTGTCCACCACGCCCTTGATCAGCTTGTCCTTCTCCCGCCGGTAGGCCTCCTCCGACAGCGTGATCCAATCCTTGTAATTGGCGTTCGTGGAGCAGACGATCGCGTACCGGTCCGATCCGGGCCGCGTGTCGGGGTAATAAAAGGAATAGGTCCGGCTCGTGACGTCCATCGAGTTGAGGGCCTCTGTATCGAATTCCGGATGGGTCGAGGTGAAGAACAGGTCCCCGACATAGGGGATGCACTCGCCCTTGCGGACGCCCATGTACACCTGGCAGCTGCTGCTGTTGAGGCGGACGGCGGCGGCCTCGCGGAGGAAATCCGGGCTGAAGTGCTCGTCGCCCACAAGCTTGTGGATGGTGGACTTGAGGTTGGCGTTCGAGAGGACGGCCTTGGCGCGAATCGTCCGGCCGTTGCAGATCACGCCCGCCACCCGCCCACGCTCGACGAGCACTTTTTCCACCAGTGCGTGGTGGCGCAGGTCCACCTTGTTGGCCTTGAGCGTCGCCTTCATCTTCATGATGAGCTTGTCCGTGCCGCCCCGGAAGGTGTAAACGCCCTTGCTCATGAAGTTGGAGAAGACGATGCCGAACGTGATGGCGGGGTCATCCAGCGTGGACCCGTTGGCGTAGGCGATGGGCTCCATCAACAGGCGCCACACGTCGGGGCGGCCGGGGAAGTACCGTTCGAAGAGCTCGCGGGTGGTCGTCTTCTGGTCGTCGTAGAAGTTCATGCCGCGGGCGAACTTGAAAAACGCCTCGACGGTCTCGGCCGGGATCTTGAAGTGGTTGACCAGCTTGTCGGTGAAGTCGGCCCGGTCGAAGGTCGTGGTGAAGGAGAACTGGGGATTGTCGAACCGGATGCCCTTGAGCTGGACGATGGACTCCGCGATGTCCGCCGACCAGTACTTGCGGCAGGTCTTGATCATGCCGATGGGGAAGCCGTGGAGCGAGATGTCGAAGATGTGGCCGCCTTTCCGCTTGAACCACGTCGCCATGCCGCCGAAGTTGTAATGGTGCTCCAGCAGCAGCACCGCATAGCCGCAGGTCGCCAGCCGGTTGGCGGCCGTCAGCCCCGCGAGCCCCGAGCCGACGACGATGACGTCGTAGTCGGGCTTGACGTCTCTGAGCCAGTCTTGCGCCATCTATTCCATCTTTTCCCTCGCCCTTGAAGGGAGAGGGTTGGGGTGAGGGTGACTCAACATTTCACTGATCCACGATAATTCCGTTCGTCCTGAGCCTGTCGAAGGGCGCTTCGATTTCCGTCTTGCCTGTCGCCCTTCAACGCAACGTGGATTACGCCTGTTCATCGAGTTCTTTCAGAACTCTTCCATCCTTTGCTCTCCACTCAATAAGTCCATTCGCGCTGCCGCCTTCAATAACGGCTGCGGCCGCGCTAGGACTAGAAAACTCGAAGTCTTTTGTAAACAGATAAAATCCGTCCTTCTGGACTAGGGTGCCATCGTCAATCAACTTTTTGCGGAGAGCGACGACATACGGCCATTTCTTCGCGGATAGGCGTTCCTGTAACACTGCTGTAGAACCCTGAAGTACCACAAACCCGTCAGGCGAGCGATGTCCACGCGCCTCAGCGCCCTTCATGCGGCAGAAAAGAATGCCACCGGATTGTTGCTTCGCTGCAGGTTGAGCGATGGGGATGAGAAGATCAGAACCGAGCACAGGCAACAGTTGATGGATGCGAGAAAGAAAAACCTCCATATCCTCGCGATCCGATTCGGGAAGCCTCGATCCGCTCGCTTGATTTTGCTCTAAGGTAAACCTACCAACTTTGCTGGCCTCACTAAGGAGTCGGTTCTCCAAGTATCTAACATGAGCTTTTGTGAGGTTCTCGTCCTTGCTGACAAAGACGATAGCCGAAGTCCAAAATTCCTTGGTCTTGTGTTGTTTCAGGCGATCACGAATGACCTCCGCCTCTCCGATGTAGGCACGTGGTGAGCCAGAAACCGGATCGACACCAGACAAGATATAAATGCCAGGTTTATCGACCTCTTCGCGCTGAAGCAAATCGTCAAGTTCCGTTCGAGGTGCCGCTATCGCCTTGCCCGTCCAGTTAGAGATTTCTGCTGTTCGCAGACTTTTAGCGTCTCCGCACGGCAAGAACAGTTTAATTGTGGCAGATAGCATAGCGATCAATAGGCATGCCTGTTAAACGCCCCGACAGAATTTTCTTGGATTGTGCCCCACATAACTACCCGTGTCAACGTAACTTCGTACGAGAAATCTTATCGTTCATCCTTCGACAAGCTCAGGACGAACGGCTAGTCCCGCCCCTCGCCAACCTCGCTACCTCTGCCCAATCTCCCCGCATCAACGCTTCTTTCTTCTTTCGGCTCCAGCCCTTGATCTGGCGTTCTCGGCACAAGGCTTCCTCGCGTGAGGGGAATTCCTCAGAAAACGCCAGCGTCACAGGATGTCTGTTTTGCGTGTACCCTTCAATCTCGCCAGCCTGGTGTTCGGCCATCCGCTTTCCCAGGTCGTCTGTGTGTCCTGTGTAATAGGAATTATCCACGCAACGCAAGATATACATCCAGAAGCTCACGATCTGACTCATACGCCCTTCGACAAGCTCAGGGCGAACGGAAATCGCTGCTCAGTACATCCCCTCACCCTACCCTCTCCCTCAAGGGGCGAGGGAAGTGCGCTATTTCTTCAGCACGTGCAGGTTGGCCATCGAAATCCCGCTCAACATCGCCCCGATGATGCCGAGGAAGCCCTGGTCGTTGCCGCAGATGAACAGGTTGTCCAGGTGCGTCCGCCCGGTCTTGAGTTTGCCCGGCGCTCCGTATACCGCTCCGTTCACGTGGCCCGTCCAGTGCTTGATGGTCCGGGGGGTGAAAAAGTCCGTGAACCGGCTGTGTGCCCTGAAGTCGGGGACGAATTTTAGCACTTCCTGGTGGATTCGCGGAAGCCACTCCGCTTTGGCCTGCACGTAGGCCGGCTGCTCAAGGGCGGCCCAGCGGTCGAAGCTGGCCAGGCAGGTCAGGCGGATCATGGGCTTGGCGATGGGCTTGTCGAAGAGAAAGTTGTCGGGACAGCAGATGACGCCGCTCCGGGGATCGACAAGGTCGGCGGGCACCGCATAGTGAAACTCCTTACCGGTGTTGTAGAAGATGATGGTGGCGTCGTGGCCGAGCGCCTTCATCGGCTTGTCCAGCACGTGGATGACCTCAATGAACGACATCCGCCCCTCCAGGGGCGTGAGTTTCTCCGGATCGCAATCGGTGCACAGGCGCATCGTCTCGACGTAGCCGGCCGAGGAAAAAATGACGCCGGCCGTGAGCGTCTCGCCGCTGTCGAGCTCCACGGCCTTGACCCGCCCCCCCTCAACGCGCAGCGACCGGACCCCGCATTTCATCCGGACGGTCCCGCCGACCCCCCGCACCTTCCGGCGCAGGGCCGTGATGATGCGCCGGACGCCTTCACGGGGCCGGGCCAGGCCCTCGCAGAAGATGCTCTTGAACATCACCACAAACTGGCCGAACTCCATGTCGTGCTCTTCGGCGTTGCCGTAAATCATCAGCGGGCAGAAGATCATGTCGACCAGGAGCGGGTCGGTCAGGAAGCGCGCGACGACCTGCCGTCCCGACAGGGGTTTCGCGTCGAGGTCGAGTTCGTCATAGTCCCGGATGTGGCGCACGAGACGCAGGAAATTATCCTTCTGGGCGGGGAACTTCTCGATGACCTCCTGGACGAAGAATTCAAAGTCGTTGTTGAAGCGGAGCGAGATGCCCGGAAAGCGCACCTCGGACTGATATTGGGGAGCCAGCCCGAAGTCCTCCGGCGTGAGCCGCAATTGCCGGTAGATCTTGGTGAGGGGGGCGCCGCGGGTGCCCGGCGGCACGTAATTGGTCATGGCATGGAGGCCGACGTCGAACTGGTAGCCGCCCAGCGCATAGAACGAGTTCAGGCCGCCGGCCGCGTAGTGTCGTTCCAACACGCACACCGTTTTATCGAAATAGGCCAGACGGATGGCCGCCGCCAGGCCCGACATGCCGGCGCCGATGATGATGACGTCATAGTGGGAGGGAGGCATGGGAAAATGGGGACAGTCCCCATTTAAGAAGGGGGACTGTCCCCCTTCTTGTCAGAGGTCTTTGAGCTTGGGCGCGAGGTAGGCCACGCAGCTGTCCAGGCTGGCCAAGTGCCCATAGTCGGCTTCAGGGACTTCGACCTTGTAGCGCTTGCGCAGCTCCATCACGATGTCGAGAAAGTCCATGGAGTCCAGCTCGAGCTGTTCCCTGAGCGCCACGTCGCTCTTGAGATGGCTCAGGTCCTCATCAGGCGCGATCACACTGATGATCTGAAGGATCGCTTGATTGATCTGATCGTTCGTCATGTCGAGACTTCCCCGAGGTCCGGCCGGGCACAATCGGCCTCAGAAAATACACGATTTATATCCGTTTTACAACCACTACCGAGTTAATTCCCAGCATGCCCGAGGAATTGTTCAGGATATAGTCCACGCGGGGCAATTTTTGTGGAGAATTCAGCACTAAATTGGGGACTTCGCATTGGGGATCCAGGTGGTCCACGTTGATGGTCGGGTGGACGATGCCGTCGTCGAACGAGGGCAGATTGCCCGCCAGTTCCAGGGCGCCGGCGGCGCCCATGGCGTGGCCGATGAAGCTTTTGGTGTTGTTGAAATGGGTCTTCGGGCAGTCGGCGAAGACGGTCCGCAGCGCTTGGCACTCCTGGATGTCGCCGAGGGGGGTCGCCGTGGCGTGGGTGCTGACGATGTCGATGTCCTGGGGGCCGATCCCGGCCCGCTTCAGGGCCGCCTGCATGCACTCGATGTGCCGCTGGGCATTGGGCAGGACGAAGTCCGACGCGTCCGAATTCATGTGGTGGCCGACGATTTCCCCGTAGATCCGGGCCCCTCTCGCCTCGGCATGGTCCAGGCGCTCCAGGACGAAGACGCACCCGCCTTCCGAGCACACGATGCCGTTGCGGTCGCGGTCGAAGGGGCGGGACGCCCTGGCCGGGTCGGCGTGGCTCGCCAGCGCCCCCTGGCTGGCGAAGCTGGCGAAGATGCCGAACGTGTGGATGCTCTCGGAGACCCCGCCCGCCACCGCCACGTCCACTTCGTCCAGCAGGAGCATCTGGACCCCCTGGATCAGGCCGGCGTTCCCCGCCGCGCAGGCCGCGCCGATCGTGTAGTGGGGGCCGGTGATGCCCATGTTCAGGGTGACCTCGCCGGCCGGGGAGTTGGCGACCGTCCGGGGGTTGTGGTGGTGCGACCAGAACTTGGTGTCGTAGTTGTACTGGCTGATGTTGTAGATCTCGTTCTCGGTCTCCACGTTGCCGTGCTCCGTGATGCCGAGATAGACGCCGATGCGGCTCTTGTCGAGCGAAGGGAAGCCCAGCGTCGAGTCGGCCATCGCCTCCTGCGCGCAATAGATCGCGATGGACCCAGCCCGCGTGCCCCGGCGGACCTCCTTCTTCAACTGGTACTTGAGGGGGTCGTAGTTGCAGACGCCCGCGAGCACCTTGCCCATGTAGCGGGTCTCGAACCAGACGACGCCGGAGACTCCCTTCAGGAGGTTCGCCCGGTACTCGGCCAGCGTGTTCCCGTTGGGCGAGGTGAGCCCGATCCCCGTGATGACGATGCGACGGCGGTTGTTCATGTTGCCTGGAGTGCTTTGATCGTTCGCTCTAATCCGTCCTCGGTGCTGATCCGCGGTGCGTAGCCAAGGTCTTTGCGCGCCTTCGAGATGTCGAAGTAATGCGAGGTGGCCAATTGATCGGCCAGGAACCGGGTCATCCGCGGCTCCCCTCGAAGCGGCAGCACAGTATAGGCCATTTCCAGGGCCGCTCCAACTGTCCGGGCAAGTCCATGGGAAATCGTACGGCGGACGCCGGGGATGCCCAGCCGTTCCAGGATCAGATTGATCCAGGGCCAGAGCGATACGGGCGTCCCCTGGGAAATGAAATACGCTTGGCCGTTGACCGGCGAGCCGTCGCCGAGGTGGTCCGCCGACAAAAGGTGCGCGTCGGCCGCGTTCTCGACGTAGGTGACGTCCACCTGGTTCGTGCCGTCGCCCACCTGGACCAGAAGTCCCTTTCGGGCCCGGTCAATGATCCGGGGGAACAGGTGGGGATCGCCCGGTCCATAGATCAGATGCGGACGGAGCGAGGCCGTCAGCAATCCGCCTTGGCCGTTCGCCGCGAGGATGAGCCGCTCGGCCCGGGCTTTGGTGGCGGGATAGGGGCAGTCGTAGCGCGAGGGATAGGGGACCCGCTCATCCGCATGCTCCAGATTGCCGGCGGCGGAGACGACGCTCGGCGTGCTGGTGTAGATCAGCTTTCGCACGCCCGCCTTCCGGCATCCATGGAGGACGTTCTCCGTGCCGACGACGTTGGGGCCGTAGTACGAGTCCCACGAGCCCCAGTAGCCCGCCAGCGCCGCGACATGGAAGACCGCGTCCATACCGGCGCAGGCGCGCCCGACAGCCGCCGCATCCTGAATATCCGCGCAGACCGTCTCCGCGCCTATCTTGTCCAGGTCGGGATAGCGCCGCCGGCCCAGGACCCTGACCTTGTCTCCCCGCGCCAGCAGTTTCGTGACGATATGCCGGCCGAGAAAGCCGCCCCCGCCCGTCACCAGCGCCTTCATCGCAACTGCTCCGCGGCCCAGCGGGCCAGCTTGTCCCGTGAGATCTTCACGTTGTGGCGCACGTCCACAGGGAAGCTCTTATGGAACAGAACCGTGGCGATCCCCGCGGTCAACGGAGTGGCCGATCCCAGCCACAGCAATTCTTCGGTGAACCGCTTCGCTTCGCCGGCGGTCGCAGGAAACCTGCCTGGAACTGGCTCGATCACGATCACCGGCCGCTGGCTTCCCGAGGGACCGATGCCTACAAGGGCCGAGCGAAACACGTCGTGGTGCTGGTTGAAGATCTCCTCGCAAGGCACGGTGAACAGCGTGCCTGCGGCGGTCCGCACTCGGTCGGCCTTACGCCCGCAGAACCAGAGGCGATCGCGTTTGTCGAGGTAGCCGACGTCTCCCATGCGGTGCCACCATGAATTGCCATCGGGGATCTTGGCGAGCGCCGTCGCCGCCTCGCGCTGGTAGTAGGCACGCGTGACTACGGGACCTTTCACGACGATCTCGCCGATTTTGCCGCGCGGGAGGACCAGCCGATCGTCCCAGGACGGAATCGCCTCATCGGTGATGCGGATGACGCGAAGGGTGATGCCCGGCAACGCCTTGCCGACGCAGGTGCCCTTGCCGGCGCGGGTGAGCGAGGCGGTCTCGCTCAGGACTTCGCGCGCCGTGATAGAGGACACCGGCAGGGCCTCCGTGGCGCCGTAGGGCGTGTGGGCGTCGGCGCGGTCCGGGAGGATGCGCTGGACCCGTTCCAGGATGGCGGGCGAGACGGGCGCGCCCGCCATAAGGACGCGCCGGAGCGACGGCAGCGTCAGATTCCGCTCCACGCAGTATGTTCCGACCCGGTCCCAAATGGCCGGCGAGCCGAAGGACTGTGTGACGCGATAGGCCTGGATCTCGGCGACGAATTTCTCCGGATCCACCCGGGCGGGATGGGCCGGGTCCATGTCGGGAATGACGATGGTCACGCCCATGGCCACGCTGAAGAGCGCGAACAGCGGGAACGCCGGCAGATCCACCTCGCCTTCCTTAATGCCGTAGTAGTCGCGCAGCGCTCGCACCTGCGCGTCGAACATGCCGTGCTCGTACCGCACGCCCTTGGACGCGCCCGTGCTGCCGGAAGTGAACAGGATTGCGGCTGCGTCATTCGCCCTTGTCGGTGCACAAGGAAACTCGCGCCAAATGGATTCGCGAGTCTGTGCGAGCGTCGGGCCGCCCCAGAACCAACGCCGGCCCACCGTGACCGCCGTTTTGACGGTCCGGAACGCGCGGGGACACAGCGCCCGCGCCGCCTGCGCGATGGGGACCGCGATGTAGGCCTCGGGCGCCGCCTCTTCGATACAGCCGAGGAGATTCGCCCTGCCCATGCCGGGATCGATCAGGACCGGGACCGCGCCCAGCTTGAAGAGCGCGAAGGTCAGGCTGAAGAACTCCAGCCCCGGCCTCACCATCAGCACCGTGCGGGTGCCGCGTCCGATGCCGAGGCGGCTCAACCCCCAGGCGTACCGGTCGCACTCCTCGTTCAGTTGCCGGAACGTGAGTGACACCCCGCCCTTCGGATGAATCACCGCGGGCTGATCGGGATGCGTGCCGGCCATTCGCGGTAGGTGGGCCGCGATGTTGAGCAGAGCGGGCTCGGTCGAGGCGGTTGGGGATGAGGCCATCACCGTCATGGGATCGGATGCTTGGCGAAGAACTCGCGCACCCAGGGAATGATCTGCTCGTGCGCGTCTTCGACCACGTAGTGGCCGGCATCCGGAACCCGCCGGACTTCGGCCTGGGGGAACCGCTTCTGCCATTCCGCGAGAAAGCCGGTGGTAAAGCACCAGTCCCGCTCGCCCCAGATGATGAGCATCGGGCGATCCTGAAAGGCCGACAACCCCATGCCGATGTCCTCCACCAGCCGATACGTCGGATGCGCCGGGCTCATCGGGATGTCCTGCACGAAACGTAGGAGGGCGATGCGGTGGGCGTAGCTGTCGTACGGGGCGAGGTAGCCGGCCTTCACGGCCGGGGTCATGCGTTCCTGCTTGGCGCAGGCCATGGCGGGCGCGAGGCCGGCAAAAGCATTGAGCCCGCGCACCGCCAGCGCGCCGACGAGCGGCAGCTTGCAAATGTTGATCCGGAAGGGAATCCGGGACGCGGGAAAGGCCGCCGTGTTGAAGATAACGAAGCGTTTGACCCGTTCCGGATGGCGCTCCGCGTACCCCATCCCGATGGCCCCCCCCCAGTCGTGCAGGAACAGCGTCGTGCGCTCCAGCTTGAGCGAATCGAGCAGGGCCTCCAGGTTCGCGATGTGCCGTTCGAGCGTATAGGGATAGTCCTGGGGCTTGTCGGAGAGCCCGCAGCCCATGTGGTCGGGAGCGATGACCCGGTGCGTATTGCGGAACTCGGCGATCAGCGCACGGTAGTGAAAGGACCAGGTAGGATTCCCGTGGAGCATGACGAGGGGATCGCCTGTCCCTTCGTCAAGATAGTGATACTTGCGGCCTTCGAGCGACAGATAGTGGGATTCAAACGGGTACAGCTTCCGGAAGGCGTCCACGCGTCACTACCAGGTCACGCCCAGCATCAGGCAATTCAGGCCGCTCCCGATTCCCAGCAGGGCCAGCTTCTCGGCGCGCCGGACGTGACCGGCTTCGATGCTGAGAGCCATGGTGACGGGTAAAGACACCGACCCCATGTTGCCCAGAAATCCGACGGTCGGGAAGTCGATCGCGGGGTCCAGCTTCAGCGTCTCGAACAGCAGGCGGCGGTGCGCCACACCGACCTGGTGGCAGAAGGTCCGGGCCACGTCGGCGTCGCTCCAGCCCAGCTCCCGCTTGAAATCGGCCCAGGTCCGCCCGGCCAGCTCGCAGCCCCGGTGCAGGAGCTCTTCCGATTGCGTGGACATTTCCGCCCGACTGTCGGAGTCCAGGCCCGTGTCGGCGCTGCCGCGGCAGAGGTGATTCTGCTCCGAGTCGGTTTGCACGGCGCCGCCGGCGAGGGAATGGCCGTGCTTGGAGACGGCGGCATGGGTCATGACGATCGCCGCCGCCCCGGAGCCGATCGTGAGGGATGCGAAGGCGTCCTTGAATTTCTTGCGGGTCATGGCGGCATCGGCGAGAAGCTGCCGGATGGTCGTTTCGACCAGGGGCTTCCCGTTCTCCCCGGCGACGAGGAGCCCGCGCTTGATCTGGCCCAGCTCGATCATGTTGCCCAACGCCACCATCCCGTTCAGCATGCCGAGGCAGGCATTGGAAATGTCGAAGATCGTGGCCCGGGGCGAAATCTTCAAGCGCTCATGGACGACGGACGCGGTCGCCGGCTCCAGAAAATCGCGGGACACGGAGCAGTTGATGATGCATTCGATCTCCTGCCCGAACACCCCGGCCTGTTCGAGCGCCTTTTTCCCCGCCAGGGACGCGACGTCGCTCGGACTCGTGCCGTCGTCCCAGAACCGCCGTTCCCGGATGCCGCTCATCAGCTCCAGGCGCCCGTACGGCAACTGCAAGCGATCGTACAGGGGGCTGAGGCGCGCCTCGATCTCCGCCGAGGTGACCACCTGCTTCGGCAGCTCGTACCCGATGGACTCGATGCAGACGTTGGAATAGCGCATGGATAGCAGGATTCTAATGAAGCTTCGAAAGGGGGTCAAGGATGTTTGCTTTGCCGGCAGGCCGGGTCTAGAATCCGGCCACTCGGCGACTGCGCGGGGTGGCAATGCTGCTTGACAGGATTACCGTCATTGAAGGCGACATCACGCAGCAAGTCGTGGATGCGATCGTCAACGCCGCGAACAATGCCCTTGCGCCCGGCGGTGGGGTCGCCGGGGCCATTCACCGGGCGGCCGGACCGGGTCTGTGGGAGGAATGCCGGACGCTCGGCGGCTGCGCAACCGGTGAGGCGAAGATCACGAAAGGCTATAATCTACCGGCCGAGTGGGTGATTCATACGGTAGGCCCCGTGTGGCAGGGCGGCGCCCGTCAGGAAGACGAACTGCTAGCGCGCTGTTATCGCAACAGCCTGGCGCTGGCCGAGCGACACGCCCTCAAGACGATCGCGTTTCCCTCCATCAGCACCGGCATTTTCGGCTTTCCGATGGAGCGCGCCGCACGCATCGGAGTAGCCGAAATCAAATCTTTTCTTGAGCGCAACGCATCGCTGGAGAGGATCCTCCTCGTCTGCTTCGGAGAACAGGCCCTTCGCTGCCATGCCGCGGCGGTGAAGGAACTCATCGGGTAAGGAATCCCCCGCCTGGGCGTTTGCTTTAGGAGATGCGCGAGGCTAGAATCTGCCTGCTGAATTGCCGGCGTGGATGGCCGGGAAGGGATGCGCGATGCCCGACAATACCGAGGTCGTGGAGCCTGCGCAACGGGAATCCCGCTTGACCGCCTCGTTCGCAGACGCGCGGGACCGCCTCCAGTTCGTCCTGCTCCAGGCGTTGGTTACCATCGTGCTGTGCTATCAGCTCCTGTTCAGCCAGGAAGCGTTCGTCTCGTCCGAGGTTAAGCAGATCATCATTCTCGGCCTCCTGCTGTTCATCGCCGGCGTGATGTTTCTGCCGGCCCGCCTGTGGGAGAGCGGCTGGCCGGTTGTGGGATTGGTCCTGGGCGACACCGCCATCACGACCGCCATCATCTACCTCTCGGGCAACGCCGGGTCTTCCCTGTACCTGACCTATTTTCTGGTCATGCTGATCGGGGCGTTTGCGCCCAGCCTGAAGCAGATGATCGGCCTGTCCGTCATCCTGTGCACCGCCTATGGCGCCGTGCTGTACCTGGATTCGCTCGACACCGGCTCGCTGTCCGAGGGGCGCCTGCTGGGCATCACGGTGCTCCTCATCATGGCGGTCTTCTACGGGGCGACGACGGAGACGGTGCGCCGGGAACGGCAGAAGAAGGCCGGCCTCCTGGAACAGATCAACACGCTCAAGCGCCTCGAAGCGGAATTGCAGAAACAGTCCGGCCAGGACTGGCTGACGGGGCTGGCCAATCGCCGCCGGTTCGACGAGATCATCCAGCAGGAGTGGGCCCGGGCCAGGCGCGATGAGACCCCGCTGGGGCTCCTCATGATCGATATCGATTATTTCAAGCTGTACAATGACTCGTACGGCCATCAGGCGGGCGATGCGTGCCTGCAGCAGGTGGCGAAAACGATCGGGGGGGCGGTGCACCGCCCGGGAGACCTCCCGGCCCGTTACGGCGGCGAGGAGTTCGTGGCGGTCTTGCCGAAGACGGATGCGGCGGGAGCCGCCCTGGTGGCGGAGAAGATGCGCGACGCGGTCGAAGCGCTGCACCTGCAGCACGTCAACTCCCGCGTTTCCGACCGCGTGACCATCAGCGTGGGCGCCGCCGGCATGGTCCCGCCGGAGAAAGGCGACCCGGCCGTCCTGATCGCCGCCGCCGACCAGGCCCTCTATCAGGCCAAGCGCGAGGGGCGCAACCGGGTGCGAAGCCACGGCGGAGAGAACGCGGGAACGAAATAAGAAGGAGGCGCGGCTATGAACCGATGCATGGGAATGATCGCAGGGGCGATGACGCTGCTGCTCGCTGGCGGGCCGGCCTGGGCCCAGGTGTCTGTGCAGGGCGATGTCCGGATCGTCTTCGGTGACGACGAGCAGAAAGTCATCAAGGATTATTACGGTCGGGAGATCATCGAGAAGGCCCGGGAGAAAGCGGAGAAGGAAGGGAAGGGCCACGGCAAAGGAAAGAAGAAGAAAGGACTGCCGCCCGGCCTGGCCAAGAAAAACAAGCTGCCGCCGGGCATCCAGAAGCAGCTGGAGCGCGGCACCGTGCTGCCGGCCGACCTTGAGAAAGAAATGCAACCACTGCCGCGCGAGCTCGAGATCAAGCTCAAGCCGCTGCCGTCTCCAGACCAGGTCCGCGTGACGGTCGGCACCGATATCGTGATTATGGATAAAACGACCCGCAAAGTTCTGGACGTCATGCGCGATGTCGCGCTGCTCGCCCACGACATCAGCAAATAATGCAATGGCGTCGACACCCCCGCCCCCATCGGCCGGCGGACCAGTGCCCTCCCCGCCGCAATACCTGGAGGGCATCGATTCGTCCCGCTCTGCGCGCCCATCTGTTGGATCGCCGGTGAGCACCGTAAGCAGCGTGCACGACATCAAAACGCTGGTGCTGTCGTTCCACCCCGTCATCGTCATCGAGACGGTCGAAGAGGAACGGGTCGAGGACCTTCTGAGCGCCGTCGCGGATGCAGCCTGGAAGCCGCTTTTCCAATGGTCCGTCACCCGCGGGTTGATGAAGACCTCGGAGACGTCCCCGATCACCAAGACGACCGATCCGCTGATGATGCTCCGGCATCTGGACAGTCTCACCGTCGGGGGGGTCTTCCTGCTGAAGGATCTGAGCAAGTACCTTGAAGATCCCAAGGTCGCCCGACAGTTTCGCGAAACGGCACGGGGTTTCCTCGCCAAGCGGTCCACAGCGGTCTTGACCGGCGCAACGGTCCAGCTTCCTGCCGAGATCGACCAGGAAGTGGTACGCTACGCGCTGCACTTTCCGGATCGGGACGAACTGCGCCGGGTCGTGAACACGACACTCCAGGCGGTGAGGACTGACCGGAAGATCGAGGTCCGGCTTCGCGACGAGGACCATGAGGCATTGCTGAATGCCCTGCAAGGGCTCACCCTGCAGCAGGCACGCCAGGCGGTGGCGAGCGCGATGCTCGACGACGAAAAGCTCACACCTGAGGACATCGGGTTCGTGCTGAAGCGGAAGGCGCAACTGATCCGCGATGGCGGGATCCTGGAGTACTATCCGGTCGAGGATAACCGGTTCCAGCTCGGCGGATTTGCGAATCTGAAAGCCTGGCTTCAGCGGGCGCACGTCGGGTTTAGCCATGAGGCGCAGGCGCTCAATTTGACCCCGCCGCGCGGTATCCTCCTCGTGGGCGTGCCGGGCTGCGGAAAGTCGCTGGCGGCCAAGGTCATCGCCCGCGAGTGGAAACTGCCCCTGCTGAAGCTCGATGCCGGCCGGCTCTTCGACAAGTACATCGGTGAGTCCGAGAAGAACTTCCGCAAAGCGATCACGCTGGCCGAATCCATAGCGCCTGTCGCACTCTGGATCGACGAGATCGAGAAAGCGATGGTCTCGTCTGGCAGCAGCGAGGCCGATGGGGGACTCAGCCGCCGCCTGTTCGGGGCGTTTTTGACCTGGCTGCAGGAAAAGCGGAAGGAAGTGTTCGTGGTGGCGACGGCCAACGACCTGTCAATCCTCCCCCCCGAACTGCTTCGCAAAGGTCGGTTCGATGAAATATTTTTCGTGGATCTGCCGACCTCTGAGGAACGCGAAACCATTCTGAAGATTCACCTCGGCCTGCGCAAGCAGGATGCTGCCACGTTCGACCTGCCACGGATCGTCGCCGCGTGCGAGGGATTCAGCGGCGCGGAGATCGAGCAGGCGGTGGTTTCCGCGCTCTACCGGGCCTTGGCGCAGAAGCACTCCTTCGACGCCGGACTGCTCGTCGAAGAGATGCGTCAGACCATTCCCCTGTCCGTGACCCGGCGGGAGGACGTCGAGCAGTTGCGGGAGATGGCCCAGGGCCGCTTTGTCGGCGTGCGCTGAGGCCTTCCTCTACGGCGATCCAGGCGATGGCCGTTGTGCCTTGAGGTCGTTGGGCAGGCGGGTCCGGTTGTCCTTCCGCGCCGTCTTGATCTGCTCCCAGGTGAGCCCGAACGCGCCCGTGAGGTCGGCGCCCAGGAGGTCCGCGCCGTCCAGGCGGGCCTCGCTTGCGTAAGCGTCCTCCAGATGGGCGTCCCTCAGGATCGCGCCGTCCAGGCGCGCCCCCCCCAGGTACGCTTTCTCCAGGCGGGCACCCACGAGGGAGGCGTTCTCCAGGTGGGCCTCGCGGAGGATCGCTTCTTTCAGATTGGTCCCGTGGAGAATCGCGCCTTCCAGATGGACGCCGCTGAGAATGGCCCCTTCCAAATGCGCGCCGCTGAGGTTGGCCCCTCGCAGGTCGGTCTTGCGGAGGTCCAGGCGCTGCGTTTCTCCCTGCTTGTAGGCATGCTTGCGCCGACCGATCACGGTCAGCGCCGCCTGAACGTCGGGTGCCGGCTTCGCAAGCTGGCCCTGCCGCGCCGACCCGTCCTCCTTCCACGGAGCCCGCTCGCGCACGTAGGTGATGAGGATGTGTAGGATCGGCTCGTAGTCTCGTTCCGACCCGGCGGCAATGCGTTCGAGGGCATAAATGCCCCCCAGGCGAACGTCCAGGCTTTCGTTGCTGATGTGACCGACGGCCTGGGTCAAACGGTCGGTGACCTGGGCCTCCATGGTCTCTTTGAGGTTCTGCAACGTGAGGTAGGAACCGGCGAGAAGCGCGGCGCAGCCGAGGAACAGGAGCAGGGTCTTTTGCGGGGTGGTCATGGCCGAGCGATGTGGACCGTGCGGTCGGTAAGCAGCGTCCTTGCAGGTCCTGGGTCGCGATGGTAATCCGTTCCCGGGCCGTCCGCAAGCCGCCGGCGCTCCCGGCTTGACCTGGACGACGGAGTGACTCAGACTGGCGGGACAGTCATGGTCCACGATACACGCATGGCCGTATGGTGCCTGTGGGCGGGCCTTGGTGTCGTCACCGGTCTCACCGTGCTTCTTGTCGGTTGCCAGCACAGAGGGCCGAGCCCGCGGGCCACGTCCACCTGCGCCACGCTTGAACAGGGCGTGAATCTGTCCCGCCAGGTTGAGACGCTGAACCTCCTGGCGGATGCCTTTGCGCGGAAGTGCTACGACGTGGTGCTCCGCCACGGCGCGCGCGCGCAAACGGAATACCGGCACAAGACCTATTCGGTCACCAGGGAAACCGCCGGCATTTTTCTGCCGGACGGCGCCTTGACGGCGTACATCCTGGAAAGCTACGAGCGCGGCTACCTGACCGTCCTGCTGGCGGCCAGCTACCTGCGGGAGAAGAAAGCCGACGCGGCGAAGGTGGAGTTGAGACGCCTGGACCACGAGCTGTTCGCCCCGCTCTACAACTACGGGGAGGACCCCGTCAATCTGCTCCTGTCGGCCGTGTTGTGGGAGCACCTGGGCGAGCCCGGTGAGGCGCGGGTCGACTGGCTGCGCTTGCAGGATCAGGTCGGGTCGCTCAAGGGCCTCGAACCGGAAATCCGGTCGTTTGCGGAACGCCAGCTCGCCAGAATTGATCGAGGCGAGGCCGTGCAGCCGGCCTGGCAGATCTACGGCGTTGGAAGCTTCCCGGGCGTCGACTGGGATCTGAAATTTCTCGGCTCGAGCGACGGCTATTTTCTCGTCAGACCGAAGGGCGCGTTCGGGCCGGTCTGCGCCTCCGACACGGGGGTACGCATCTCCACGCGACGATGGTTCGAGAAAATCGCCGTGCGGCACAGCCATGCCTATCATCCGCTCCTGAATGTGCAAGCCTGGATCCGGCTGCCGATCGGCATGGTGTACAGCCTCGTGCCGATGGCGGCAGGCGCCGGGGTGGTCGTCGGGGGTTGCGTGGCCGACGCCAAAGGGGGAGGGCAAGGCAAGCTGTGCGAGCTATCCCTGAAAGGAGGGGTCGCGTTGATGAAGCAGGCCCCGAAGGTGTTGAAGGGCGCGCTGGAGCCGGATTTTCGGCATTGGGAGCGGATTCCCGCCACCTTCGTCGTCACAACGGCATCACACCTGAAGGATGAACCCTGCGCCCGGGACCTGTCCGAAGAAGAGATTTCTCAGGCGATAAAATTTTAGCTGCGGCGGTCCTTTCGCGCGGAAACCGGCCCCCTTCTGCCAGAGCCCGTCCCCGTGTTCTTTACATTTGACAATGGGACGTGAGCTAGGTACTGTAAGAGTACAATTAGTGCTACTCTTAATGGGGAGTGTCCTATGGCAAGGCTCAATCTCTTGGAAGACCTGACACCGATCAGCGACTTTCGCGTGCGCACGGCCGAGATCGTCGCGAAGGTCAAGAAAACCAAACGGCCGGTCATCTTGACGCAACGGGGTCGGTCCGCCGCCGTTTTGGAGGATGTCCGTGAGTACGAACGCAAGGCGGATCGGCTAGAGTTGCTGGAAAGCATCATCGCAGGGATGCGCGCCGCCGAAAAAGGCGCAGTGGTGTCCCACGCCAAGGCCATGGCCGAGTTAGACAAGATCCTGAATGGCTAAACGCGCCTCGGTCGTCTGGACTCGGCCTGCCCTCGATAGCCTTCTCGATATTGTTCGACACATTCAGGCCGACAACCCCTCAGCCGCTCGGCAGTTCGGCTCAACGATCAGAACGAAAGTCGGCCGGCTCGCAAAATTTCCGGAATCCGGACGAACCGTGCCAGAATTCCCTGCCAGCGGCCTTCGGGAGCTCATCGTGGGGGACTATCGCGTGATCTATCGGGCGGTTCGGGCTCCCGCCTCCGTCCAAATTCTGGCCGTCCGCCACGGCGCTCGCCTCCTTGAATCCCCGCCGGCATCGTCGTAAAGGGAAAAACTTCGGCGGTCCTTCCGCGCGGAAACCGGGCAAAGGGTGACGGTCCCCGCGTCACGTCGATTTACGGCAGGAGCCCCGCGACGGCGCTGCCGCCGCCCATACTCGAGAAGATCGACGCCGCCGCGACGGAGAACTCCATAAACGGCTTCGGATAGATTCCAAGGATGAGCGTGCCCGCCAGCCCCACGTAGATCACGGCCTTGAGCGCGCCGGGGACGGGGACGGGCGTGGGATCGGCCGGCTCGTTGATGTACATCTTCTTGACGACGATGATGTAGTAATACAGCGAGATGACGATGCTGATCAGCCCGATCGTGATCAGCGTATAGAGCTCCTCCTTGATGGCCGCCGCGAACACGTAGATCTTCCCGATGAACCCGGCCAGCGGCGGCACGCCTGCCAGCGAGAACAGGAAGACCAGCATCGCGAAGGCCAGGAACGGCGAGCGCCGGTTCAGGCCGCTGTAGTCCTCGATCTCATCGCTGTTGGAGGTCTGGCTGAAGGCGATCACGACCGCGAAGGCCCCCAGGTTGGCGAACAGATACGTCAACAGGTAGAACAGCACAGCCTCGGCCCCCATCCGGGTGCCCGCCGCCATCCCGATCAGGATGTTCCCGATCTGGGCGATGCCGGAATAGGCCAGCAACCGCTTGATGTTCTTTTGCGCGATCGCCACGATGTTCCCGTACAGCATGGAGAGGATGGCCGTCCCGATCATCAGCCACACCCATTGCGGCTTCAGGGCGACCAGCGTGGAGAAAAAGATCCGCAGCAGGATGGCGAAGGCGGCGCCCTTCGGGGCGATGGAGAGATACGCCGTGACCGGCGTCGGCGCGCCCTGGTAGGTGTCGGGGATCCAGGAGTGCAGCGGCACGGCCCCGATCTTGAAGCCCAGGGCCGCGAAGATCAGCAGCCAGCCCACCGCCAGCCCCGGCGTCAGGTCGGCGCCGCCCGCCGCGATGGTGGCGAAGAGGAACGTGCCGGTCTCGCCGTAGACCAGGCTGATCCCGTAGGCCAGCAGCGCGGCGGCGAAGACCCCAAGGATGAAGAACTTGAGCCCCGCCTCGCTCGAGCGCAGGTCGTCCCGGAGATATGCCACCATGACGTAGAAGCCGAACGTACTGAACTCCAGCGTGACGAAGACGGACAGCAGGTCGTTGGCCGAGGCCATGAACATCATCCCGAGCGCCGCCATCATCACCAGGAAATAATATTCGCTCTTGAAGAAGCGGAACCGGCCGACGTAGTCGATCGAGGCCAGGATGACGAGCATCGCCGCGCCGACGACGAAGATCTTGAAGAAGAGCGCCAGCCCGTCCAGCGCGAACATCCCCTTGAAGAGGACGCCGTGGGTCCCCCCCGCGTAGTACCCGAGGAGGAACAGCAGCGCGACCCCCATGCCGGCCACGCTGAGCCCGGCGATCGTGCGCTGGGAGAGGCGCGGCATCAGGAAGTCCACGCAGAGGACGACGCAGATCCAGAGCGTCACCCAGAGCTCCGGGAGCATCAGGAGCAGGTCACTGAGGGACAACTGGAGGTCGAACGTCATGGGGTGATCGCGCCCCCGACCTGCGTCACCACCGGGGCGACTTCCATGATCCGCGCCAGAATCGGGTCCACGCCCGAGCGGATGACGTTGAGCATGTGCCCGGGCATGATGCCGAAGGCGACGCTGCAGCCGATCATGATCAGCAGCGGCAGGCGGTCCACCGCCCGAGCGTCATGGGCGTGGTGCCCCAGCTCGCTCAGCTGGCCGTAGAACAGGCCCCGCATCATCCGGAACAGGTACGCCATCGTGAGCACGATGCCCAGGACCGCGATGATGGTCTGGACGGGATACCGGGACCAACTCCCCAGGACAATCATCACCTCGGCCACGAAGTTCACGGTCCCCGGCATGCCGATGGAGGCCATGCAGGCGACGAGGAAGCACCCGGCCACGAACGGCATCTTGTCGACCAGGCCCCCGAGCGAAGGGATGTCGCGCGAGTGGGTCTGGTCGTACACCCAGCCGGCCATGGCGAACAGCATCCCCGTGGCCAGGGAGTGCGCGAACATGTAGAGCACAGCCCCGGTGAGGCTGATGTAATCCAGCGCCGCCATGCCCAGGAACACGTAGCCCATGTGGCTGGAGCTGCTGTACCCGATGACGTACTTCGTGTCCCTGGCGTAGTAGGCCACGTAGCCCCCATAGAGGATGCTGAAGATGCAGAGGATGGCCGCGATCGGCATCAGGTCACGGGTGGTGTCCGGCAGGATCTGGAACCCCGTCCGGATGATCGAGAAATGGCCGAGCTTCATCAGCACGCCGGCGTGCAGCATGCTGGTGGCCGCCGGGGCCGCGGCGTGGCCGACCGGCGACCAGGAGTGCAGCGGCCACAGGGGCGCGATCGAGGCGAACCCGAAGAAGACCAGCAGCCAGATGACCGTGGCCAGCGTGCCGTCGAAGTGGGCTTTTTCGGCCAACACCGGAATTTCGAAGGTGTTGAGGCCCGAGAACTTGTAGATCAGCAGGATGCCCATGAGGGCCACGACCGCGCCCGCGGACAGGAACAGCGTCAGCTTCATCGCGGCGTATTCCTTGCTGTTGCGCGCGAAGTTGAGGATGAAGCCGGGCGAGTCGGGCCGCTCCCACTCTTCCGCGTCGGTCGTCTCGAGATACCCCTTCGTGTGGCTGCCCCAGATGCCCAGGAGCGGGTACATCGGGATCACGGACATCTCGTAGAAGAAGTACAGGAAGAAGAGGTCCAGCGAGACGTACACGCCGATGGTGGCGCCGGCGAGGATCAGGAGGAAGGCGTAGAACTCCTTGGTCCGGTCCTTGATGTGCCAGGAGATGAACACCCCGGCGAAGAGGAGGATGGAGGACGCGAGCACCATCGGCACGCCGATCCCGTCCACGCCGAGATAGAACTGAATCCCCAGTTGTTCCGACCAGACGTACTTCTGCTGGAACTGATAGCCGCCCTTCTGCCAGTCGAAGGCGAAGAGCAGGATGAACGAGGCCAGGAACGACACGCCGGCAAAGAAGGCGGCGACCTGCCGGACCAGCAGGGCCTGGCGGTTGGAGATGAAGATCAGCACCGCGGCCCCCACGAACGGCGCGAACAGGATGACGCTGAGCAGATAACTTTCGGTCATGGGTGTTTCCCTGCCTTCACGGCCTGCATCGCCGACCCCTGCTGCACCCGATCGGCCAGCATCTGCACGGACCCGTTGATCATGTTCAGGAACGGGGCCGGGTACAGGCCGATCCACAGCACCATCACGCACAGCGCCACGGCGATCCCCCACTCGCGGGGCCGGAGGTCGTGCAAGGGGCGTTTCGGCTCGTGCAGGACCGGGCCGAAGAAGGCCCGCTCGTAATACCAGAGGAAGTAGGCCGCCCCCAAAATCACGCCGAGCACGCCGACGGCCGCCAGCGCCCAATGGGCGCGGAACGCGCCCAGCAGGATGAGAAACTCCCCGACAAACCCGTTCGTGCCGGGCAATCCGATCGAAGCCAAGCCGAGGATCAGGACGAATGTCGCCAGCAGCGGGACAGGCCGGGCGAGCCCGCCATAGGCCGAGAGGTCCGCCGAGCCGGTCCTGGTATAGAGAAATCCCGCCATGAAAAAGAGCCCGGCCGTCGAGAACCCGAGGTTGATCATCTGCAGCAGGCTCCCCTGGAGCCCCTGGAAGTTCAGGGCGAAGAGCCCGAGCATGACGAACCCCAGGTGGCTGATGCTGGAGTACGCCAGCAGGCGGCGAAAATCCGTCTGGACGAGCGCGATCAGCGCGCCGTAGATGACCGCGACGAGGCCCAGCCCGGCCATCAGCCAGAGCCAGTCCCGGGACGCCTCCGGGAGCAGCGGGATCGTGAACCGGATGAACCCGAACGTACCCAGCTTGACGCCGGCGAGGAGCACGCTCATCACGATCGGTCCCTCGACCAGCGCGGTCGGCAGCCAGGTGTGGAACGGAAAGACCGGCGCCTTGAAGGCGAACCCGAAGAACATCAGGAAGAAGATCAGCGCCTGCTTCTCGGGCGGCACCGGCACGTTCAGGAGATCGATAAAGTCGAAGGAGTAGAGGGGCTCCGTGCGGGACGCCACCGCTGCGGCATGGTAATTCAGGTTGAGCAGCACCATCCCGACCAGCATCAGCACCGACCCGGTCAGCGTGTAGAGGACGTACTTCAGCGCGGCGTACTGGCGATTCGGCCCCGTACCCCAGAGCTTGATCAGGAAGTAGCTCGGCACCAGCATCAGCTCCCAGAAGAAAAAGAACAGGATGAGGTCCAACGACGCGAAGACGCCCACCATGGTGCCCTCCAGGCCGAGCAGCGCCATGAGGTAGGGCTTCAGCAGATTCCGATCGGTGTCCCAGGAATAGACCATGATCAGAAAGGTGAGAAAGGCCGTCAGCGGGATGAAGAGCACACTGATCCCGTCCACGCCGAGGTGGTAGCCGACGCCGATGGCCGGAATCCAGGCGGCGCGCTCGGCGAACTGTATCTGGGCGCTGTTCGGGGTGAAGGTCCACATCAGCAGGATGGAGATGAACAGCTCCAGCACCGCGAAGCCCATCGCCCACTTGCGGATGAAGTCTTCGTCCCGGAACATCCAGATCACCACCGCGCCGACGATCGGCAGGAAGGTGAGGATCGTGAGGATCGGAAAGCCGATCTGCTGGAGGGCGGCGACTTCGTTCAGGATCATGACGTCCCCCCGAGCCACAGGAACAGCACGATCAGATTGACGAGGACAACGAGGCCGGCCACAAGGATCGCCGCGTAATGGTGCACCAGGCCGGATTGCAATTGGCGTAAGATGCGCGCTCCTACATGGTTCGCATAGCCGGTCACGTTAATGACGCCGTAGATCACGTATTTCTCGAACCACGTGGAGCCGGCCGCGCTCAAGTCGGTGAAGCGCTCCACCGCGACCACCGCGCGATCCAGGCCCGCCTGGTCTGCCCGGTCGAAGCCCCGCCCGACGACCTTGCCCGGCTCCACGAAGGCCTTGTCGTACGCCTCGTCCACCCAGTATTTGTTGAGGAGCAGCGTATAGGCGCCCTTCATCCTGTTCATGAGGAGGTCCGGCTGCTCCGGCTTGAGCTTGTAGAAATAGTGGGCCGTGAACCAGCCCGCCGCCCCGATCAGCGTCGTGACGAGCATCAGGATGATCGCCGGCAGGTGGCCTTCCTCGTGCGCGGCCTCGCCCCCCGCCCCAGCCGAATGGACGACCGGCTGCAGGAACTGGTGGAAAGCACCGTTCTCCAGCCCGCCCGGGATGAAGCCGATCCACCCGCCGACCACCGAGAGCAGGGCCAGGACCATGAGCGGATAGATCATCACCGGCGGCGATTCATGGATGTGATGCGCCACCTCGCGCGCCACGCGGGACTCGCCGTAGAACGTGACGTAGAGCAGGCGGGACATGTAGAAGGCCGTGCAGAAGGCCGCCGTCGCCCCGAGCGCCCATAGGACGTAGTGCCCGTGCGTGAACGCGTGGCCGAGGATCTCGTCCTTGCTCCACCAGCCGGCCAGGAACGGGAAGCCGGCGATAGCGGCCGTGCCGATCAGGAACACCCCGTGCGTGACCTTGATCTTGTCCCACAGGCCACCCATTTTGCGGATGTCCTGCTCACCCGACAGGGCGTGGATCACCGAGCCCGCCGACAGGAACAGGAGCGCCTTGAAGAAGGCGTGCGTCACCAGATGGAAGATCGCCGCCGCGTAGGCCCCCACGCCGCAAGCCAGAAACATGAAGCCGAGCTGGGAGACGGTGGAGTAGGCCAGGACGCGCTTGATGTCGGTCTGGACCAGGCCGATCGTCGCCGCGAAGAGCGCGGTCGCGCCTCCGATGACGCCCACCAGCAGCAACGCGTCCGGCGCGAGGTCGTAGAGCGCGTGGTTGCGGACGACCATGTACACGCCGGCGGTCACCATCGTCGCGGCATGGATCAGCGCGCTGACGGGCGTCGGGCCCTCCATGGCGTCCGGCAGCCAGGTGTAGAGCGGCAACTGGGCCGACTTGCCAATGGCGCCGATCAGGAGACAGACGGCGATAGTGGTCGCCGTGGCCGCGTCGAGCTGCTTCGCCCGGGCGAAGACCTCGGTGTAGTCGAGTGTACCGAAATTGGCGAAGACGAGGAAGATCGCCATCAGGAAGCCCGCGTCGCCGATGCGGTTCACCACGAAGGCCTTGGTGGCCGCCTTGGCGGCCGAAACCCGGTCGTAGTAGTAGCCGATGAGCAGGTAGGAGCACAGCCCCACCCCTTCCCAGCCGATGAAGAGGACCAGATAGTTGCTGCCCATCACCAGCAGGAGCATCGACACCATGAAGAGGTTCATGTAGGCGAAGAAGCGCGTGAACCCCTCTTCCCCGTGCATGTAGCCGACCGAATAGACGTGGATGAGGAGGCCCACGCCGGTGACGACCATCAGCATGACGCAGGTGAGCGGATCGATCAGGAACCCGAGGTTGACCGTGAGGTCCCCCCCGAAGAACCACTGATAGGCGATCACCGTGCGAGGCTCGGGGTGGCCGAGGGTCTGCCTGAACACCTCGAGCGCGCAGAGGAAGGAGAGCAGGACCGAGCCCCAGCCGATCCGGTGGGCGATCTCGTGCGAATACCGGTGCCCCGTCATGACGTTGAGGCCGTTGGCCAGCACCGCCAGGAGCGGAAACAGCGGGATGAGGATGACGATCAGATCAAAGTCCATCGCGCTCCGTCCCTACCACTTCAGCAGGTTGATCTGATCGACATTGGTGGCGATCTTGCCGCGGAACACCACGATGATGATGGCCAGCCCCACGGCAGCCTCGCCGGCTGCGATGGCGATCACAAACAGCGTCATGATTTGTCCGGCCAGCGAGTCTAGGTGGTGGGCGAAGGCCACGAGATTGATGTTGGCGGCGTTCAGCATGATCTCGACCGACATCAGCACGATGATGAAGTTCCGCCGGATCAGGACCCCGACGAGCCCCGTCACGAACAGGATCGCGCTCACCAGGACGTATGCAGAGACTGGAACCATAGTCGTTATCCGTTATTCGTTATTCGTTAACCGCATGGGACTTCACGATTAACGTTTCACGTTTAACGATATTCCCCCTCCGACGACGACGGCGCCTTGGCCAGGACGATCGCCCCGACGATCGCGCCCAGCAGGAAGACGCCGACGATTTCAAACGGCAGCAGGTAATCGCTGAACATCACAATGCCGATCGCCATGCTGTTGCCGACCTCTTCCACGGCCTCGACCGTCGCGGGCCCCTTCGCCCCGCTGAAGCGGGAGGCGAGCAGGACCATCAGCAGTTCCACGGTCAGCGCGCCGACGCCCGTGACGTACCAGGCATGGCGGCGATGGAAGTACCGCTCCTCGCTCTTGAGGTTGAGCAGCATGAGGACGAACAGGTAGAGGATCAGGATGGCACCGGCGTAGATGATGATCTGCACCACCGCGACGAACTCGGCGTGCAGCAGGACGAAGAGTCCGGCGACGTGCCCGAGCAGCGCCAGCAGGGCGATCCCGCAGTGCACGGGATTCCTGAGCGACACCGTCAGGATTCCCGCCGCGATGCTGACCAGCGCGAAGTAGGAGAAAAAGACCGGGATCATGCTCAGGAGTCGTGGGGTGGCGTCAAGGCTGCGACCTGGTGCGGAAACTTATATCGGTAGTCGCGGCTGTCCGCGTCGTTCTTCTCCTGATTGTGAGCGTAGAGGTACCGCTTGGCGTCCTCGATGTGCTGCTCGCCGACCTCGTACAGGCGCTTCTTGTCGAAGATCAGCTGGCGCTTGTCGGCGGTGGAGTATTCGTACATCTTGGTCATCGCCAGGGCGTTGACCGGGCAAGCCTCCACGCAATAGCCGCAGAAGACGCACTTGGTAATGTCGATGTAGAACTCGGTCGCGTACCGGGACAGCGGGCGGTCCGGGTTTTCGGCGCTCACGACCTTGATGCAGCGGGACGGGCAGGCCGCCTCGCAGAGGTCGCAGCCCACGCACCGCTCGGCGCCGTCGTCGTAGCGGAGCAGCCCCAGCGCGCCCCGGTGGGCGTCCGGGATCGTCCGTTTTTCCCGCGGGTACTGGAAGGTCACGGGCTTCACGAACATGTGCTTGAGCACGACCCGCATCGCCGTCCGGATCTCGGAGAAGGACAGGGCGTCCCAGACTTCCCGCAGCAGGCTTTTTCCCTGGGTTCTCGGATTCATTGCCAGCTCCTCTCCGACTAAACCTTTTCGATCGTGACGCGGGTGAACTTGAACGTCGGCACGCCCGTGGTGGCGTCCACCACGCAGTCCGCCAAATCTATTACGGGCGGCTCGTTGAAATGTTCGGGGAAGAAGCAGGTTCCCGGCGCCAGATCGGGATTCGACTCGGTCCGCAGCTCGACGACACCCCGCGCCGACGCGACGCGCACCACATCGTTGGCGCCGACCTGCAGCCGCGCGAGGTCGGCTTGGCTCATCTGCAGCCGGCCCTTGCTGGGAGAGAGCTGCACCAGCCCCGAGGCGCGCGTCGAGAGCTTGCCCGAATGATAGAGCACTTGCCCGATCTGCAATGCAAACGGCCTGCCGGCCTCGGCAAACGGCTTCGCCGGCTGGGCAGGCTCCGAGCCGGTCGCGTAGCGCCCTGCCACTTCCCGGACGTAGCCATCGCGCAGGTAGGCGTCAGGGTTGGCCGTCAGGGGCCTGGCCTCGCCGAGGTTGTAGTACCCGGGGAGCAGCTTCATGATCTCCCGCTGCACGGCCTGCGGCCCCTCGTAGTCCATCGGATAGCCGAGCGCCGTACCCAGCGCCGCGAAGATCTCCCAATCCGGATGCGCCTCCTCGTACGGTTCCAGCGCGGGACGGACGCGGTTCACTTTGCCTTCGAGATTGGTGAAGGTGCCGTCCTTCTCCGCGAACGTGCAGGCCGGCAGCACCACGTGCGCGAGCCGGCCGGTCTCGGTCAGGAAGGGGTCCTGGCAGATCAGCAACTCGACCTTCTCCAGCGCTTCGCGCACGCCCGTCGAGGCCGGCAGCGTCGCGAGGGGATTCTCGCCCACGAGATACAGCGCCTTGATCTCCCCGCGCCGGCAACGGTCCAGCATCTCCATGAGAGGGGCGCCGGGGCCGGCGGGCAGTGTCGCGTTCCAGGCACCGGCGAACGTGGCACGGGCCGCTTCATCGGAATAGGCGGCCTGCCCCGGCAGAAGTTCAGGAGCAACACCCATATCCACGGCGCCCTGTTCGTTGGCCTCTTCCGGCAAGGCGTTCACGCCGCAGCCGGGCTTCGTCAGCTTGCCGGTCACCCAGGCCAGGTCCACCAGATTCAGGACATTCGCATAGCCGTTGGCCTGCCGCGTCACGCCCTCGGCGCAGAGGATCACGGCCCTGGGTGCTTCCGCGTACAGCCGTGCCGTCTCGACCGCAATCTCCCTGGTCACGCAGGTCCTGGCGGTCAACGCGTCCCACGACAGGCCGGATACGGCCTGCTTCAGTGCGGCGAAGGCGTCGGGCGCGGCGCTCACGGCCGCTTCGTCCACCAGGTCTTCCTCGACCACGGCCTTGACCAGTGCCTTGATGACCCCTTCCTCGCTCCCGGCCGCGATCGGCAGCGGATGGGTCGCCAGCTTGGCGATGTTGGTCATCCGCGACGACGCGACGATCACCTGCGCCCCGTAAACACGGAGGGCCTCCTTGACCCGCAGGCCGGCGACGGGATTGGTCTCCGTAATGTCGGTGCCGATGAGCAGGAGCACGTTGGCCTTCGTGATCTGCTCGTAGCCGTTCATCATCCGGCCGATCCCGGCGGCGTGCCGCATGGCGCGCGTGAAATTCAGATGCCCGTACCGGGCGCTGCTGTCCACGTGATTGGTCCCGACGGCCGCGCGCAGCAGCTTCTGGAACAGATAGAGTTCCTCATTAGTGCAGCGCGCCGTGATGAGCCCCGCGATCGCGCGGGGACCGTGCCGGGCCTTGATCCTGGCCAGCCGCCCGGCCGCCACATCCATCGCCTCAAACCAGGACTTGGGAACGAGCCCCTCGTCGGTGCGGACCAGCGGTCCGCTCAGCCGTTCCTTGCTGTCGATGTACTGGAAGCCGAACCGCCCGCGGACGCACAGCCCGCCGTGCCCCTTGGCGGTTTCCGCGCGATCGCCCCACTTGTTCTTCCAGGAGAGCGGCGAAGTCACGCGCTGGACGTCCTTCCCGCTGGTCTCGATGTGCATCTGGCAGCCGTCGGCGCAGTAGGCGCACGTGCTCGTCGTCTTCTTCAACTGCCAGGGCTTGTACACGTACTTGGAATACTTGTTCGTGATGGCGCCGACGGGGCAGACCGCCAGGCAGTCGCCGCAGAACTCGCAGACGAGGCCCTTGTCGCCCTTCGCCACCACGTGGGTGCTGCCTTCCTTCTTGAAGAACTGCAGGGCGTCCACCATCTGCACGTCCTTGCAGATGTTGATGCACTCCCCGCAGAGAATGCAGCGGTTCATGTTGAAATCGAGGACGAGGCTCCGGCGGTCCTCCGGCAGGCCCTTGGGCTTGGCGTTGACGAGGCCCGTGACCCCGTGTTTGAAGGCGGTGTCCTGGAGCTCGCAATGGCCGTCGGCGTCGCAGACCGGGCAATCGAGCGGATGGATCGTGAGGTGCTTCTCCACCGCCTTCTTCCGGGCCTGGAACAGATCGTCGCCTTCGGTCCGCACCTGCAAGCCCGCTTCGGCCTTGGCGGTGCAGGAGCGCACCGGCGCCTTCTTGCCCTCCACCATGACCAGGCACATCCCACAGGAGCCGAACGGATCGAAGGTGTAGTGGTAGCACATGGCCGGGATGATCTTGCCGGTCTGGGAGATGACGTCGTAAAGCGACACGCCCGCCTTGGCCTGCACCGGCTGCCCGTCGATGGTCAGCTCGATGCCGGGCGCCGCGACGTCGGGGGAGGTGACTGGCTTTAGTGCCATTGCTCGTTCCTCGCCGTTATACGTTAAACGTTATTCGTTAAACGGAAGATCATGCATTTCACGATTAACGATTACACGTTTAACGATTAACGTCTTCACTAACGGTCGCACTCCCCCATCACGATATCGTACGTGCCGAAGATCGTCACGATATCGGCGATCATGTAGCCGCGGGCCATGTAGTCGAACGCCCCCATGTGGATGAAGGACGGCGAGCGAATCTTCAACCGGTAGGGTTTCCCCTCGCCGTTGCTGACGATGTAGA
Organism: uncultured Nitrospirales bacterium; assembly: GCA_964384595.1. Lineage (GTDB taxonomy): Bacteria > Nitrospirota > Nitrospiria > Nitrospirales > NS-4 > SCTG01. The sequence goes on from CAYLLY010000012.1 coordinate 34,319, forward strand.
ACCCCAGTTCGCCTTTCGCGGCTTCAGTCCCGCAATAGATCTCGCCCTTCGGCGCCTGAAATCCCTGCGAGAAGAGCTTGAACTGCTGGATCATGCTCGCGAGGTCGTTGAAAACCTTCTCCTTCGGCGGCAGGGTCACGCTGGGGACGTAGGCCATAACCGGCCCGTCCGGGATCTTGTCCAGCAGTTGCCGAACCATGCTCAGGCTCTGCCGCATCTCTTCGATGCGGATCCAGTACCGGTCGTAGGTGTCGCCGTTCTTCCCGACCGGGACGCTCCACTCGCACTCGCCGTAGGCGGCATAGGGCTCGAATTTGCGCAGGTCGTAGTCCACGCCGGAGCCTCGCAGCGTCGGCCCGCTCAGGCCGAAATTGATGGCGTCCTCGGCCGAGATTACCGCCACGCCCTTCGTGCGGGAGAGCCAGATGCGGTTGGTTTCGAGGAACGTCACGTATTCGTCGATCTTCGGGGGGAAGTAGCCGACGAAGCGGCGCAGCTTCTCGACGAGGTCCGGCGTGAAGTCCCGCTCGACGCCCCCGATCCGGTACCAACTGGTCGTGAGCCGGGCCCCGCACAATTCGTCGAAGAAATCGAGCAGGATTTCCCGGTCGCGGAACGTGTAGAAGAACACGGTCATCGCGCCGATGTCGAGGGCCTGCGTCCCCAGCCAGAACAGATGGCCGATGATCCGCTGCACCTCGGCGACGATCGTGCGCAGGTATTCCGCACGGGGCGGAATCGTCATGTCCATCAGCTTTTCGACGGCCCGGCAGTAAGCGAAGTTGTTGTACATGGCGCAGATGTAGTCCAGACGGTCGGTGTGGGGGATGAACTGCTGGTAGGTGCCGTCCTCCGCCAGTTTTTCCACGCCGCGGTGGAGGAACCCCATGACCGGGACGGCCTTGACGATCCGCTCGCCTTCCAGCGCCAACACCACCTTCAGCACGCCGTGCGTGCTGGGGTGCTGCGGCCCCATGTTGAGCATCATCTCCTCGGTCCGCAGTGTCGGCAGCGCGAGGGTTTCCGGATGCTCCGGGTCGACCTTATAGACGGTCGTGCGCTGATCTTCGAACGGTTGCGTCATGGTCCCTCAAACGGTCTTCTCCCCGATGAAGGGGAACGTGTCGCGCCATCCTTTGCCGCGGACCGGAAAGTCCTTGCGCAGCGGAAACCCTTCCGGATAATCGTCCGGCAGGAGGATCCGCACGAGGTTCGGGTGGTTGCGGAACCGGATCCCCATCATGTCGTAGACTTCGCGTTCCATGAAATCCGCGCCCTTCCAGATGTCCGTCATGGAATCCACCACGCAATCGTCTTCCGGCACGCGGGCCTTCACGCGGACCCGCGCCCGGCGCCGGATGGAATAGCACTCGTAGACGACCTCGAAGCGTTCGGGGTGGTCCGGCCAGTCCACAGAGCTCACATGGACGATGTAGTCGTAGTCCATGCCGGGATCGTCGTGCAGGTATCGGCACACGGCGTGGAGGTGCTCCCGCGCCACCTGGATGGTCAGGTCCCCCCGCCACTCGACGGCCTGCCGGAAGGCCTCCGGGAACGCCTGCTGGATCTTCTCGGCGACGGGATGCACGGGCTAGGCCCTGGCCTGCTCGGGGGGCTTCTGATAGAGCACCCGCCGCTGCATGATCTGCTCCTGCAGCTTGAGGATGCCGTCAAACAGGGCTTCGGGAGTGGGCGGGCACCCCGGCACGTACATGTCCACGGGGATGAACCGGTCCACGCCCTGCACCACGCTGTAGCTGTCATAGATGTTGCCGGAGGTGGCGCAGGAGCCCATCGCGATCACGTAGCGCGGTTCCGGCATCTGATCGTAAATCTTGCGGATCACCGGCGCCATCCGGACGCAGACCGTGCCGGCGACGATCATGAGGTCGGATTGCCGCGGCGAGGCCCGAAAGACGCCGGCGCCGTAGCGGTCGATGTCGTAGCGAGCGGAGACCGCGGCAATCATCTCGATGGCGCAGCACGCGAGGCCGAACGTCATCGGCCAGAGCGAGCCCTTGCGGGCCCAGTTGACCGCTTTCTCCAGCGTCATCAGGGCGTACCCCAGATCGCCGTCTTTGTCATGCCCGCGGGAGACCTGGATGAGGTTCGGGGGTGGGTTCAATCCCATTCCAGGGCCCCTTTCTTCCAGGCGTAGACATATCCCACGACGAACAGCGCGATGAAGATCAGCATCTCCACCATGCCGATCACGCCGATCCTGTCGAAGGCGATGGCCCAGGGGTAGAGAAACAGGATTTCAATGTCGAAGATCACGAACAGCATTGCAATAATGTAGTACCGCACCGGAAACGGCATGCGCGCGTCGGAGAAGGGTTCGCTGCCGCATTCGTACGCGCTGAGCTTTTCAGGATCGGGCAACTTCGGCTGGAGGAAATGGCTGATGACGAGCGTCCCCGCGCCGAAGGCGAAGGCGACGACGATGAACACCAGCACCGGGAAATAATTCGCCAGATAAGCGAGGAGATGTGAGGCGCCGTCCACCTTATAGCCTCCTACAAAAACAAAGACTTGCGACAAGAAGGAAAGTCTAGCATCGCGATTTCCGACAAAGCAAGCGCCCAAAAGGCCTAGTCGCGAATGGGTCTTACGGCTTTTTCGGTGGTCGGCGGGGCATCTTTTCCGAAGGAGTCCGCAGGCCGTCCGGGGCACGGCCGGAACCCGCATCCCATTGTTCGGCCAGCGGTTCGGTGGTGCCGGTCCTTCGATGGATCTGCGTGCGGATGCGTTTGGGGGCGGTCTTGCCGTAATCGGGCGGGTCAGGCTGGTTGGTCAATGTTCTGCGGTCGAGCTTGGCCATTGTCGCTGCGGTCCTTTATAAAGACCCGCCCGGTTTCCCTAGGGGCCGGGGCGGTAACGGCACCGGCCCGCGCGGAGCCTCGTCGGGCGCCATCGGGTCGTACAGCCGCTCGTTCCCGTTCACGCCGTCTTCTTCGATGTCGATCCACATCTCGCCCTTGGCCGGCTCGAATTCGCCGTCGCCGTTCCGATCCACCCAGTAAAACAACGGATGAGAAAACGTGATCGCGACCTCATACCCGTACTGGTTCACGGTCACCTTGTAGGTGCGGCGGGCGGTCATGAAGTCCGGCTTGCTCTCCAGGCTCGTCATCGTGAAGACGCGGAAGAACAGATTGCTTCGCCAGTCGTAGTGTGCGTCCACTTCACGGCGATCGAATTCATCCGGTTCGATGGGCAGGGCCGACTTTTCAGTCGAAGGACTCGCGATTCCCGTCTCACCCGAATCGAGGACGCCGACAATAAAAAGGGCCCCGATCGCCAGCCCGACGACTCTGAGTGCAAGTCGCATTTCGTTACCGTAGCATCATCCTAACCCCTCGTCAATCAAGTGTATTCTCTTGACATCTGAACGATTTCTGTTATCCTGCCCCTGGTACGAACACGGAGGGCACGCATGGGCAGAATACCGCGCAAGCTGGAATGGGGTGGAGTCCTTCTCGCCATGGCGTATTCCGGCATGCTGCTCGGATCCGGCGCCATTGTCCTCGCCGGAAGCGCTCCCCCTACGTCCGCAAATTCGGCCGCGGTTAAGTTGGATCTCGACCAGGCCATGGCCCTTCAAAGCGGCTATGTGCAGGCCTTTCCGGAGCCCGTGTCCGGCATGGTGATTGGCACCAAGGAGGCCAAACGCCTGTTCGGGCAAGGCGACATTCTCTACCTCCGGCTTGCGCCGACGACGGACGCGAAGGCGGGCGATCGGTTCACCATCTTCAGGCCTACCATTCAAGTATATCACCCGGTCACGCGCGACTACATTGGGCGGATGGTCGTCCTCCTCGGCATCCTGGAGATTGCCAAAGAACCGGGCGAAGGCGTGACGGAGGCCCGGATCGTGCGCGCCTTCGACGTCATGGCGCCGGGCGATCTCCTGAAGCCGTACGAGGCGCCGCCGCCGGTACCCACCCAGCAGGTAACCAGCGGCCCCGTTACGGGGATTGTCCTTGATTTCTTGGCCCCGCGACAGCTCACAGGACAGTCGGAAATCGTCTACCTCGATAAAGGAGAGCTGGACGGACTGGCCCTGGGCGACCGCTTCAGTGTTTCCCATCGGGGTCAACGGCTATCCGCCACGAGCCGGAATCCCGATCACGTGATCGCCGAGCTCAAGGTGATCGGCTTGCAGGCGCGGACGGCGACGGCGTATGTGCTGAAGAGCTCCGACGCCATCCGGCGCGGCGACACCATCAACCGCCTCCCTCCTCCCCCCCCGAAAGCTGAACCGGCCGCCGCCCCGCCCAAGGAAGCCGCCGCAGACACAATGGCGGTCGCGAAAGCTGCGCCTGCCGTAGCCCCACCCGCGGCGGCGCCGAAGCCCGTCATGAAGGACTTCGAGGACGTGCCCTTCGCCTTCAACAGATGGCAACTCTCGGATCAGGCCAAGAAGACCCTCGCCGAGCATGCGGCGTATCTCAAGGAGAACCCCACGCTCGCAGTCACCATCGAAGGCTATGCGGACGAGCGCGGCAGACCCGAGCTCAATCGCGGTCTGGGCGAGAAACGGGCGGAGGAAGTCCGCCGGTTTCTCGCCGACTCGGGCGTGAAGAATACCCTCACGGTGATCAGCTACGGAGAGGACAAGCCGGTCTGCACGGAGAAAAACGAGGCCTGCTACGCGAAGAACCGGCGCGTCCATCTGGCGGCGGGAAGTTGATTGACTTCATCGGCCGCGTCGATTAGGATGAATGGTATGATTCTGCGAGCGGCCATCGCTTTGCTGTTTGCCGGCCTTCTGGGTGGGGCGTCGAGCGCGCTGGCAGGGGAGCAATTCGCCGGCGAGGTCCTGAAGGTGGACGTCGCGGCGAACAAGCTGACCGTGAAGAAGGCGGACGGGAATCGCTTCACCTTCGCGGTCGACCCCAAGACGGCGTTCACGGGCAGCCGCAAATCGCTCAACGATCTGGCCAAGGGCGACCAAGTCACGGTGGAGTTCCAGACAGGAGGAGGCCAGTACATCGCGCTCCGGGTGTCCACCCCTTAAGTCCCTGCACGTCGGCTTTGTCTCGTTGTCCGCTCGTGCAACTCAGTACCTGCAAGTAGCCGTTCCCCGCCGCCTCTACCGCGTCTTCACGTATGCGACTCCGCCCGGCGCTCCAACGGGTTGGACACCCGGCATGCTGGTGCGCGTCCCCTTCGGACGCAGCACGCTCACGGGGTTCGTCGTGGCCGTGACGCCCCATCCTGAGACCGGCGGCAACTCCACCCGCATCCGAGAGGTCATTGCGCGCCTGGAGGACCGACCCAGCATTTCACCTGATCTCCTGGCGCTCACCGAATGGGTGGCGGCGCGCTACCTTGCCCCCCTGGGACAGTGTCTGCGCCTGGCCTTCCCCGGATCCCTCGAGCGGACGCAGCGGCCGAGGCGGACGGTGCACACGAACGCTCCTGCCGCCGTTCCCATTTCCGATCCATCCACGTTTAACGTTCAACGATTAACGATTAACGAATCCCTAGCCCCGCTCCGTGCGAACGTCCTGGCCGCCATCGCCCGGCAGACTCATGTGCGTCTGTTCCTCCCCGCGACCACCGTCGCATCGCTGGGTTTCTACGCGGATGCCATGCAGGCCGCGTTGGACCGCGGGCGAACCGCGCTCGTACTCGTCCCCGAAACCGGACGGGTCGAAGCCGGCCATGCCTTCTTTGCGGCGCGCTGGGGCGCGCGATGTCAGGTGTACCATGCCGGGCTTTCTTCAGCGGACCGGCAACAGGCCTGGGCACGCATCCAGACAGGAGACGCCGCGGTCGTGATCGGAACCCGTTCAGCCGTTTTCGCCCCGCTCACCAACGTCGGCCTGATTATCGTGGACCAGGAAGATCATCCGGCGTATAAAGCGGAAAACGTCCCGCGGTACGATGCGCGCGTCGTGGCGGCTGAGCGCGCCAGGCGAGCGGGCGCGGTGCTGGCCCTGGCGTCGGCGCACCCGTCGCTGGAAACCGTCCAGGCAATGGGCGCCGACATCGGCGCGGTCGGTCCTGACGTCCCGCGTGCCGACGCGCCGCCGGTGACGGTGGCAGACCTGCGCGACGTACCCTGGGGGGAAAATCTGAGCGCGCCTCTGACCGAGGCCATCGCCGCCCGCCTCGCCGCTCGGAAAAACGTCCTCCTGTTTCTCAACCGCAAGGGGTACGCCTCGGTGCTCCTGTGCCGCGACTGCGGCCAGGCCGTGACGTGTCCCGCCTGCTCGATCGGCTGGACGTTTCACAAACGCGAGGGCCTGTTGCGGTGCAGTTACTGCGGGCGAACCGGGAACGCCCCGGAGGCCTGCCCCGCCTGCACCGGCGCCCGCTTGGTCCCGTCCGGATCGGGCACCGAAGCCCTCGAAGAGACGGTGAAAACGCACTTCCCGTCCGCGCGGGTCGCGCGGTTGGAGTTGCACCGGATCGGCGGGGATAGGGCGAACGCGGCCATCCTGTCCCTCTGGCAGGCGAAGGAACTCGACATCCTGATCGGCACCCAACTGGTCGTCACGCGAAGCCCCCGGCCGGTCGCTTCCCTCGTGGGCCTGGTCTATCCCGACGCGGCCCTCCACCTTCCGGACTTTCAAGCGGCCGAACGGGCCTATCACACGCTCAGCGACGTGATGGCCCTGGCCGATCCGCACGATACCGACGCCGAGATCGTGATACAGTCGTACGTCCCCCGACACCACGTGATCCGCGCGCTCGCGGAACGCAACCCTTCCATCTTTTACGAAAGTGAGTTGGCGGCCAGGCAGGCGCTGGGCTATCCGCCGTTCGGCCGGCTGATCGGATTGCGGGTGAGCGGGACCAAGGAAGAACTCACAGAAGCCGCCGCGAGCCGGTGGGCGGCCTTGCTGAAGGAGGCGCGCGGCCCGGACATGACCGTGCTCGGCCCGATCCCGGCCACACCGGCCCGCGTGCGGGGTCGCTTCCGCCGGCAGCTCGTGGTGAAAGGGCCGGACGGCGCTGCCCTGCGGCAGGCAGTGCAGATCACCTTGGCGGAAATGGGAGCCGCGAGCCGTGCCGGCGGGCTGCGCTACGACATCGACGTCGACCCGCAATCTCTCCTATAGGATTAGGAGGGGCGGTTCGCGAACCGCCCCTACGGTGCCGAGTGAGGGCGCCGACGTGCGCGCTTGGCTCGTCGCATCTGAACGGTTTCTTCGATCAGCTTCAATTGGGTGATCAGGTGTTCGCGGATCTCACGATCACCGATACGGAGCGCTTCGGCACAGCGCTCCACCGTGACCCGTTCTTCAGAATCGAGCTCTTCCCATGCTTCAAGAACGCGGCGAAGGGGGGCTGAATGCCCCTTGCCACCGCCGTACAATGGCGATGTGGACTCTGCAGTGACATTTCCGTGCCACACAGGCCCCCTCCCCGTCCTCAACCAGTCAACGTTTCTTTTTGTGAGATAGGCCACTCGATACAGCCAGGCATCCGGAATCTCTCCGCGGCCCATCGCAGAGATGATGGACTGGGGCTTGATCTCAAGGCTTGCGGCAAGCTGCACCTGTGTTTTGAGATCAAGAGCGACGATAAGACGTTCAATTATTTCACGGGGTTCCGAATCCATCCTAATAGCTTATTTTTGTGTTGACATTAAATAAGTTATAACTTATGATGCCGCCGGCTCCGCTATTACGAATAGCGTGATGCCCCCACAAAAAGACCGTAAACACACCACGGGCGTAGCGCTATGGTCGCTCGTGGCACGACGGGGCGTGTCAGTCTTGACGGTCCGGCACGCCTCGTCTTTTTACCCGCACAGGCAGTCTAGCCTCATTTGAAGGGGGATTCAATGGAGACCATTCTTCTCGTTGACGATGAAACAAACGTGCGGCGGCTGGTTCGCATGATTCTCGAGTCGAGCGGCTATACGATCCTCGAGGCAAGCAGAGGGACGGAAGCTCTTCAAATCTGTCAAAAATACGAAGGTCCGGTCCACCTTCTTGTGACCGATGTCATTATGCCGGGAATGAACGGACAAAGCCTGACTGAGCAAGTGACAGCCCTGCGCCCACATGCACGGGTGCTCTATATGTCAGGCTGTGCAGACAGTGCCCTGCTCACTCTCTCCGAAAGAAAAACAGAAATCGCATTCATTCAGAAGCCCTTCACGCCGGACGCCCTGGCCCGCAAGGTGCGCGCGATCCTGGACGCCGCACACTGAGGCCTGAAGGGTTCAGGCGCCCAGGACCGACAGTCCTGCGACGATTCGAAAGTGCTTTTTGTTCCCCTGAAGTAGTCGATGAAAACGTCGGTGTCTACGAGGACCGAGACTTTTGCCATGCCCGGATCTCGGCCAAAAATTCCTCATCGGTGTGCTTGCGGGAACCCTTTCGGAGCGTCGCGACATACTCCGCGCTGTCCTTCACGTCCGTGTGTCCATAGGGATTAAACCGCTCCCGGACGATCTCTTCCAGCAGCGCGACCGGATAGACCCCCTTGCGACGAGCGGCCTTGACGACAAGGGTCTTGAGCACCGGATCAAAGGACAACGTCCATTTCTCTTTGCACAGGGCAACCTTGGGCAATGATCCTTTCCGTTTCATAAACATACGTATTAGACGTGCGCAATTAGGGTGTCAAGGGCCGCACCTTCAGCTCTTCGGCGGGGGCTCCTCCGGCGGCGTGGTCGCCTGCTCGGTGCGCTGGATCCAGCGAAAGACGCCGTAGGCGAAGGAGAGAAAAAAGGTGGCGCAGATGACACCCATGAACAGGGTGGGCACCAGGTCTTGCATCTGCTCCTCGGACGGCTCCGTCACGCCGCTCATCCGCAGCTTGATGACCTCCACCAACGGCCAGCTCAGACTCTCCAACCCGAGAAACAGGAACGCCCAGGCCCAGACATAGGCGGGCGTCGAGCCCAGCCAGACCAGCAGCGCCGTGAACCCAAGCCCGGCCGCCACGGCCCAGGACAGCGGGATCGGGTTCCACACCATCGTGAACCCGATCGTGACGAAGACGCCCGCCGCGACGGCGTTGAGCTTGGGGGTCCACTCACTCATGAGAGTGATCGTTCACCGTTAAACGTTATCCGTTAATCGTGGAAGAAGGAAAGCAAGAGCGTCTCCAGCAATTGCCGTTTAACGTATAACGGTTAACGCTGCGCGCCCGCGAAGCGGGGTTGGTGCCGAAGGCGGGATTTGAACCCGCACGGGTTTCC
>CAYLLY010000013.1:0-4078 GCA_964384595.1 uncultured Nitrospirales bacterium
CCTACTACAACTCGATCTTCCGGTACGGGGAGGCGGCCTTCTGCCGCGATGCGGTGGCGGCCGGCGTGGACGGGCTCATCGTGCCGGACATGCCGACGGACGAGGCAGGGACAATTCACCCCCTGGCCGAGAAGGCCGGGCTCGATGTGATCTTCCTGCTGGCCCCGACGAGCACGGCCAAACGGCAGGCCGGCGTCGCTAGGCTGTCCCGCGGCTTCATCTACTATGTGTCGCTGACGGGGATCACCGGCGCGAAGCTGACGGACAAGGCCGACGTGGGGAAAAAGGTGCGGGAGATTCGCCGCTACACCAAGACGCCGGTGGCGGTAGGGTTCGGCATCGCGACGCCCGACGACGCCAGGGAAGTGGCGCGGATCGCCGACGGCGTGATCGTCGGCAGCGCGCTCGTCAAGGTCATCGCCGAAGGCGACCACGGTACCGTCGCCGCCCGCCTCTCCTCCTTCACCCGCTCCCTCAAGACAGCAACACTTCCGAACTAGCGCTTCCGGTTGGTTGCAGGGTCTTCCCTAAAAGGAGACCTCTTGCCACCGAGCATCAATTTAGGATATCTTATTTGCATACCGCTTCTAGATATTGAGGAGAAGCATCATGGGAGCTATCTCATTAAAACTACCGGACGACCTACTCAAGACGAGTGGGCGATGCGCCGAGGTTCTGAACGTCTCCAGGGCTGAGTATATCCGCCGGGCCGTTGAGCGGATGAACAGGGAGACCCGTGCCCGCCTCCGTGCAGGCCGGTTGGCCGAAGCCTCCAAGAGGGTCCGCAAGGAAAGCATGCGGGTCAATGCCGAATTCGCCGCCGTCGAGCATGACCCGGACGCCTAAGCGGGGAGAAGTCTGGTTGGCGGATCTCGATCCTCGACGTGGCACGGAACCGGGCAAAACCCGTCCTGTTCTGGTCGTGCAAGCCCAGGCCCTTCTCGATGCCGATCATCCGTCCACTCTGATTATTCCCTTGACGACCAACCTCGTTGACGATGCCGAACCACTTCGTATCCGCATCGCGCCTTCCGGCCGATTGCGCCGCCGCTCCGATCTCCTCATTGATCAGCTCAGGGCCATTGACAATCGGCGCCTCATTCAGGGTCCGATGACCCGTCTTGCCCCAGCCCTGCTGGTTCGGGTTGGAGAGGCCATCCGGGAGGTCCTTGACCTCATCGAGCACGCGAGCTGATTGCGCCCCTCGCCTCCTTCACCCGTTCCCTCAAATCCGCCACCCTGCCGGCGTAAGCTCAAGCGAGTCGCTACGGTTTTCCTTTCGCCTTTTTGTCTGCAAGCCGCTTCTTGGCCAAGCGATAGATGTCGCGTTTGTCTCCTTCTCGCCGCAGGCCCAATGCAATGACGATAACCATGACGGTATCCCGGTCCACCCGATAGACGATGCGATAGCGCTGGCCGACGGCCCTGACGGATCGGTAGCCTGCCAGTTCATCAACCAGAGGGTTCCCTTGTTGCTCGGGCGAATGGATCAGAGCTTTGGCCTTGTCGCGAAGCGCCTGCTGGATCCGGCGGTCAGAGATGTCGGCGAGCATGTCCTCGGCCTCGGGGGTGAAGGCCACCCGATGGGGAGAGGACACGTGCTAGAGGTCCAGGCGGCGTTCGACGTCTTCGAGGGTGACAAACTGCCCGGCGTCAGCCTGTTTGATGCTGCGCCTGATGCGATGCATGAGGGGGCGGTCACTGAGGATTTCCATGGTTTCGATCAGCGACTCGTACTCGTCCCAGGGCATGACGGCAAGGACGCGCTTGCCGCGCTGCGTGATCGCAACGGTCTTGTTCCGCCTGGAACGTGTCAGTGTTTTCGATAAGTCGGGCAGCTTGGCCCGTGCCTGGGCCATCGGTAGTGTCTTCAGCATAACTCGGTCTCTCCAACGTGACTATCGACTAAACTATCCGGTTCCGCCCACACAGTCAACTGGTATCAGTCGCGCTGCCGTCACTGGCTGTCTTAGTTCCTTGACCCGCTTCCTCAAAGCCGAGACGCTTCCTGTCTCATAAAATCTTACGCGCTCCCTCTTACTTGCTTTCTCGCCCTTAGCCTGCTAGGGTCCTGCCGTCCTCTTCGTAGCCGGAGGCCCTCATGCCGAACCGGTTCTCTCCGTTTGATTCTCGCGCGTCACGTTTGCAAAGACCTGGTGATGCGGTGCGAGCCCCAACCGTGGTGTCACGCAATCTTTTGAGCGCGGCGGCCGTTGTCGTGTTGATTGTCGCGCTTCCTCAGCCTCTGTGGGCCCTGGACGCGTCCCTGTCGGCCGCCGGGGGCGCGTTCAGAGTATCGGACGGGCATGTGACGATTGTGGACCGTGCGACCGGCAATCGGGGAACCAGCACCGGGCTCGATAAGAACGCCGCCGTCTGGCTCAGGGGCGAAGGATATTTTGAGGAGAAGAAGTGGTTCGGCCTGGCGGGGGAGTTCTTTTATACCGACTTTACCTCCACTATTCAGGCCGTCGGAGGGCCTGTCCCGCAAACCAACTTCGTGAACCTGACGGATATCGGCATCAGCCTGTTGGCCATGGCGCGCGTGCCGGGATGGATCATCGAGCCCTATGCCGGGGCGGGCATTCAGGCCGCCACGGTCTCTATCACGACCGTCACGGTCAGCCAGGGAGCGGCAGTTCACCGCACGGAAGATGCGCGCGATCTTGCCACGGTGGGAGGGGTGTTCGTCGGAGGCGCCAAGGCGTTTTTCGGCGAGCACTTTTATATTTACAGCGAAGCCCGTTACAGCGCGTTCATTGACAGACGCATCAGGCTCTTTTCAGAGACCTTAGAGACCCTGATCGGTTCGCGCCTCGCGACCTTCGGCGGCGGGATTGGGTTCAGGTTTTGAAACGCCGATGGCGACGAAGGGACCAACATGAAGCGGTGCAGTCGATGCGGCAAGGAATGGGACCTAGCCTCGCTTTGTATAGACTGCGGGGGGCAACTGGTGCCCATCAATCAGCCATTCAAACGTGACCAGCTTACTGAAGAAAAAGGGGACTCTGGCGGGGGTGGGGATGGGGGTGATGGCAGCCTTTGGGATTCGCTTTCACGGTTCTGGGAATCTTCTACGGACTCCGATTCGGAATCAGATTCGGATGGCGGTTGCGATATGGACTGAACCCTGAACGACGTGAACCAGTGAGGCCGGAATGAGCGAAAGCGAGCAGGAACAGCGACCGAAGCCAGTCCCGCAAGGCGACAAGGCTCGCAAACTAAAGTATTGGGGGCTGGGGCTGGTTGGACTTGGGCTCGTTTTTGAGCTGCTTTTTATTTTTCTGGGCTCGCCATCTGTATTGCTTTCAATTGGCGGAATGATTTTCTGCGGGATTGGCTTGGTCTGCTACGCCAAGTCGCGGGGAAGCAGTATTGCATGGGGTCTCGCAGCCGTGTTGCTCGTTATCGGCCCGCTCCTTGCCGTTATTGACATTAATAGAGAAGCGACAAGGAGGCTGATGCAAAAGTCAGTCAAAAGAAAGTGGGGATGGGTTGATTCTCTGGGGCTGGTCGCAATCATCGGAATACTCGCCGCGATTGCTATTCCGAACGTTTCGAAGAACTATGCAGCAAGATCTCGCCAGTCGGAAGCCAAAGTTGGGCTCGGTGGAATCTTTGAAAGCGCGAGAGAGCTGAAGGAGAAGAACAGGACTTTTGTGATCTCAGACATCAACCAACTAGGGTATATGCCGGGTGGGACATCGGGCAGATATTCACTCTGGTATGCGGTCAACGGCGTCCCAACGGCTGTACCGCTTTCCCCCGGTAGCCATTATAAGTCAGCTCGCTGCGATGTGACGACACCGCCTACCACTGTCATAGTCGCCGCCTCGGCGACCGGGTTCACTGCCGCAGCAAAAGGCAATATTATTGATGGCAATGTCTGCGATGAGTGGAGCATCAATGAGATCAGAGAACTTAAAAATACGCTGAACGGCCTTCAGCGCTGAGTCTCATAGATGGACCCGATCCCTCATACCTGTTCCGGCATTTTGATCGGGCAAGGACTGCGCCCGCTGCCGGTGCTGCTGAGAACGACGCTTTCGAATAATAAATCTGTCCCGTTTTTCTGTCC
>CAYLLY010000013.1:4178-22367 GCA_964384595.1 uncultured Nitrospirales bacterium
AATAATAAATCTGTCCCGTTTTTCTGTCCCGAAGGTTCGAGTCCCGGTCGGGGATGCAGTCGCCGGCAGAGTTTTACGTGGACTGATAGTCAATGACAAGACACAACTTGTCCGAAATTAAGTGGGACAGTACAGTCAGCATGTTGGCAATCGACGCACCTGGTCTCTAAACAGCGAGATACTGATTCATGATAGCTAAAAACTATCTCAAACTACATCTTGCGCATGCGATGAATCTCATCTCTTTCATCGAGCCTCTCGCGGCGTTATTTCTCTTTGTGTTATTCCTTAAAAGTCTCGCTGCGTTTGCCCAGATGAGAGGGCGTAGTGATCGATGGTTCCTCATCGGCTTAATTCCACCGCTGGCAGGGATAGCTCTTTTGGTGCTGGAATTGTTACCTACCAAGGAGTCTACCGAATACCAAGGCATTAAAATTCTTGGGCTTCTGGTCTTCATAGGTTTTCTGTTGGGCGTCATTGTACTGACGGTGCTTCCGGCTCGTCCTACCAAGGGAGTTCAGGCAATATTGTGGGGATGGAAGGTCCCGAATAGTCCCCGAATTTGGGCAGCCCTGATGTTGAGCCCGGCAGCTCTTAGCGTATTTCTCCTCGTTCACGCGATGCAGAGGAATTTTCAAGAATTCTATGCCGAAGAGGCCAAAGAAACATTTTTTGGTTTACCGCGCGCAATGCATGAATATAAAGCTAAGCATGGGACGTATGAAGTTTCTGACATAAAGCAGTTAGACCTTCCTCCGGGTTATTTCAATTCCAGGAGATATACCTATTGGTATGCTGTCAATGGAATCCCGGCTAAATTCCCGACCACGTCGGACGTGAAGGTTCTGCCTGGGCCCTGTGATGTCACAACCCCTCCAACATCAGTCAAAGTTGAGGCTTCGGCAACCGGATTTACGGCTGCGGCCAAAGGCAATCTAGACGACGACCCCACCTGCGATGAATGGAGTATCAACGATGCGATGGTGCTGACTAACACAATAAACGATGTCGTGAAGTGATATGGACCCCATCACCCACACCTGTTCCGGCATCCTGATCGGGCAGGGGCTGCGGCCGCCTATGGCATTGCGGCGGCAGACACTGATGGTCACTGGCCTGGCCGCCTTCGCGCCGGACTTCGATTCCGTCAGCTATCTCTGGGGATCGGACGCGTTCTATCGCTTCCACCACACCTACACGCACACGCTGGTCGGCATCATCGTTTTAGCGGTCGTCCTTGCCGGCATCGAAAGCCGTTGGCTCAAAGACCTTTCATTCGCACGGCTGCTGGGGATCAACCTGGCCGGATGCACCATCCATCTGTGCGGCGATCTGATCGCACTCTGGCCCCTGCGCCTGCTCTGGCCGTTCAGTGAGCACAACTTTACGCTGCAATGGACACGTGACTTCGACTATGTGGTGTTGGGAGTCGTGGTCGTGGCGACGGGCTTATCCGAAACGGACGGCTTTCAGCACCGCGCTCCCTGGATCATCGCCGGGGCGTTCCTCCTGCTGGCGGCCTACTTCATCTTCATTCCCGGCTGGGGCGCGGCATGAGCCCAATCACGCACCTTCTTATCTCGTGGGTTGTGGCCGATGCCGGCGAGCTGAACAAGAGGGAGCGTGCGATTGTGACGGTGGCCGGTCTGGTGCCGGACGTAGATGGGCTCGGTATCGTGGTGGAAGCCCTCACGAAGGAGTCGGAGCGGCCGCTGATGTGGTGGACCGACTACCACCATGTGCTCGGCCATAACCTGGGCTTCGGCCTCGTCGTGGCGGCGGCGAGTTTCGCGCTGGCGACAAGAAGGTGGAAGACGGTCGCGCTCGCCTTTCTCACCTTTCATCTCCATCTGCTATGTGACCTGGTCGGCTCTCGCGGGCCGGATGGCTACCAATGGCCAATCCCATATTTTTATCCCTTCTCCGAGTTGGAATGGGCATGGGACGGCCAATGGGCGCTCAACGCCTGGCCGAACTTCGTGATCACCGGCATCGTATTACTGGTCACCTTTTATTGGGCCTGGCAGAAGGGGTATTCGCCGGTCGAAATGATCTCAGCGACGGCCGACAAGGCCTTTGTTGAAACCCTCCGGCGCCGAGTGCCTCGATGACGTGATGCCAGAGGGAGATGTATTCGCAAGGAAGAACGCAGATGGCTCACCTACATGGAACGGTCCAATTGGTTTGGGCGCTGGCCGCTGCTGAAGCCAAGGCCTTGGGAAATCGGGACATCGAGCCTGAACATCTTCTGCTCGGTCTGCTCGAGACCGTCGCCCTGCGCGATGTAGAGACTGTTCTTCAGGAGAACCTGGAGCTACTACGGGAGGACTTGGACGGGGCCAGGACGGAACTCCAGGACGTAACACAACGATTGGATGCCGTGTGCGCAAGCAGCGCGGCGGCACGCGACAGCCTGCGCGCTCTCATGTCCAAGGGATTGGGGCAAGGACAACCGTTCTCCGGCCATCGCTCACCTGCCTGTCAGCGGGTTTTTGATCGAGCCACGAATCTTGCCGAACAACAACAAGATCAGGGGATCACCCTTTGCCATCTCCTGCAAGCTATCCTCGAGCGATCTTCTTCCGTTCTGGATGATCTCTTCTTGAGTCTGCAGTCGTCCCGCGAGAAATGGCGCCGGGCCTTTGAGAGCCAGCAGGGGTCCCCCCAGCCATCGCTTCCGAAGGATAGACGCCTCGATCTGCGAAACACCCTGTCGGGGGTCATTCCCCCTAGCAGTCTTTTCCGTTCGGAGGCGCTGGCATTATTGATGATAGATCTGGTGGAATCGACGAAAGCTGCGTATGAGAGAGCGCAAGCACGGGGTGTCGAGCGCGGAGACAAACTGCTTGCCAAATCGCATCGGTTGCTGCATGAACTTTTCGACAGGCACGCCAGCAAGCGCAACGTCTTCTATGTGGAGAAACCCGGGGACGCCGTGTTCGCAGCCTTTCGTTCGCCGGTGGACTGTGGCCTGGTGGCGTGTCAACTCCTTTCTGATCTCGAGAAGATTCGGCCGAAGATGGTCGAAAAGGATCTACCGGGACTCAACGCGCGTCTGGCGCTACATTTTGCCCACGTACTGGTGGCGATAGACAAGCCGCAGCTATTCGGTTTGCCCGTGCACCTAACGGCTCGGTTGCAGGTGCTCACGGCAGAATCCGCCACGGACCAACTCGCCGGAGAGTTGCCTGTGACGAATCGGCTCTTACTCACGGTTGAGATGTACCGGGCGCTCCCCGCGGCATGGCAGGCGCACGTGCGGCTCATCGGGCAGTTCAGGCTTAAAGGATTCGGCGATGATGCGGTGCCCGTCTATGCGCTCGATTGGAGGAACATTGTCCAGGCAGGCCTCGCCGGGTAATCAACGGGAACAGGATGGAACCTCAGCGGTTCATTGACCGGTATGAACTCCGCGGCACCCTCGGCAGAGGGGGCATGGGAGAAGTCTACAGGGGCTGGGATACATTGCTTAAACAGGAGGTGGCGATTAAAGTTCTCCTGCTCCAGGGCGGCGACGCCACCCGCCAGACTGAAATCGAGCGGTTTCTTCGAGAAGTCAAAATCGGCCGCACCCTCAAGCATCCCCACGTCGTCACCGTTTACGACGTCGGCATCAATCCTGAGACCGATCTTCCTTACATTGTCATGGAACTGATCAACGGCAAACCGCTCCACGCGCTGCTTGAGGAGAAGCACCTGACGATTCCTGAGATGGTCCGGATTATCAGTGAAGTGGCTGAGGCATTAGACTATGCCGCTCAATCAGGCGTGGTGCATCGGGACATCAAACCGTCCAACATTTTGGTGGACCCGGAAAGTCTGGCCCCGAAAATTGTGGACTTCGGCGTGGCGCGTGTGCAGGGCACCGACCTCACGCAAACCGGCACAGTCTTGGGCACTCCTTGCTATATGTCGCCCGAGCAGTGCCTGGGCCAAACGGTGGACGGACGGTCGGACCTGTTCTCGCTCGGCGCGGTCCTCTACGAAATGCTCGCCAACGAACGGACCTTCCCTGGAGATACTATCGGAACCATCATTGCTGGAATTCTCGATCCTGCGAAGCCTGTTCGCTTAAGGACGCTCCGGCCGGTCATTCCCGCATCGTTGGACAATGTCGTGATGAAGGCCTTGGCAAAGGACCCCCAGGATCGGTTTCAAAGGGGCAAGCTGTTTGCGACAGCGCTGAGGGCGGCCCTGTCCACAGCGCCGCCTGCCACCCTTGCCCTGCAGCCGGGGACCTTTCCCGCTCTCCCGATCCACCAGCTTGGGCGCCCGTCTTCCGCTCGCATAGCGGAACCCGGAGTTCGCTCGAGCGTCGAGCCTAAACTCGGGCGTCCAGTGTCGCCGGAACGTCGACTCCCGGCGGAGAAACTGTCGAAGTGGGGACAGGCAGTTGAGGCCATCCAACAAACCAGTGAAGACCAGTTCTGGCCGGGCAGGGCTTTGCTGCTGGCTTGGTTTATTTACATCGGGATTCACCACTTGGCCGATCCTTTGTATGTCAGTCTATTCGGCATTCTGAACAACATCATGCATGAGGGCGGACATCTCCTTTTCCGCTTGTCAGGGAATCAGTTTCTCGGCACCGCAGGCGGGAGTATTCTCCAACTGACAGTTCCCCTTGCCGCCGCGCTGGTGGTATTTCGCCAGCCGGATTATTTTGCCGTGTCCGTGTGTGGGGTGTGGCTGGCGACAAACCTCTATAACATCGCGCCCTACGTTGCAGATGCGCGAACTAGAATCCTTCCGTTGACGACAAGCGACGATGGTGAATGTGGCATGTGTTACGACTGGCAGTACCTCCTTTCCACGATGCATTTGCTCCCGTGGGATACGAAACTTGCTGCCGTGATCCGAATCATCGCATTCCTCTTTATGTGGGGCGCCATCGCCGCAGGCGCCTGGATGGTGTGGTTGGTGGCGAAATCCAAATCATGAACACGTGTCCCTACTGCCAGCGCGAAGTTCCGGAATCAGCGCAGGTGTGCCCGCACTGTGGAGCCATCCTTTCGAAAGAACAGGCCCCTGCTCTTGAACAGCCTGCCAGTTCAGTCTCGGAAGATGACAAGGTCCGCAGACAAAAATATTGGGGCCTTGGCTTGGTTGCCCTCGGTTTAATTCTCGAACTGCTCCCCTTTTTGAAAATACTTCCGACACACCCCCATGACGACACACTTGCAACATGGTCTCACTTCATCGGGGTCTATGTTTCCATGATAGGCCTAGTTTTGTACGCGAAGACGAGGGGACGTTCTACGTTGTGGTGCTTGATGGCGTGGGTGCCTGTTATCGGTCCAATTCTTGGTATGTTGGGAATCGCAATAGGGTCACGTGTGAAGGATGAAAAGCGAACCCTCCTGCCACGTATTCAAGGAGAAAAAAGATATTTCGGATGGTCTGAATATCTCCAGGGCATAATAATATTTGGAATAATTGGATTTTTCGGGGCGATTGCCGTACCGAATTTTACGAATTATGGGGCGCCTCCTCAGTCGAAGGCCAAAACCGGGCTCGGCGGCATCTTTACAGCCGCAACTTCTATGAAGGCAGAGCGGGGAACATTCGTGATTTCGGACATTAGCCAGCTTGGGTATGAATCGGCGCGAACGCCCAGATATTCATTCTGGTATTCCGTCAACGGTGTGCCGACCATGGTTCCCGGAGGCAAAGCGAAGAGTCCGTGCGATGGGCCACCAACCACAGTAAGGGTCGCCGCCTCGGCGACCGGCTTCACAGCGGCTGCCAAAGGCAACATCGACAACGATGCCACGTGCGACGAGTGGAGCATCAATGATGCGAGGAATCTGACCAATACCTTGAGTGATCTTGCGCGTTGAGTCAAGGCAAGGAGATATGGCTATGAGGAATGGATGGTCGGCTAAAGCAATCCTCTTCAGCGTTATTGTGTTCCTCTTCACAGGGCTCATGCCGACGTTGGGTCGAGATGGAGATGGAGCGTGGGCATGTAAGCCTCTGTCAAGTCCGCTCGCCTTCTCTCCGGACGGTCAAATCCTTGCCGCGTGGGACCTAAGACCTGGTGGTGAAGGTATCCTTTTTTCTGATGCAGTAACAGGAAAGGTACTCCGTAGGTTGGAGGGGAATGTGGATGTGGAAGACTATCGCGCTGCTGTCCTTGCCTTCTCACCTGACGGCAGGACGCTCGCCATGGCAACAGAGGCGACGATTCATCTCTGGGACGTTGCCACGGAGACAAAATCCCGCGAGATTAAAATGCTTGATGGCAAAAGGGCTACATCCATTGCCTTCTCACCTGATGGGCGAACTCTTGCTGCAGGAGGCAGCGACGATTCGACGATCTATCTTTTGGATATAGCCATAGGCAAGGAACTTCGTAAGTTGAAGGTACATACAAAGAAGGGAGGGCCTGCCCTCACTTTTTCACCTGACGGTAAAACCCTCGCCTTGGGCACTTCTGAAGATGCAACGATCCGTCTCTACGACGTAGTCACGGGGACGGAATTCAGGGAGTTTAAAGGGCATGATGGCAAGGGAGCTACGGCCATTGCCTTTTCACCTGACAGCAAAATGCTCGCCTCGGGTAGCACTGATTCAACAATTCGGCTTTGGAGCGTGTCCACAGGGGAAGAGCTTGGTCGGCTCGATGGGCCTAGATGGCGGGTCCGTGCAGTTGCCTTCTCAGGCGATGGGAAAACACTTGTTGCAGCGTCAGGTAGTGGACAGGAATGGATCAAACGCTGGAAAGTAGCTACTGATGATCCCCTGTCTTTCGTGGCGTCAGCAGGGGTTGAGTGTTAATGCAGGACTATGGACCCGATCACCCATACCTGTTCCGGCATTCTGATCGGGCAGGGGCTGCGGCCGCCTATGGCATTGCGGCGGCAGACACTGATGGTCACTGGCCTGGCCGCCTTCGCGCCGGACTTCGATGCTGCTAGTTACCTCTGGGGCGCAGACGTGTACTTTCGTCTGCACCACACGTACACACACACGCTTGTGGGCGTCGTTGTCTTGGCTGTGGTACTTGCCGGCAGCGAGCGGCACTGGCTCAAGGACTTTTCATTCCTTCGCCTTTTTGGTTTAAACCTGGCCGGCTGCACGATCCATCTCCTCGGTGATCTCATCGCGCTCTGGCCGCTCCGCATTCTCTGGCCCTTCAGCGACCACGATTTCACCCTCCACTGGACCAGAGACTTCGACTACGTGGTGCTGGCCGTGGTGGTCGTCGCGACAGGCTTGTCCGAAACTGACGGCTTTCAGCGACATGCGCCCTGGATCGTCGCCGGGGCGTTCCTCCTGCTGGCGGCCTATTTCATCTTCATCCCCGGCTGGGGCGCCGCATGAGCCCGATCACGCACTTGCTCATCTCGTGGGTCGTTGCTGATTCGAGTGGCCTCGAAAAGCGAGACCGGGCAATCGTAACGGTTGCCGGTCTGGTGCCGGACGTTGACGGCCTCGGCATTGTTGCGGAAGCTCTCACGAAGGAGTCGGAGCTTCCGCTCACATGGTGGACCGACTATCATCATGTGCTCGGGCACAACCTGGCCTTCGGTCTCGTCGTGGCGGTCGTGAGTTTCGCGCTGGCCACGAAACGATGGAAAACGGCCGCGCTCGCGTTTTTAACCTTTCATCTTCATCTGCTCGGCGATCTGGTCGGCGCGCGAGGCCCGGAAGGCTACCAATGGCCTATCCCGTATTTTTATCCCTTCTCAAAGTTGGAATGGACTTGGGACGGCCAATGGGCGCTTAATGCCTGGCAAAACTTCGTGATCACCGGCATCGTGTTGATGATCACCTTCTATTGGGCCTGGCAGAAGGGCCACTCGCCGGTCGAAATGATCTCAGCGACCGCTGACAAGGCCTTTGTTGAAACCCTCCGGCGGCGAGTTCCCGTCACATGAAGTCCCGTCCTTGGAGATTCGCAGCGGTCGTTGTTGCGGCGTGTCTGGCATGGCCGGCATACGCGAACAGCGGTGCATCAGACGCAGAGTTCACGGAACATCTGCAACGGGGAATAGAATTGCTCCAACAGGGCGATGCGGCGCGCGCCCTGATCGAGTCCGACAAGGCCGTACGTGCGGCGAAGCAGAACGCGAACTTGGCCCGGGCCCATTTGCTGCGCGCCTGGGCAAAGGAGGCGATGGGAGATCATCGTGGCGCAATTGACGATGCTACTCACGCGTTCACACTCGATCCGAACAACGCGCAGGCTTTCAATACCCTCGGGTTGGCCCACGCGAATCTCGGCGACACGGCGGCGGCCCTGAGTGCCCTCAGCCAGGCAATCAAGCTCGATCCTTCCCTGGCGCAGGCGTATATCAATCGGAGTCTTGTGAAGGAACGATTGGGCGATTTTCGCGGGATGAAGGACGATTCAGAGCAGGCCATCAAGCTTCAACCGGGCAACTCCTGGGCCTATAACAATCGGGGCTGGGCCCAGTGGAAACTGGGCGCGGCCCGGGAGGCCTTGGCGGACTTTGCGGCGGCCGTCAAAATCGAACCCAAGAATGCCACGGCTTACGTCAACCGCGCCGTCGTCAAAGAAAAACTCGGCGATCAGCCGGGCGCGATGGAAGACTTGGCCAGAGCTGCCGCCATCCAGCCGGAGCTTGGCGATCCCGCCAAAGTCAATGAACGTGTGCTGAACCTGTATCATGCCGGCCGATATGACGAGGCGCTCCCGTGGGCACACTGGGGCATCGAACAGGCCAACAAGGTTCTGGGGCCTGAACATCCCGAGACCGCCACGGCGCTCTACAATCTGGCCGAGCTGTATTCCGACAGCAATGTGAACATCAAGGCGTACCGGAAGGCCGAACCGCTCTACCGCCGCGCGTTGGCAATCAGGGAAAAGACCCTGGGTCCGGAGCATCCGCTTGTGGCGACGACCCTGGATAACTTCGGGTTGCTCTATTTCTCAACCGGCGAATACCACCGTGCAGAGCCGCTCCTCCAGCGCGCGCTGGCGATTCGGGAAAAGGTCTTGTCCCGCGACCATCCGGACATCGCGCAATCGCTGAATGATCTGGCGGGGCTGTATTCCGTGATGCTTCAGCTCGACAAAGCCGAGCCTTTGTTCAAGCGGGCGCTTGCCATTCGCGAGCGTACCGCCGGCCCCGGGAGCCCCGAGGTGACTCAACCACTCAGCAATCTGGCCGGCGTGTATGTTTACCTGGGACGGTACACGGAGGCTGAGCCGCTGTACCAGCGGGTCCTGAAGATCAGGGAGAAGGCGTATGGCCCCGAGCATCCGGCCGTCGCCGACGCCCTCCAGAGTTTGGGAGCGCTGCATCTGACGATGGGACGGGGCGACACGGCTGAGCCGCTGTTCCGTAGAGCCCTGACGATTCAGGAGAAGAAATATGGTCCCGCGCATCCACAGATCGCCGCGTTGCTCAGCCAAGTGGCGCGGCAGTATAAAGCGGCCCGTCAGTATGACAAGGCAGTGCCGTTCCTGGAGCGTGCACTGGCCATCCGCGAGAAGGCATTGGGCCCTAACCATCAGGACGTCGCCGATTCCCTCGATGAGTTGGCGCGCTGGTATGTCACGATAGGGGAGGAGGAGAAGGCTGAGCCGATCTTGCGACGGATGCTGGCGATCCGTGAAAAGGCGTTGGGAAAAGAGAATGCCCTGGTGGCGGCGTCGCTTCGAGAGCTGGGGAACCTGTATGTGCACAACAAGCGCTATGCGGAGGCCGAGCCTTTGCTCGCGCGGGCACTGGCAATCCAGGAGAAAACCCTGGGGCCTGAGGGTTTCAATCTGACCGCGACTCTCGACGACTTGGCGGGAGTGTACAACGGTCTCGGGAGGGGTCCTCAAGCGGAAGCCCTGTACCGCCGGGCGTTGACGATCCGCGAGAAAGCGGCCGGCGCCGATAATCCCTCTGTTGGAGCTTCCCTCAACAATTTGGGAACGCATTACTACCTGAGTGGCGAGTATGCGCGCGCGGTACCCTTGTTGCGACGCGCGCTGGACATCCAGGAAAAAGCCGGCGGCCGGGAGGATCTGCCCGTAACAGCTATTCTGATCAACCTGGCGTCAGTCGCCGCCGCCCAGGGCGAGCCCCGCCCCGCCTTCGGGTGGTATCAGCGGTCGATGTTGATCAGTGACCGATACATCCGGAGCATTTTTGCCGCCACCACGGAACAGCAAAAGCTCCAATTCATGCAAGCTCATTCCCAAGGCTATTTCAGCTTCCTTTCCCTCGTCCACCAGTACTTGCAGGCCGACCGGGATGCCGTGAAAGGTGCCCTCGAAGCGGTACTGCGCCGCAAAGGGATTGTCTTTGACGTGGAAGCCAGAACGCGAGAAGCGTTGCAAGGCCGCCTGTCGGAATCCGCGCGCCAGGAGTGGGCGCGGCTCACCCAGTTGCGCAGCGAGCTGGCCAACATGGTTCTTTCCAAAGAGAAAAGCCTGGAACCGGAAGTGTACAAATTCCGCCTCGCGGCGCTGCATCTTCAGATCGAGCAAGCCGAGCAACGACTGGCGCGCGAAAGTGTCCTGGTGGCGGGGGAACTGCAACAGTACACGGTTACCGTCGGGGAGGTTGCCAAGCGGCTCGCGCCGAAGGCCGCGCTCGTGGAGTTCGCGAAAATTCAAGATTTCGATTTCGCGAAAGGGCGGTGGAGGCCCTCTTGGCGGTATCTGGCGTTTGTACTGAACACGACCGGTGACGTGACGCTGGTGGATCTCGGAGAGGCCGGCACGTTGGAATCCAAGGCCCATCGGCTGCTCGAAGACGTCCGCATCTCCGTGAAGACGAATAGGCGTGACCATATTCAGAAGAGCCTTTTGTCTCTGAAGGACTTCTATGGCCGTGCCTGGGCGCCGTTGGCAAAAGCTCTCGGTGCAGCGGATAAGGTTATCGTCAGTCCTGACGATCAGTTAAATCTGGTCCCCTTCGCGGCGTTGATTGACGACGGGGGCCGTCCGTTGGTGGAACGTTATCAGCTCGCGTATGTCAGCAGCGGCCGCGAAATAATTGCCGGAGGAGGGGAAGCGTTGAAGCCGGACAGCGAGCTGCTCCTTGTGGCGAACCCGGCCTTCGATAAGATAGTGTCGGGGTCTGATAATCAAAGAGCCTCGCTTCGGTCCCGTGATTTCCGAGGTGTCTTCGATCCGTTGCCTGGAACGGAGCGTGAGGCCAAAGAGATTCCTGCCCTTGTATCCGGCAGAGGAGGCGCCAAAAACGTTTTGGTAGGAGCGAACGCGACGGAAGGAGCCGTCAAGAGCACCCGCAGCCCGCGAATTCTGCATCTGGCCACCCACGGTTTTTTCCTGGAAGACGACGAACCCGCTACAGGTCAGGAGACAAGGCAACCAGGGAGACAGGGAGGCGCCAAACGGTACGAGAATCCACTCGTCCGCTCCGGCCTTGCGTTTGCCGGGGCCAATCATGCGTCCGCGATCACCACAGGCGACGACGGGATCCTTACCGCTTTGGAAATCACCGGCATGGACCTCTTGGGTGCCGAGTTGGTGGTTCTCTCAGCCTGTGAGACGGGTGTTGGAGAGGTGAAGACCGGCGAAGGGGTATTCGGCCTGCGACGTGCCTTTGCGCTTGCAGGAGCCAGGAATCTGCTGATGAGTCTCTGGCCGGTCAATGATGAACTCACGGCGGCTCACATGAAGGCCTTTTACAATAACCTCCAGCGCATGCCGCCGGCCCAGGCGTTGCGTGAAGCACAGTTGGAAGCCATCCGGACACTGAAGGCTGAATTTAATGGCGTTGCCCCGCCTGGTCACTGGGCACCGTTCATCCTCCAAGGCGCCTACGCGCTGGGGCCGTAAGCTGCGACAAGTGGAGCATCAACGACGCCAGGGCTATGATAAACACCGTAGACGATATTAGGAGTTGGTAGCGATTTGTAAATTAGGAGTTTGAATAATCTGTCCCGCTTTTTGTGCGCAATAAAGTGGGGGAGTGCGATGTTAAAGAATATTGATTCAGCCGCCAGAGCTCAATTTCTGAAATTGCTCTTTTGGGTATTTTGTCCGCTAAGCATTGTCGGATGGTTTATTGGCGGAATAATAGGAGTAATAGTAGTTGGCGTCTTGAGCTTGGTTCTATCATTTGTCGGGATGGCATATGTCGATAAAGTTGGCGGTCTTGGTGCAGGGATATTGTCAGGAAACATATTAAATGGAGGCGGTGGGTCCCTGCGCGAACAACTCGCGCCCGAGTTACAGAGAGTCAAATACTATCAGAGACAGAAACAATTTGATCAGGCGCTTAAAATAGTAGATGGCGTCCTTGAAAAAGACACGGCGTATGCAGAAGCCCTGTATATCAAAGCGGTTATCCTCTGGGAGGGCTTTGGCGATTCTACTGCTGCAAAAGAATGCCTCGGAAGGATTATGGCAATGGAATCAGTTGAGAGTGAAATGTTTCGTCCATGGGCGGCCAGCTTATATGATGAATTGGGAAAGATGACCGCCTGTCCCGCCTGTCACCGCGACGTTCAAGAAGGTCAGCAGGAATGTCCGCGCTGCGGCGTGGTCTTTGCCAAATGGAAAGGCCGTTCGCCGAGCCCGGCCACTTCACCTGCAGTGCGACCAAGTAGGGAGCTCCAGCCGCTCATCAACCGTCTCGTGCTCGCCCTGCTCGCCGTCACTGCGGCCCTGGCTCTTTATCCGACGATCAAGGCAACGGTCGAGCATCAAAACGATGCGCCGGACTTTCAACTGACAACGTTGGAGGGTGAGTCCTTCAACAAAGGATCGCTCAAGGGCCAGCCCGCGCTGTTGATCTACTGGGCGCCCTGGTGCGGGGTGTGTCGAAGCGAGCTGCCGATCCTCGCGCAGTTCTACCGCCGCGACAAGCCGGCGAATTTGCGTGTGCTGGCCGTTGGCTTCTTTGATACACGGGACCACGTGGTCCAGTATGTCAACAACAACCCTGGCACGTTTGTCTTCCCGACCGCCTACGACACGGATGACCGGACGGCCCATGCGTTCGGGCTCAGGTATACGCCGACGTACCTCCTGCTGGATGCCCAAGGACGTGTTCTGGTCAAACATGAAGGCAACCAGATGCTCGAGTCGCCGCAGTTTCAACAGTTCCTTGCCGGCTTGAAAGGGAGCTGAAGCACACGCTAGACGATTTGAAGGATTGGCCATGACTACTTGCCCGGCTTGCCAACGCGACGTTCCGGAAGAACGGAAGGACTGTCCCTACTGCGGCGTGGTCTTTGCGAAATGGAAAGGCCACAAGGCGCAGCCTGCAGCAGCTCCCGTACTAAGCAATGCGGCTAGCGAACAGACCGAGGAGAGCACGCCTGATGTTTTTCCTCCCCCTCCTCTTACTCAAAGCGAGAGAGCCGATTTGATAGTGATGGCAAGCTATGACAGCTCTGATCGGGATGCGCTCGCTCAAAAAGATCGCACCGCTCTCCAAAGAGCTGGGATCTACACGGAAGTCAGGAAAGAAGCATGGTGGAGCGACGAGCCTGAAAGCAGAGTATATGTGCCCCGCAAGCATCTCTTGCCAGCCAAGGTGGTTCTCGACCTTCATGCGAACCGGCTGACCCTCTCCAAACTCGCAAGCCAACCGATATTGATTCGACAAACGCTTCTGATCGATGCCATGGTCTTCATTGCAGAGCAGCAGGGCCGATTCAAGCACGCGCTCTTCCCTCAGCATATTCTCGCTTGGTACCAGACATGTGCCGATCTCACTCAGCAGCAAATGCAGACGGCCCTTTCTACGGCTCCCCGATCATATCGCTCGAAAGCGTCGGCGATGATCAAAGGGACATCCATAGGTGGTGGAATCTTCATTATCGTCGGGTACGTGTGGGAAAAGTTCTTCCCCGGGAATTTAGGTGAAGAATCCGTTGGTAGCATTTCTATGTGGATAGGTGGGGCGCTTCTATTTTGTAGCGCGGTCTGGATATTGTCCCTTATTTCGAGTGAAAAGTAGCAACCACTCAAAAAGAAACGCGTGATGCAAACCTGCCCCACCTGCCAGCGCGAGATCCAAGACGGTTCGCAGGAGTGCCCGCATTGCGGGGTGGTCTTCGCGAAATGGAAAGCCCACGCTTCTGAGTTGCCACTCGCTCCCGCGAACCGCAAGCAGAAAGTTTGGAATCGTAAAAAGATCATCATCGGTCTTGTACTCCCCTTAGCACTCTCGGGAATATTCCCAGCGACAATCATTTATTACAAAGTGAAGGTGGAGCGATTTTGCGCGCATGCTGTGGTCGGAGAACCGATTGAGGAACTCGCAGCCCAAGCTCGTTCTCTTGGGATCAAGGTTATTTCGCCTCGCTACCCTACAGACCCCGATACGGGGCGTCGTCTGCAAGTCCCAGTGCAATCCATTTTCTACGTTCACCTTTTTGTGCATCTTAGAAAGGGCTGCGCAGTTCAGCATCTTGATGGGAAGATTACTGCTATTCATTCCTGGGAATCGGATTGAGAGATTACGATGAACACATTGCCTCCATCCAAACTGTGAGGACGCCATGACCACTGCCAACAACTCCTCTCCCAGGGAAACGTTCCAGAAGATCGCCGCGAACATCGAGACGGTAATGAAAGGACAATCGGCGGCGATTCGGAAGCTGCTGGTCGCCTTCGCCAGCGGCGGCCACGTCCTGCTGGAGGACTATCCCGGCACCGGCAAGACGACGCTCTCCAAGGCGCTGGCACTCTCAATCGGGGCCCAGTTCACGCGGGTCCAGTTCACGCCGGACCTCCTGCCTTCCGACATCCTGGGCATGTCCATCTACGACCAGCGCGCGCAGACGTTCACCTTCCATCAGGGGCCCATCTTCACCAACATCCTCCTGGCGGACGAGATCAACCGCGCTTCGCCCAGAACACAGTCCGCCCTGCTGGAGGCCATGGCCGAAGGGCAGGTCACCGTGGAGGGCAAATCCTCAAAACTGGACGAGTTATTTTTCGTGATCGCCACGCAAAATCCCGTTGAGTTTCGAGGCACCTATCCGCTGCCCGAAGCCCAGATGGATCGCTTCGCCCTGCAGTTCAGTTTGGGTTACGTCGAGCCTGAGCAAGAAGTGGCGATTCTGTCGGCCCAGGAGAAGCGGCACCCGATCGATGGAATCGGCGCCTGTGCGACCAAAGACGAAATCAATGCGCTCCGCCGGCATGTGAAAGAGGTCCGGATCAGCGAGGAACTCAAACGCTACAGCGTAGACATTGTGCGGGCGACGCGCAGCGCAGCGGGCGTCCAGCTCGGCGCCAGCCCACGCGCGTCGCTGTCCCTGATGAAGGCCGCACAGGCCCTGGCTTTGATGGACGGGAAGGAGTTCGTCATGCCCGAGCATATTCAGGAACTCGCCGTGCCTGTCGTGGCTCATCGGGTCGCGATCGATCCGCAGGCGCGCTTTTCGGGCGTCACGGCACGTGGGATCGTGGAGAACATCGTCAAGACGCTGCCTGTACCGGCATAGGCGCATTCGCAATGCAACGTTTCCTTTATAGGCTGCTCCGGCTCCTTTCAGGAGTACGCTACTGGATCCAGCGCCACCTGACGAAAGCGGGGTTACTCCTGTTCTTCGGCCTGATCGTCACGGCAACATTCGGTCTGGATACGACTCGGAGCCTCGCGTATCAATCCTTCACATTGTTGCTCTGCCTCTTTATCCTAGCGGTGGTCGGCAGCCTGCGGTTTCGCCCCGACGTCAGCGTGTCCCGCACGCTGCCCCGCTTCGTCACTGTCGGAGAGCCCTTCACCTATGCGCTTGCCGTGCGCAACCTCGCGAGAAAATCGTTGGAGGGATTGCTGGTCCGTGAACAGGAGGCGGACCCGCGCCCCTTGCTCAGCGAATTTCTCCAGGCCCCTGATGTCTCCCGCGGCTCGGCCTGCTGGAGCCGTCTCATCGCCAGTCGTAAGGTCGCTCTGTTCGAAGAAGTGGCCCTGCCGGCCCTGCCGCCGCATGGCGAAGTGGAGATCCGTATGGCCGGCATCCCTCTCCGGCGCGGGAAGGCACGATTGGTAGGGGTCACCGTGGCGAGGCCGGACCCCTTCGGCCTCTTCAAGGCGCAGGCGACAGTGCCCGCTGAAGGATCCTTCCTGATCCTCCCGAAGCGGTACAAGGTCCCGGACATTCAGCTCCCTGGAACGCGTAAGTACCAACCTGGGGGTGTCACCCTGGCCTCTTCAGTGGCGGACTCAGAAGAATTCCTGTCGTTGCGGGACTATCGACCAGGCGATCCGCTGCGCCACATTCACTGGAAGAGCTGGGCGAAGGCCGGCAAGCCCATCGTCAAGGAGTACCAGGACGAATTCTTCGTGCGCCACGCTCTTGTGCTGGATACCTTCGCGGATGCGACGTCGGCGGAATCCCTAGAAGGGGCCGTATCCGTGGCGGCCTCGTTCGCGTGCAGTATCGATACCCAGGACTCTCTCCTCGACGTCATGTTCATGGAGGACAAGGCATACTGCTTCACGACGGGTCGCGGATTGGGTGGCGTGGAGCGACTGCTGGAAATTCTGGCTTGCATTCAGCCGTGTCTTGATAAACCGCTCTCCGAATTACGAGACGCCGTGTTGGCGCGACGAGCATCCGTCAGCGGCTGCATATGCGTTCTCTTGGCATGGGACGGGCCACGACAGCAGTTGGTGAAAGACTTGAAAGCAGCGGGTCTCCCGGTCCTGGTTCTCGTCATCACCGGCGTAGCAGTTGATAATCCATCGGAAAGGATTCACGTGTTCAAGGCCTCAGAGATCGCAGAAGGCTTAGCTCGGCTATGAAGTTCCCGCCGCTATTGCTTGGCGCGACGGCGCTCTTCTGGGGATGGCAGATCAACTTCCTGCTGGTCGCCGTGCCTGTGGCGCTTCTCCTCGAAACCCCCCGATTTTTGACGTGGCGCTGGGAGCTCACAAGTCAGGATTTTCGACGTCTCACGATCTTGTGCACGGCCGCGTTTCTTGGCCTGGTTATCTATCAGGTGCTGACGGCCGACGCGGCGCGCATGCCGCAGGCCCTGAAGACGATACGACAATGGCTCCCCCTGCTCCTGCTCCCTTTGGTCGCGGCGCAGCTCTATAGCACAACAGAGCAGGTCGAACTCAACACGTTGCTGTTCTTCTTCCGGAAAAAATTCGAGCAGACCAGCACCGGTCGGCCAGCGAAGATTAACCTCGTATATCCCTATTTCGCCCTGCTGTTGCTATCGGCCAGTGCCGTGGATGAGCGGAACCCCTGGTTCTACCTCGGCTTCTGGCTTTTAACTGCAGGGGCGCTCTGGCAGATCCGTCCGAAACAATACTCGCTACTCCTGTGGGGCGTTCTGGTAGTTGGCGCGGCCGGCTTGGGGTATGCGGGGCATATTGGCCTTCACCAGTTGCAACGCGTCGTACAAGGTAAAATAATCCAGTGGGTGACGAGCTTCACGAGTGGTGGAGCCACCGATCCATACCAGAGCCGGACCGCCATCGGCCATATCGGGGAGATGAAGCTGTCGGATGAAATCATGTTGCGCGTCCAGATGACCCTTCGGCCGGAGGGTCCGATACTTCTGCATCAGACCAGCTATAACCGCTATGGCGCCTCATCCTGGTTTGCGCGCAATGTCGAGTTTGATCTCCTCAAACCAGAACAGGACGGTTTGACCTGGAAGCTCCAACCTGCGACCGCATCCGGACAGAGCGTCAGCATCTCAGCCTACCTCGATGGGGGAAAAGGTGTGCTCGCGCTTCCACTCGGCACGATTCAACTTGAAGACCTCGCGGTCGGCGAGGCCAAACGAAACCGATTAGGAGCCGTGAAAGTGGAAGACGGGCCCGGCCTTCTGACGTATACTGCGCGGACTGACCTGATGAGATCAACTGAGGCGCCACCTGATGAGGCCGATCTGAGCATTCCGCAGAATGAAGCGTCCGCCATCAAGACCATTGCCACGGAGTTGGCGCTGCCGGCCAAAGCACCGCGTCAAATCCTCCTCATGCTCAGCAGCTACTTCGGCAAGAATTTCCGGTACTCCACATATCAAGCCGGAACTGCCCAGGGTTCCTCTGCGCTGGCCGACTTTCTCACGAGGACCAAAGCTGGCCATTGTGAATACTTCGCCTCCGCCACTGTCCTGCTGTTGCGAGCGGCAGGCGTTCCCGCCCGGTATGCGACGGGTTACGCCGTCCAGGAGTACAACGATCTGGAAGGGCTCTACCTTGCGCGGGCGCGGGACGCCCATTCCTGGGTCCGCGTCTATGTGGATGGCGCCTGGGAGGACTTCGATACGAC
>CAYLLY010000013.1:22467-41711 GCA_964384595.1 uncultured Nitrospirales bacterium
CCCATTCCTGGGTCCGCGTCTATGTGGATGGCGCCTGGGAGGACTTCGATACGACACCGGCTTCATGGGCGGTGGTTGAAAGCAAGAACGCCTCGCGATGGGAGCCCTTCTCTGATATCTGGGCCTGGGTGAAGTTCCAGTATTCCAGATGGCGATGGGGTGAAAAGGGGAACGGCGTCACAACCTATGCGGCGTGGCTGCTCGTTCCGCTGATCGCCGTTCTGGCATGGCGGTTGTACCGCGCCAAGCGCGTCGCCGGTCGTCGAATCGGCAGGAAGCAGATAGGCCCCGTGCAATCATGGCCGGGCGAAGACTCCGAGTTTTATACCCTGGAAAAACGGTTCGATGAATTGGGTCTCGGCCGCCATCCCTGGGAGCCGGTCTCGGCCTGGCTTGCGAGGATCAAAACGACACCGCAAGTATCCGCGTCGCCGGACGGGCTGGAGACCATCGTGTCGCTGCACAACCGCTACCGCTTCGACCCTCATGGGATCAGCACAGCAGAACGGGAAGCCCTCAGTTCAGGTGTTCGCTCATGGTTGAAGCAACACAAGGAATAATTCTTAAAGTCAGAGAGGGTGGGCCATGACAAAGAAATGGGCTGTAAAGCGAATTCTAATCTTAATCGGTTTTGTATCATTTATTTTCCTTTGCCTCTTTATGTACAGAAACTTTCAAAAATATCAAGCTAGGACTGGACTGCCTGACTACTTCTCACAAGAATCTCTTCAACCGTCCGCCCTCAAGTTTTCTGCGCGCGGCTGCAAGATGGTTGAGGCTGCCCCGACTCCTGAACAAGAACAGTTGAAAAGAATCCAGAAAACTTGGTTGAACGAAAATACCCTTCTGATTAAGACGCACGTATCGGTCCAATGTCCGCTCAAAATCCAAAATGGAAATTACAAAGTGGAGGGGAATACTCTGATATTGGAATATGGAATCCCATCAGAACCAGGGGCAGCATGCAAATGTCTTCATGAAGTCAGTTACGAAATAACGAATTTGCAAAAGGGCGATTACGAGATTAAATTTCTAGAGATTCATGGACGAACCTGAATGCTCACAGAATCTGTGAAAGCTAGAATTCCATCTGACAGTCAGGCGCAGTCTTCGCACCAGCACTCCACCTATTTCTCAGGGTTTAGGGCGGTGAATTGATGACCGGCACACGGAAAGGCAAGGTCTTGGCGGTCCTTGTTCTTACCCTCGTCCTGTGTGCCGCTCTTTTCCTGCTGTACCCGTCCAGTAGTCCGCATCCTGATTCTGCATATCCCGATCCTTGTGTGGAATCCATTCCTGCTCCGGTCGCGTCGGTGGAACCGCTCGCTCAGGCAAATACCGCGTTCGCTCTTTCCTTTTATCATGAGCTTCGTCCACAACAGAAGAACCTGGTTTTTTCTCCTTGGAGTGTGGCAGAGGCTCTGACCCTGGCTTCAGCAGGCGCCGCGGGAGAAACCCGTGCCCAGATGGTTGCGGCTCTCCACGCGCAACACCTTCCGAGTGACGGCCTTTACCGCCAGTATGGAGAGCTCAAACAGACGCTGACGGGCGGAACGAAAGACACGGGTGTGCGGCTTCTGATCGCGAATGGCTTATGGGTTCAACAGGGGCTCACGATGGTCCCGAACTTTCTGGACCTTGCTCGATCCAGCTTCGGCGCGAAAGTCGAAGCGGTTGATTTCAAGCGCCAGGCGAACCATGCTCGCCAGGTCATCAACGGCTGGATTGGTCAGCAGACAGAAGGGAAGATTCGCGACCTTGTCCCACCAGGAGGCTTGGATCCCTCATCCCGGGTGGTGCTGACCAACGCCATTTATTTCAAGGGCCGATGGGCCGAGCCATTTAACAAGGGGAGGACCAGTCCCAATCCTTTCACCACTGATGAAGGGCGGACCATTGAAGTCCCCATGATGTTCCAAAACCTCACCGCGCAATACGGGGAGCGTGAAGACTTGCAGGTTGTGGAGTTGCCATATATCGGATGCCGTGTGAGTATGGTTGTCCTGTTGCCGAGGAATCCGGCTGGCCTGCCTGAATTGGAAAAGGGCTTCACTACCGAAGAATTACAGAAGCTCTTGAGCTTGCTCCGGAAGGAGAAGGGGCAAATCGGGTTGCCACGCTTCACGCTGCGGACCCAAGCTGAAGTTGTCCCGCGCCTCCAATCGCTCGGGATGAGGGATGCCTTTGATATCCAGAAAGCGGACTTTTCCGCTCTGGTGGAAAAGAACCACCGGGTGTTCATAAACTCGGTTCTCCACAGTGCGTATGTCGCCGTGGATGAGGAGGGGACTGAAGCGGCTGCTGCTACCGTTATAAAAGTGAAGAAGAGTAAGAAAGAAAGTAAGAAAGACCGACCTTTTTTCTTTCTCGTGGACAGGCCTTTCTGGTTCGGTATCCGGCATGCGGGGACGGGAACATTCTTGTTCATGGGGCGCGTTGCCGAACCCTCTCTGCCACTTTCCAAGTAAAAATCGTCGGGGCAGGCTTTCCTCAAATGAACGCCGTTTCTTCTGGAGCCCGTTACGCGATCTTTCCGTCCACCATGCGGATGATGCGGTTGGCCTGATTGGAGAGGGCCTCGTTGTGGGTCACGATCACGAACGTGACGCCCTTGGCGCGGTTCAGGTCCCGCATCAAGCGGAAGACTTCCTCGCCCGTGTGTGTGTCCAGATTGCCGGTCGGCTCGTCGGCCAGGACGAGGTCCGGCCGGAGGATCAGGGCGCGGGCGACCGCCACGCGCTGCTGCTCGCCGCCCGACAGCTCCCCCATGCGGTGTTCCAGCCGGTGCTCCAAGCCCACTTCCTTGAGGACAGCTTCTGCGGCGGCCCGCGCCTCCGTCTGATCCTGGCGCTGGATGAGGGCCGGCATCATGACGTTCTCCAGCGCCGTGAATTCGGGCAGGAGGTGGTGGAACTGGAAGACGAAGCCGATCTTGCGGTTCCGGAATTCCGCCAGCGATTGTTCCGTTCTGGCAAAGACGTCTTCCCCGTCGAAGCGCACGGTGCCGCTGGTCGGGCGATCGAGGGTGCCGAGGATATGGAGGAGGGTCGTCTTGCCGGCGCCGGACGCGCCGACGATGGCGACCATCTCGCCCCGCTTGATCTCCAAGCTCATGCCATTCAGTACGTGGATATCGGTCTGGTCCAGCCTGAAGGATTTGCGTAGATCGCGCGCCTGGATCATTTTATTCGTACCGGAGCGCTTCAGCCGGGTCAAGGCGGGCCGCCTGCCGGCAGGGATGGATCGTGGCGAGGAACGTGATGGTGATCGCCGAAAGCGCCACGGTCAGGACATCCAGGGTCTTGATGTGCACCGGGATGCGGCTGAGGTAGTACACGTCGCCGGGCAGGGTGTAGAACTCCTGGATCGCCCAGCAGAAGCCGTACCCCAGCGGGATGCCGATCGCGGTGCCGACGACGCCGATCACGAGACCGTTCAGCATGAAAATGCGCATGACGGCCTTGCCGGTCGCCCCCATGGCCTTGAGGATGGCGATCTCCCGGTGCTTCTCGACGACGATCATGGTCAGCGTGCTGACGATGTTGAACGAGGCGACGATGACGACCAGCACCAGCAGCACGAACATCATGAACTTCTCCATTTTGAGCGCGGAGAACAGGTTCTTGTTCAGCTTCATCCAGTCCCGCGCCCAGTAAGGGAAGCCGATGGCTCCCTCGATCGTCTTGGCGATGCGGTCCGCCGAAAAGACGTCCGCGACCTTCACCTCGATGCCGGTGACGGTATCGCCCATGTTGAAGAACTCCTGCGCCTGCTTGATGGACACGTACGCCAGCGACGAGTCGTATTCGAACATGCCCGCCTCGAAGACGCCCACGACGCGGTACCCGCGCACCTTCGGGATCATCCCCAGCGCGCTGATGGGGCCGACCGGCGAGACGACGTTCAGCCGGTCCCCCAGGAACACTCCCAGCCGCAGCGACAGCTCCTTGCCGATGACGATGCCGGGCAGCGGCGGCGGCTCCGCCGCCTGGCCGGCCGGCGCCGGCGGCGCCTTGCCGGCAGGCCCCAGGCGTTCGAGCTCCTCCAGCGACCCTGACTTGAGGTTCCTGGCGATCTCGGTCACCGTCGTCTCCCGCCGGACGTCGATGCCGCGCAGCACGACGCCGTGCGAGCCGCTGTCCGAGGTCAACAGGACCTGCTTGAAAATAAACGGCGTGGCCGCGATCACTTCGGGCACGGCTGCGACCTTGTCCGCCAGTTCGGTATAGCCCTTGATGGTTTCGCCGGTCCGGGCCGTGACGATGACGTGGGAGTTCGTGCCGAGGATCTTGGCCTGCAGGTCTTCCTTGAAGCCGGTCATGATGCCCAGCGTGGCGATCAGCGCCGCCACGCCGATGGTGACGCCCGCGATGGAAATGAGCGTGTTGAACGAGATCGTGCGGTTGCGGCGCTTGGCCTTCAAGTACCGGAGGCCGATGAAGACTTCGTACGGGGGGCGCACCGTTATTTTTCCGGGCGGAGTTGCGGGAAGAGAATCACGT
Source organism: uncultured Nitrospirales bacterium (assembly GCA_964384595.1). Taxonomy (GTDB): domain Bacteria; phylum Nitrospirota; class Nitrospiria; order Nitrospirales; family NS-4; genus SCTG01. The sequence goes on from CAYLLY010000013.1 coordinate 26,970, forward strand.
CGCGGATGGAGGTCTGGTCGGTCAGCAGCATCACGAGGCGGTCGATGCCGATGCCCTCGCCGGCCGTCGGCGGCATGCCGTGCTCGAGCGCGCGGAGGAAGTCTTCGTCGAGGCGCTGCGCCTCCAGGTCGCCCTTCGCGCGCTCCGCCATCTGCGCCTCGAAGCGCCGGCGCTGGTCGAGGGGGTCGTTCAGCTCCGAGAAGGCGTTGGCGATCTCGCGGGTGGCGATGTAGAGCTCGAAGCGGTCGGTCAGCTCCGGGTCGCTCGCCTTGCGCTTGGCCAGCGGCGAGGTCTCGACCGGGAAATCGGTGATGAACGTCGGCTGGATGAGAGTCGGCTCGACCGCCTGCTCGAACAGCAAGGTCATCAGCCGCCAATAGCTTTCGCCGCCGTTGAGTTCGCACCGGTGTTTCCTGGCCTGGGCGAGGACATAGGCGGGGTCGGTGATCTCCTGGATGCTCGCGCCCAGCCGCTCGGCGACCGCGTCCCGGTACGTCAGGCGCTTCCACGGACGCGCGAAGGAGAGCGTCACGGTCTCGTCCTTGTTCGCATGCGGGCGGTAGGGGATGGCCTGCGCGCCCTTGCCATGAACGGCCTCGACCAGCTCCACGATCAGCTCCTCGGTGAGCGGCAGCAGGTCGGTGTAGTCGCCGTAGGCCATGTAGAACTCGAGCATCGTGAACTCGGGATTGTGGATTGTGGAGATGCCCTCGTTGCGGAAGTTGCGGTTGATCTCGAAGACCCGGTTCATGCCCCCGACGATCAGGCGCTTGAGATAGAGTTCGGGCGCCACGCGGAGGTAGAGATCGGTGTTCAGGGCATTGTGATGGGTGACAAACGGGCGGGCCGTGGCGCCTCCCGGGATCGGCTGCATCATGGGGGTCTCCACTTCGAGAAAGCCCTTGCCGACGAGGAAAGTCCGGATCGCCTGGACGATTCTGCTGCGGGTCATGAAGATACGCTTGACGTCCGGGTTGGCGACGAGGTCCACGGCGCGCTGTCGGTAGCGGGTCTCCACGTCGGTCAGGCCGTGCCATTTTTCCGGCAGGGGGCGGAGCGCCTTGCAGAGCAGGGTGAGCTGCGTGACCTCGACCGTCAGCTCGTTCGTCTTGGTGCGAAAGAGCGGCCCGCTGACGCCGATCCAGTCGCCGATATCAAGCAGTTCCGCGAGGGCATGGCCCTGCTCGCCCAGCACGTCTTTCTTCAAATACACCTGGATGGAATCCACGCCGTCCTGGACGGAAGCGAACGCCGCCTTGCCGAACCGGCGCAGGGCGGTGAGCCGGCCGGCCAGCGTGGCGGTCACCGGATGCTGCTCGAGCGCTTCCTTGGTGCTCGCGCCGTGCGCGGCGATCAGGTCGCCGGCCCGGTCCGTGGCCTCGAACCGGCCGCCGAACGGGTTGATGCCCATCCCGCGCAGCAGGTCGAGCTTCTTCATCCGCTGCTGGATCTGATCGTTCAGGTCTTCCATTGGCCCGGCATTATATCAAAGGAGTGATCGTTTCAGCGACTGGAGCAGGTAGGCTTCGATGAACGGGTCGAGCGCGCCGTCCATCACGGCGTTGATATTGCCCACCTCCTGGTTGGTCCGGTGGTCCTTCACGAGCTGGTACGGCTGGAAGACGTACGACCGGATCTGGCTGCCGAACCCGATCTCCTTCTTCTCGCCGACGAAAGCGTTGAACTCCTCTTCCTTTTTCTTTTGCTCCAGCTCGTACAGCCGCGCGCGCAGCACCTTCATCGCGCCGGACTTGTTCTTGAGCTGGGAGCGCTCGTTCTGGCACTGCACGACGATGCCGGTGGGGAGGTGCGTGATACGGATGGCGGTCTCGACCTTGTTGACGTTCTGGCCGCCGGCCCCGCCCGAGCGGAACGTGTCGATCTTCAGGTCCTTCTCCTCGATGTGCACGTCCGCGTCATCCTCGATTTCGGGATAGACGAAGACCGAGGCGAACGACGTGTGCCGGCGCTTGTTGGCGTCGAACGGGGAGATGCGCACCAGCCGGTGGACGCCGGCCTCCGACTTGAGGAAGCCGTACGCGTTCTCGCCCGCGACGGCGAGGGTCACGCTCTTGATGCCGGCCTGCTCGCCGGGAAGATAGTCCAGCGTCTCGACCTTGTAGCCCTTGGCGTCGGCCCACCGCACGTACATCCGCATGAGCATCTCGGCCCAGTCCTGGGACTCCGTGCCGCCGGCGCCGGGATGGATGGACAGGATCGCGTTGTTCGCGTCCATCTCGCCGTGCAGCAACAGCTCGACCCGCAGTTTGGCCAGCGCCTGCTCGGCCTGCGCCAGCTCGGCGGCGATGTCGCCTTCGATCGAGGCGTCCTGTTCCGACTCGGCCAACTCCACCATCGCGGCGAGATCGTCGAGCCGGCGTTCCATGTCGGCCCAGTTCTTGACCTCCCGCTCCAGGAGGTTTTTCTGGCGGATCGTGCTCTGGGACGCGCGGCGGTCGTCCCAGAAGCCGGGGGCCGCCATGCGCTCTTCGAGACTCTGGATCCGGGTTTTCAGCGACGGGAGGTCAAAGATGCCCCCGGAGCTCGTCAAAATTCGTCCGGAGGGTAGCCAGGCGGGCTTTCAGATCGTCGAGCATGAGTTCTCCTTGATTCGCGTTGCTCCCGGCGGCGGTTGCGATACCATGCCGCCGTCGCCGCGAACAGCGTCAGTATAACACAGGAATGCGCGAACAGATCGCCATAGGCGGTGTAGAAGGTGCGCGGGCCGCCGGTGCGGACCTCGCCGCTGAGCGCCCCTTCGACGAACAGATCCGTGGTGCGAAGGATGTGGCCCTCCGCGTCGATGAACCCCGAGATGCCGGTGTTGGCGGCGCGCGCGAAGGCGATCCGGTTCTCGACGGCGCGGAAGACCACCATGGCGAAGTGCTGGTACGGCGCGCCGGATTGGCCGAACCAGGCGTCGTTGGTGATCGTGACCATGTAGTCGGCGCCCTGATCCACGAACAGCCGCACGAGGTCGGGGAAGATGACCTCGAAGCAAATTACGATGCCCAGGCGCCCGCCCGGCGCGCCCAGCACGCTCGGGCCCGTGCCCGGCACGAAGTCGCCGATGCCGACCACCAGCTTGTCGAGAAACGACAGGATGCCCTTCAGCGGGATGTACTCGCCGAACGGCACCAGGTGGACCTTGTCGTACCGGTCCAGCACCACACCGTCCCCGCTGACCAGGTAGGCGCTGTTCAGCAGGCGGAGCTGGCCGTCGGTCCGGCTCTCGACCGCCGGGCTGCCGAAGAGCAGGGGGACGCCGCGCTCCCGCACGAAGCTCAGCAGCTCTTCCTTATACGTGATCTCCACGTCGAAGAGGAAGGGCGTGGCCGCCTCCGGCCAGATCACCAGGTCGGCCCCGTCCGAAATCTGAAGGCTCAGCCGCTTGTGGCGGTCGATCGTGTCCCGCCGGTACGCGGCGTCCCATTTCTGCGCCTGGTCCACGTTGGGCTGCACGAGGCCGATCCGGACGGTGTGGTCGCCGGCCGAGTCTCTCTGGGGAGAGAGCCGCCATTGCCCGTAGGCCACGACGCCGGCGATGAGCGCCGCCGCGAGGGGCGCGGCGATCCAGGGCAGGGGGGCCCGGCCCCGGGCATCCGTGGCCCGCGTGATGACCGCATGGGCGATCCTGGCCGCGATGACGTTCGCGAGCACCAGCATGAAGGAGACGCCGTACACGCCCGTCACGTCCGAGACCTGGATCACCGTCAGATTATGGTACTGGCTGTAGCCGAGCAGCGCCCAGGGAAAGCCGGAGAAGAGATGCGTGCGCGCCCATTCCAGCGCGACCCACAGGGCGGGTGCGGTCCACGTCCGGAACAGTCCGTGCCGGTCGGGGATCGCCGTGAGGACGGCGCAGAACGACCCGACGTACAGGGCGCAATAGCTGGCCAGCAGCAGCATGACGAGGAAGCTGACGACGAAGGACAGCTTCCCGTATTCGTGCATGGCGTTGATCACCCAGTACAGCGTGACAGCGAAGAAGACGAGGCCCGCGAGCCAGCCCTGCCCGAAGGCCGCCTTCCAGGACGACCCGCGGATCGCGAGCAGGAGGGGCACCAGGGCGACCCAGGCCAGCGATTCGATGTCGAACAGGGGAAAACTCAGGGCCAGCAGGAGACCGGACGCGACGGGCGGGATGAGAAAACGGGCGAACCGGGGCCGCATCGCGCCACCATAGCCGATTCATTACGTGTGAAACAACTCTGCGGCACGGGGACTGGCCCCCTTCCGACCGGGGCCTGTCCCCCTTCTTGTGCCGCGCCCTGTATCTTTTTAGATTCGCGCGCCACCTGCCTCTTTCTTCCTCCTGCATGACATTACAGAGGAGGAGTGGTAGGATTCGGGGCAGATGCCTCAGAAGCCACCTCAAATCATAGCCGACCTCATTGAGCGATTCGAGCGGAACACCGAAGCGTACCGCAGCACGGCCTACAACGAAACGCAGGTTCGGCAGGAGTTCATCAATCCGTTCTTCGAGGCGCTCGGTTGGGACATCGCCAACAAGTCCGGCCATGCCGAGGCCTACAAGGACGTCATCCACGAAGACGCGATCAAGGTCGGCGCGCCGGACTACTGTTTCCGGATCGGCGGCGCGCGCAAGTTCTTCCTCGAAGCCAAGAAGCCGGCCGTCAACATCAAGGACGACCCCGATCCTGCGTATCAGCTCAGGCGCTATGCCTGGTCGGCCAAGCTGCCGCTCTCGATCCTGATGGACTTTGAGGAGTTCGCCGTCTACGAGTGTCTCACCAGGCCGCGCGCCAGCGATAAAGCGAGCGTCGGCCGCACGCTGTACCTGACATACAAGGACTACCTCACGCACTGGGACGAGATCGCCTCGAAATTCTCCAAGGACGCCGTCCTCAAGGGCGCCTTCGACAAGTATGCGGTTTCGGAACGCAAACGCGGGACCGCGACGGTTGACGCCGAGTTTCTGGCCGAGATCGAGAAGTGGCGTGACGCGCTGGCCCGCAATCTGGCGGTGCGGAATATGGCCCTGGATGTGCACGAGTTGAACTTCGCCGTCCAGCGGACCATTGACCGACTCATCTTCCTGCGCATCTGCGAGGATCGCGGCATCGAGCCCTACGCGCAACTCCAGGCCTTGCTCAACGGCGAGAACATCTACAGCCGCCTTCGCCACTTGTATGACCAAGCGGACGACCGCTACAACTCCGGTCTCTTCCACTTCCGCTCTGAAAAAGAGCGGGTGGAAACCCCGGACGAGCTCACTCCCAAGCTCAAGATTGATGACAAAGTCCTGAAGGACATAATTCACGGCCTTTATTACCCGGAAAGCCCGTATGAGTTCTCCGTCATGCCGGCCGAAATCCTTGGCCAGGTGTACGAGCAGTTCCTCGGCAAGGTCATCAGGCTGACTTCCGGCCACCAGGCGAAAGTCGAAGAGAAACCGGAGGTCAAGAAGGCCGGTGGCGTCTACTACACTCCGGCCTACATTGTCGAGTATATCGTCCGGAATACGGTCGGCAAGCTCTGTGAGGACAAAACTCCGAAGCAAATCTCCAAGCTGAAGATTCTCGACCCCGCCTGTGGTTCTGGATCCTTCCTCATTGGAGCCTATGATTATCTGGTGGCCTATCACCGGGACTGGTATCTGAAGGACGGGCAGGAGAAGCACACCAAGGAACTCTACCAGGGCGCGGGCGGCCAGTGGCATCTGACCACGCAGGAGAAGAAGCGCATCCTGCTCAACAACATCTACGGCGTGGACATCGACAGCCAGGCCGTGGAAGTGACCAAGCTAAGCCTGCTGCTCAAGGTGCTGGATGGCGAGAACCAGGAAACGCTCATGCGGCAGCTAAAGATGTGGCATGAGCGGGCGCTGCCGGACCTCGGCCGCAACATCAAGTGCGGCAACAGTCTCATCGGTCCGGATTACTTCACCGGGCAACTTCTTCCCGACGAAGACGAGATGCGCCGCGTGAATCCATTCGATTGGAACGCCGAATTTCCGGAGATCTTCACGCAAAAGAGTCCCTCCCCAGCTACGAAGGGAGCCACCCCCAAGAGTCCCTCCCCATCGAAGGGGGAGGGTGAGGGTGGGGGTGGGGGTGGGGGTGGATTCGATGCGGTGATTGGGAATCCGCCGTATGGATTTCATCAGATTCACGATGAGCAGGTGAAAGCTTACTTCAAGACCCACTATGCAGTTTCCCAAGGGAGCTTTGAGCATTATTTCCTTTTTTACGAAGCCTCATTGAAGCTGCTCAAGGTCGGAGGCATGCACGGCTTTATTGTACCTGTCACCTGGCTGGCCATTCCCTCTGCGTATTCACTACGCAAGTTCATCCTTGAAAAATTTTCAATAGAAGAAATAGCTTGGCTTCCTGAACTGGTCTTTGCGAATGCCCAGGTGAATACACTGGTTTCCATCATCTCACGCACAACCCCGAACAAGGTACATGTGAAAATCTATGACTCGTTGGGGTTCCAGAGAGAGCCCAAGAAGCAATTTGTAACCGATCAGACGCGCTTTACTAGAGCAGGTTATACCATTGGAATATTTGAGACAGAGTCGGATGCTGGTTTACTGGATAAGATTGTTGGAAGATCAATTTCCCTCGAACAATTAGCTCTACCATGCTCCGGATATAATCCCTATGAAGTGGGAAAGGGAGAACGTCCGGAAGGCGGCCCTCACGACAAAGAGACTGTTGAGGCGAAGCCCTATCATTCAACGCGGCAAAAAGGAAAGCTCTGGAAGCCAGAGATTGTTGGTAGAGATTTAGGCAGATACAGCGTGTCCGTCACTGGGAAACGTTGGATAAAGTACGGGCAATGGCTCGCTGCGGCAAGAGACCCTGAGAATTTTACAGGGAAGAGAATTTTAGTTCAGGAGATCACAGGAGGAAAAGATAGACGAATTATTGCTGCGTATTTTGATGGTGAGCTCTACCACAGCAGGGACGTCATTCCGGTCAAGTGTGAAGAGAACGCCATTTCTCCTTTTTACTTGCTGGGCATCGTGAACTCACAGCTTATCACCTGGTACCATCACAAACGGAGTCCGAAGTCTCAGAAAGGCCTCTTTCCTAAGGTACTGGTATCCGACGTTGCGAAACTCCCCATCCATCCCGTTGACTTCTCCGACAAGAGTGACAAAGCCAAGCACGACAAGATGGTGGCGCTGGTTGAGCGCATGCTGGACCTGCATGAGCGGCTGGCAAAGGCCAAAGCGCCGGACGACAAGATCAAGCTCCAGCGCCAGATTGACGCCACCGACCGCGAGATTGATCAGCTCGTTTACGACCTCTACGGGCTGACGGAAGAGGAGATTGGGATTGTGGAGGGGAGAGCTTGAGCCGGCCAAGGCGACCGAATGTGCGGCGCAAGGATCGTTACGATACCGCCGGACTGGAGGAAGACCAGACTGAGCCGGGATCACATGGACGAGTCCTCAAAAACCTGCTGGGCATCAAGAGCAAGCCTGAGATGGATCGCGTGGAGGCGCGAGAGCAGGTGCGCGCGCTGCAGGAACTCATTACGCTCTACGGCCCCGACCAACGCTTCACCGCTGCCGATGTGTGCCGCATCCATAAGCGTTGGCTTGCTCCTATTTATTCCTGGGCCGGCCGGTATCGGCAGGTGCAGCTTGGAAAAGAGAACTTCCCATTCGCATCTGCCGGGCAGATTCCGCGACTGATGGACGAATTCGAGCGCGGGCCGTTGCGGTCATACACGCCTTGTACGTTTAAGTCTGAGAACGAGATCGTCGAGGCCCTTGCTGTCGTCCATGCGGAATTGGAGTTGATTCATCCCTTTCGGGAAGGGAACGGCCGTGTTGGGCGTATGCTCGCCGCACTGATGGGCTTGCAAGCGGGACTGCCATCGTTGTTTTTTGGCGATATCAAGGGACGCAAACGGCAGGAATACTTTGCGGCCGTGCGGGCAGGGCTCGATCGGAACTATGAACCGATGCAGAGAATCTTTAGAGATGTGATCGAGAGGACCTTACAGATCCATGACGAGACTTAGACTGTTCATTCCTTCTGGCGGTGAGCTTCAGGTCGCGCATATCTGCGATGACCCCTTCGATGCCGGTCGAGGAATGGACGGTCATGCACAGCATTTCCAGCCGTTTGGCGGGATCTCTCAGATAGGGATTGGTTTCAATGAGGGCCCGTCTAATCATGGCGCCATGATAGCACACACGAGCAGGCAAACATAGTGCAAATTATGCCATGGGAAGGGGAAATGGAGCCGGGCTTGCGCTCAGATCATGAAGTGACGGGCGCAGCACGCGGCGCCCCTACATCGGATTGAAGACGGGGACAGGCCCATCACCCGTTGCATCGGGAAGAGCAACGGGTTCCCGGAAGGGGGCCAGTCCCCGCGCATTAGACGAATCCCCCCGGCCCGGTGTCTAACTGTTTGACCTCGCAATTGGGGGGCAAAGGCGGTACCGCATGTTGACTAAGTGGTGGACTAAGTCTATGATCGTGGCTGGAGGTGAATGATGTCGGTCAATATCCATGAAGCCAAAACGCACTTCTCCAAGCTCATCGAACGTGTGCTCCACGGAGAGGAGATTACGATCGCCAAAGGCGGGCGACCGGTCGCCCGCCTGATCCCCGTGGAATTTCTCCAGGCCAGCCGATCTCCCGGAAGCGCCCGTGGGCGGGTGAAGATCCGTCGTGATTTCGACGCCCCGCTGCCGAAGACCCTCCTGCGGCGCTTCGAGTGAAGCTGTTGCTGGACACCGCCACCTTTCTCTGGTGGATCACCGACCATGAGTCGCTGTCGCGACGGGCGCGCACGCTCATCAGTGACGGGGCCAACGAGGTGTGGTTCAGTACGGTCAGCAGTTGGGAGATCGTGATCAAAGCCGGCCTGGGCCGCGTCCGGCTGCCCGAGAAAGCCGAGCGGTTTCTGCCGAAACAACTCGGCGCCAACGGGTTCCAGGTCCTTCCGATCCACCTGCGGCATACGTTGCAGGTCGCCGGTTTACCGGCTCTGCACCGCGATCCCTTCGACCGGTTGCTGGTCGCCCAAGCGATCGTAGAGGGGTTCACGATCGTGAGCGGGGATACGCAACTCTCCCGTTACCCCGTGCCGGTGGAGTGGTAGCAAATTATCCGGTTGTGGCGTCATGCTAAAGGATGCTAGAATCCCGTTCTGCAAAGAGCGGTTAGAGCGGATTCATTGCAATCGACTGAATGTAAGGAGGGGAGTCTGTAATGGCAGGAGCGCGCGTGTTGGTCACCCCGAGGGCCTTTCTCGATCTCGAGGGTGAGCACAAGGACATTCTCAAGCAAGCCGGGTACGAAGTCGTGGCGAACCCGCGGCCACGGGCTCTGACGGAAGATGAAATGGCGGCGTATATCGTGGGCATGCAGGCCGTGATCGTCGGCGACGAGCCGGTGAGCCATCGGGTGCTGGATCGGGCGGACAGCCTGAAAGTGATCTCGAAATTCGGCACCCACGTGGACAACATCGACGTGGACGTGGCCGCCGCGCGGAAGATTCCGGTCACCTTCACCCCCGGTGTCGCCCATCCCGCCGTGGCCGAGCTGACCATTGGGCTCATGTTCGCGCTGCTGCGCGGCATCCCGCAGATGGACCGCGACGTCCGCAACGGCAAGTGGTCGTCCGTCGCCGGCATGGAACTCATGGGCAAGACGCTCGGCATCGTCGGCATGGGCGGGATCGGGAAGGAGGTCGCCAAGCGGGCCCTGTCGCTCGGCATGAACGTCCTGGGGTTCGACATGCACCCGGACGAGTCCTTCGCCGAGCATCACGGCATCGAATATGTGCCCGCCGACGAGCTCCTGAAGAACTCCGACATCGTCACCCTGCATCTGGGGCTCAACCCTGAGACCAGGGGCTGGCTCTCCAAGATGCGCGTGGCCCGCATCCGCCCGGGGTCGTTCCTGATCAACACCGGACGGCCGGAGCTCATCGACGAGGGCGCCGTGCTCGACGCGATGCGGGGGCAGCGCATCCGCGGGGCGGCGTTCGACCTGCCGGGCGAGGAGAACCAGTTCGCCGTGCCGTTGCTGGCTCAGGAGAACGTGCTGGTGTCCTGCCATGCCGGGTCCCATACGGAGGAGTCCGTTCGGCGCCAGGCGGTCATGGCGGCGGAGAACGTGGTCGCCGTGCTGAGCGGCCAGCCGAAGCTCGCGGCCTTCGCCACGGCAGAATAAACCCTCATGCCGCGGGATATCCCTCTCGGCAACGGCAAGCTCCTCATCACCTTCGACCGCTACTACCGCATCCGCGACATCTACTTCCCGCACGTCGGCAAGGAAAACCAGACGGTCGGCCACCCCTCCCGCTTCGGGGTCTGGGTGGACGGTCGGCTCTCCTGGCTGGGCCCCGACTGGCAGATCTCGCTCAAATACGAAGAGGGCACGATGGTCACGCGCGTCGAGGCCCATCATCCCGGACTGCAAGTCAGACTGGTCTGCGCCGACGCCGTGGACTTCCACGACCCGGTCTACGTCCGGAAGATCATCGTCCGGAACCTGGCCGACCGGGAGCGCGACATCCGCCTCTTCATCAACCAGGACTTCCACCTCTACGAGTCCGACGTCGGCGACACGGCGGCCTACGAGCCCAAGCACAAGACCATCACCCATTACAAGATGCGCCGCTACTTCCTGACCAACTACATGGCGAACGGGGTCGTCGGGGTCCAGCACTTCGCCACCGGCCGTAAGGAAGTGGAAGGGGCGGAGGGGACGTGGCGGGACGCGGAGGATGGGAAGCTGGAGGCCGGTCCGATCACCCAGGGCTCGGTGGACTCCACGCTCGGCATCTATCTGACGGTGCCGGCGCAGGGCGCGCAGGAGGCGTGGTACTGGATCATTGCGGGGGAAGACTGGTTCAGCGTCAACAACCTGAACAAGCGGATCGAGGAGCGGCTGCCGGAGTATTACTTGCTGCGGACGGAGAAGTATTGGCGCTTCTGGTTGAACCAGGACTGTCTCAACTTCGGCGAGCTCTCGCCCAAGGTCACGGATCTCTACCACAGGAGCCTATTGGTGATCCGCACCCAGGTGGACGACAGCGGCGCGATCATCGCGGCGAACGACTCGGACATCGCGACCCAGGCGCGCGACACCTATTCGTATCTCTGGCCGCGGGACGGCGCGCTGGTGGCCCACGCGCTGGACGCGGCGGGCTATCCCCAGCTCACCCGCCGTTTTTACCGGCTCTGCAGTCAGCTCCTCACGCCGGAGGGCTACTTCCTGCACAAGTACAACCCGGACGGGTCGTTCGCCAGCTCGTGGCATCCATGGGTGAAGGACGGCGAGCCGCAACTGCCGATCCAGGAGGACGAAACCGCGCTGGTCATCTGGGCGCTCTGGCGGCACTTCGAGCGCTACCGGGATGTTGAATTCATCACGCCGCTCTACGCGCCGCTGATCAAACGGGCGGCGAACTGGATGGTCTCCTACCGGGATCCGGTCACGGGCCTGCCGAAGGCGTCCTACGATCTCTGGGAGGAGCGTCACGGCGTGCTGGCCTTCACCTGCTCGGCGGTGTACGCGGGGCTGATGGCGGCGTCGAACTTCACCGAAGGGTTCGGGCAGGCCGGTCTGACGGACACCTATCGCCGCGCCGCGGCCGAGATCAAGGCGGGGATGGATCGCTACCTGTACCGGAAGGAGCTGGGCCGTTTTGCCCGGATGGTCACCTTCAAGAAAAACGGAACGCTGGAGAACGTCGATCCCACGCTCGACGCCAGCCTCTACGCGGTCGGCTACTTCGGCGTCTACGAGTCGACGGATGAGCGGGTGATGCAGACCATGAACGCGCTGCGCGACCGGCTGTGGTGCAAGACGCCGGTGGGGGGCATCGCGCGCTACGAAAACGATTACTACCATCAGGTCAGCAAGGACCTGGCCAATGTGCCCGGCAATCCCTGGTTCATCTGCACGCTCTGGATCGCGCAATGGCTGATCAAGAAAGCCACGACCATGGAGCAGCTCAAGGAAGCGATCCCGCTCCTCGAGTGGGTGGCCGACCGGTGCCTGCCGTCCGGCGTGCTGGCGGAGCAGGTGCATCCCCATTCCAACGAACCGCTGTCGGTCTCGCCCTTGACCTGGTCGCACGCGACCTTCGTCCAGGTCGTGCTGGACTACCTCGAAAAGCGTACGGCCCTGGACCTCTGCGGCGCCTGCCACCAGCCGATGCAGCCGTTCCGGACGAGAAAGACGAATAAACCGCTCTGTCCTTGAAGGCGGGGGGAGCGGGTGGTAGGATTTGGGGTGGTTAGGAGGCGACGATGGCGAATGTCACTCTAGTCTACTCGACGTCCTGTGGAGCCTGTCCCGCCGCCAAGGAGCTCTGGAAGGGGCTGCGGGTCAAGCACAGCTTCAGCTACCGCGAGGTGGATATCCTCAGCCCGGACGGCCAGGAACTGGCGGACCGGCACGCGATCCGCGCGACGCCGGCCTCGATCGTGGACGGCAAATTGAAGTTCATCGGTGTGCCCTCGCGCGAGAGCGCCGAGAAGGCGCTGGGCGTCAGGCCGCCGGACCGCTGACCATGGCCGACGAATTCGATAACGAGCTGGACCTCGATGTCCTGGGCTCCAAGCTCAAGACGAAGCCACCGAACTGTCCCGTCTGCGACGAGCCGATGATGTTCAACGACGGCGACTGGTTTTGCGGGCCTTGCAACGGCACGGACTGCGGCCCCGAAACGGGATAGTGGAAACGTCCGAGCAGTTCCTGGGCCGCGCCATGCCGATGCTGCAGCGGTCCGACCCCATTCCCAAACTCCTCCCGCAAGTCCGCATTGGGCGGATGCCCAAGGATTCGCCCGCTCTCATCGCCATCCTGGAATCCTGGCTGGAGGCCTTCGTGCAGGTGCTGAAAGACGGCCAGGCCGTGCTCAATGTGGAGGGCGTCCTGCGCTTGGACCCCAATCCGCGAATCGCGGTGCTCGTCGAGGCCGGCGTGCTGGCCGACGATCACCTGCAAGTCAAAACCCTCCGCGACGCCTGGGCCGAGGCAATGCAGGTGGCGCAGAAACGCAAGTAACCGCTTGTCGTTTTTCGAGTTCTCCGCTAGGCTACTCTTGTCATGCTCTCGATCGTCACCGGCCCGTTTCATCCCGATCTCGAAGCCGCCCTCGTTTCGCAAGTCCGGTCCCTGAAGCAGGACGATCCGCTCGCGCCCCTGGCGATCGTCGTGCCCTCGCAGCAGCTCGCGCGGCGGGTGAAGTGGCTGCTGGCCGTCGAGCAGGGGCGCGCGCTCCTCGACGTCCATGTCCTGACCTTCCATCAGCTCGCCGTGACGCTGATCGGGGAAGGCCGGGCGGATCGGCCGGCCCTTGCGGACGGCATGCTCAGGGAGGAACTGCTGCGCGCGCTTGTCGCGCGGGGCGTGCCAGGCTCCGAGGTGTTCCGGGACTGGGCGAAGATGCGGGGCCTGTGGGGCGGGCTGTGGGCGACCATCCAAGACTTGAAGGAGGCGCGGGTGGACCCCGTGTCCGTCTTGTCGGCGGTCGGGGAGAAAATGCTCGGGTACGACGATCCGGAACGTCTGGCCGCGCTGCTTCGGATCTATGCCGCCGTGCTGGCGGCCGACCGCGAGCTCGGCATAGCCGATCCGGACGACCTTGCCGCCCTTGCGGTCGAGCTGGTGCCGGCATCAGGGTTTTTGTCACGGATGCGCCGGGTTTGCTACTACGGGTTTTACGACCTCACGCAGGGGCAGCTCGATCTGTTCAAGGCCGTCGTGTCGGCCTGCCCCGCGTCCGTCTTCTTTCCGCTGCGGCGGGAGAGGCATGCGTATCGCTTTGCACAGCGGTTCTATGAAACATACATTCAGGGGTTGGCGCTCCCAAGGGAGGGACCCCTCACCCCCACCCTCTCCCCTCACGAGGGGAGAGGGAAGGGAGAGGGGATGCTTGCTGATGAAATGGCGCCGGCGGTGCGCGGGAACTGCCGCATCATCAGCGCGGTCGGCCCCGAGGATGAAGTGTCGGCGACGGCCAAGGAGATCCTCCGGCTCATCGAAGACCAGGGATTCGATCCGATGGAGATCGGCGTAGTGGCGCGGGCGCTGGATCCCTATCTGCCCGTCGTGCGCCGGGTCTTTGAGGAGAACAGGGTGCCGTTCGCCTGCCCGATGGGCGAGCCGCTCATCCATGAGCCGCTGGCGAAGACGATCATCCGGTTTCTCCGGCTTCGCGTCGAGTCCTTCCCGCGCGCCTCCGTCCTGGACGTGGTGGCGTCTCCCGTATTCAAGCTGATCGAGTTCTGCGAGCCAGGCACAACCCCGCATCCCGATCAGTGGGAATGGATCACACGCGGGCTTGGGTTAACCAGGGGCGATCCGGCTGACGGGAGCCTCGGCGAATGGCGGCGGCTGGAACGCGCGATCCAGCCGAACCTCGAACGGTCCGACAATCATGGTGAAAAGGCCGATCCCGGACAGGCCATGGTGACGGAACAGATGGGCCTGCTGTGGGCGCTCGTGCAGAAGCTCCATGCCGACCTGTCGGCGCTTCCCGCCCGCGCGAGCTGGGGTGAGTACGCGGAACAATTCGTTCGCCTCCTTCCGCTGTATTTCGATCTGCCGGCCTGGAGCGACGCGCCGCCGGCCGATCATGACGGGCGCGTGCAGACGGCGATCCGCGTCTGTCTGGATTCCGTCAAAAAGTTGGAAGTGTTGGGTGAGGACGTCTCCCTGAAGGACTGGACAGATCTCATGGTCCGGGCGCTGGAGCGCGCGCGGCTGCCGTCGGAGACGCGCAATCAGG
>CAYLLY010000014.1:0-37291 GCA_964384595.1 uncultured Nitrospirales bacterium
GCCGTACTCCCCACGGCCCCGGCGTCCCACATAGATGCGCTCCGCCTGAGGACGCGCATGCTCCAACAAGGCGGGGTTGGCCAAATAGTCATAGAGCACCACATCGGCCTGCTCCAGGCACTCCTTCCCGCGAAGGGTCAGCAGTTTCGGGTCTCCCGGCCCCGCTCCCACCAGATAGACCTTCCCCGTCTTCATGGCGTCGTCCCATAAATTTCCCGGAGGATCTCGTCGCCTCCGCGCGCAAGCAAGCGTTCGGCCAGCCGGATGCCCAACCCGTGAGCCTCGTCGACGGAGCCCTGGATCGAATCCCGCACCAGGCGCCGCCCATCGACCCCGGCCACCAGCGCGCTCATGGCCAGCGACTCGCCCGCGATCGTGGCGTGCGCGGCAATGGGCACCTGGCACCCGCCTTCCAGCCGTTCGAGCAGCGCGCGCTCGGCCGTTACGGCCGTCCGGGTCGGCCGATGATCCAGGCGGGCGGCCACATCCCGCACAAAGGCATCGTCCGCGCGCCCTTCAAGCGCCAGGGCGCCCTGGCCGATGGCCGGCAGGCAGACCTCGGGAGAAAGATACTCGGTGACCCGATCCGTCCAACCGAGACGGCGCACGCCCGCGGCAGCCAGGATGATCCCGTCGTACTCCCCCTCTTCGAGCTTGCGGAGCCTGGTATCCAGATTGCCGCGCAGGATCCGGATCGACAGATCAGGGCGGACATGCAGGAGTTGCGCCTGCCGCCGCAAGCTGCTGGTCCCGATGCGCGCTCCTGCCGCCAGCCGATCGAGCGGCACTCCGTCCCGGCTGATGAGCACGTCCCGCGGGTCTTCCCGTTCGGGAATCGCCAGCATCTCCAATCCCTCCGGCAAATGCGTCGGGACGTCCTTCATGCTGTGCACGGCCAGATCGATCTCTCCGCGCAGGAGGGCGTCTTCGATCTCCTTGATGAACAGGCCCTTGCCGCCGATGGCGGCCAGCGGCGTATCGAGGATCTTGTCCCCGGTCGTTTTGATCCGCCTGAGCGAAATCGAGAGTCCCGGCTCCAGCTCGCGCACCCGCGCATGCACCCACTCCGCCTGCCACAGCGCGAGCTTGCTCCCGCGCGTGCCGATGACCAGTTCGCGGACCGCCTGAGGCACGTCGTTCCCGTCCCCTCCCTACCGTCCCGGCAGTTTCTCGGGGACATCCCCCTGAACAGCCTGCGGCGCTGAAGACCCCACGCTCCCGCTCTTGTAGGTCGACGTCAGCAGGAGAAACCCGAACATCGCGATGATCAGGATCATCAGGAACAGCAGATCGATCCGGAATCCCTCCCGCTTGCGATAGTCATGCCCGCAATGCGGGCAATCGGGCAGCAGCTCCTCCGCCCCGCCCCAGTACGTCTCCTTGCAGCGCGGGCAGGTAAAGACGTGAGGGCTGGCCGAAGGGCTCATCCGCGGCGCTCCTGTTCGGAAGGAGGTTCGCTGGACATGCGCTCCAGCTCTTTCTCGAGATCGAACAATCGTTGCGCGGTCTCCGCAAAGAGGGAGCCGTACGGAGAATCCGCTTCGGCCTTCAGCGCGATGAGCGGGCTGTGCAGCAGCTTGTTCGTGATCGCCGCGGCCAGGTCCTCCACCAATTCCCGCTGCCGGGGAGACAGGTCGCCCAGCTTCGACAGGATCCGCTCGATTTCCGCCCGTTGGATGTCGCCGGCCTTGCGACGCAAGGCCACGATCGTCGGCACGACCTCCAGCGACTTCAGCCACACGACGACGGAAGGGACTTCCGCCCTGACGATGTCTTCGGCTTTGAGCGCTTCCCGGAGACGCTGCTCGATGTTCAGGTCAACGTGCCCCTGGAGATCGTCGATGTTGTAGAGATAGGCGTTGTCGAGCGTCCCCGCCGCCGGGTCGATGTTGCGCGGATCCGAGATGTCGATCAGGAACATGGGGCGGTTTTTGCGCGAGCGCAGCGCCCGCTGAACGTCATCGGGACCGATCACGAACGCATCCGCGGCCGTCGCGCAGATGATGATATCGGCACCCGCCATCTCGTGGTGAAATTCATTGAAGGGGACCGGGAGGGCATTGAACCGTTTGGCGACATCCAGCGCGCGGTCGTAGTTTCGGTTGGTGATCATCACGTGGCGGACACCCGCGCTGATAAGATGCCGCGCGGCCAGCTTGCCCATCTCTCCGGCGCCGACCAGCAGGACCGTCTTTTCCGCCAGGTTCTGGAAAATTTTCTTCGCCAACTCGACCGCCGCATAGCTGACCGACACGGCGTTCTCGGCGATCGCGGTTTCGGTCCGTACCCGCTTGCCCACCGAGATCGCCTTCCTGAGCACCTTATTGAGCACCACGCCGGTGGACTTCCCGGCCAGCGCGGCTTCGAACGCCTCCTTGACCTGACCGAGGATCTGGGGCTCGCCGACGACCATGGAGTCCAGGCTGGCCGCGACACGGAACAGGTGCCGGACGGCTTCGGCCCCGTCCAGCCGGTACAGGTGCGGCTCAACCTGCTCGGGGCCGACACCGGCGGCGATCGTCACGATGTACTCGCTCAGGGACTCCAGGCCGAGTTCCGTATCCTTGACCACGGCGTACAGCTCCACGCGGTTACAGGTAGAAAGGATGATCCCTTCCGCAATTCCCGGCCACCGCTTCAGCCGCGCCAAGGCTTCGGGCAAGCGGGCCTCCGCCACCGCAAGCCGCTCCCGCAGCTCGACCGGCGCCGTTCGATGATTCAATCCGACCGCGACGATATTCATCGGTTATCGGTCACGCAAACGGGTGCTGCCCCTTCAGAATCACACCCACCAGAGTAAAGACCACGCCCGCAAACCCGACGACCGTCAGGATCGCGGCTTTTTTCGCGCGCCAGCCGACCGTGACGCGGCCCAACAGCACGATCAGGTAGAACAGCCAGGTGCCCAGCGCGCCGATCTGCTCGGCGTTCCAGTTCAAAAACGATCCCCGCGCGAACTCCGCGAACAGCGCCCCGGTGATGATTCCGAGGGTGAGCAGCGGAAACCCCAGGGAAATGGCCTTGCCGTTGAGTTCGTCGAGGAAATCCAGCGCCGGCAGTTTGCGATACAGGCCGTCCAGATGCTTGGATTTGAGCATGTGCTCCTGGATCAGGTACATCAAGCCCGCAATGAAGGCGACCGCAAACGCGACGGTCCCCAGCAGGGACAACGTGACGTGCATCCAGACGTTGCGGAAGATCGGCTCCAGGGCCCTGATTTCCTTGGGCAGGGCGGCGGCCGAAATCAAGGAGATGAAGGCCAGCGGCAGGATGAATGAGCCCAGGATATGCACACGGTATCGGAGTTCAATGACCAGGAACACCAATACCAACGCCCAGGAGAAAAACGAGAGCGCTTCGTGCATCGACGTCAGCGGAATGTGCCCCCCTTCGATCATCCGCGAGACCAGCGCGAGCGTGTGGAAGAAAAACCCGATCCCCGCCACCGCGAACGATGACTGCGCGCCTTTCTCCCACCGTCCGGCCAACTGGATCAAAAACAGAGTGGTACCTAAGAAATAAAAAAGGAGGGTGATCTCGAAGAAGAGAACGTTGAAGAGAATACTCATATCGGCACAAGTCCGCTGAATTTCGAGGGAATTTTATACGGAGAGGCTCCTATTCCCTTGTGCGGCATTATAGAGAGCGGGCCAAGAGGGAGTCAAGCAAACCGACATCAGCCGCCTGCGCCGGCGGTCGATCCCCCGCAGATATTCACCGCCTGGCCGGTGATGGCTGCGGCTTGCGGAGAGGCCAGGAAGACGGCCAGGCTCGCGACTTCCGACACGTCCACCATGCGCTGAATGGGCACCTCCTGAACAGCCTGACGGCGGAAGTCTTCAACGGTGACGCCCAAGACGGTCGCGGTCTCGGCAAGGCCCTGCTGCGCCATGGCCGTTTCCACCCACGTGGGACAGATCGCGTTCACCGTGATCCCGCGCGTGGCGACTTCGAGCGCCAGCGCCTTCGTGAACCCGATGATCCCGTGCTTGGCGGCGCAATAGGCCGCGTATCCCGGAACCCCGAACCGTCCCAGCACCGACGAAAGATTGATGATCCGGCCGCCTTCCCCATCCCTCATGTGCCGGAGGCTCTGTTTGGCGCAGAGATACGTACCCGTCAGGTTCGTGTTCAGGATCGCGTGCCAGCGCGCGTCGTCCGGATCGGTCATGGGGGTCCGGCCGGAGACCCCGGCGTTGTTCACAAGGATATCGAGCCACCCGTAGCGTTTCACCACGTCCTCAACCGCGGAGCAAACCATGGCGGGATCGGTCACATCCATCCGGACGGCCAGCACGTCATATCCGGCGGTCCGCGCCGCTTCTTCTCCGGCCTTGAGGTGCGCGGAGTTCCTGGATCCGATGGCCACGTGCGCGCCTTCGCGGCAAAATGCCAGCGCAATCGCCAATCCAATCCCCGTTCCCCCGCCGGTGACGAGCGCCACTCGATCCTTCAACACCATGCCGTATGTTTACCTTTTCAACGGGGTTTTTAGAAAGTCCCGCAACGCTTCCGAGGTGCTTGAAAAGGCCAGTTCAGGCCAAGGGATCGCCGCCGGGTGGTAGCAGCACGCCTCCAGCGTCTCGTCGCCGGCCGCGAGCCGGCCGCCGATCACCTCGGCGCGGTACACGATGATGATCACGGGATACTCGGCATAGGAATAGACGTTCAGCAGGCCGGTCAGGCGGACGTCCAGGCACGCCTCTTCCCGCGTCTCCCGGACCGCCGCGTCCTCGACGCGCTCGCCGCGATCCACAAGCCCTCCCGGAAAGACCCACTTCCCATAGGCCGGCTCGATGCCCCTCTTGACCAGCACGATGCCGTCGCCGGTCGAGATGATGGTCCCGACCGCAACCTTGGGATCGAGATAGAAAATAAAGCCGCAGCCTCCGCATACCAGGCGATCAGGCTCGCCCGCCTTGATCGAACGCTGTGCCAGGGCCGCTCCGCATTTCGGGCAAAATGAATATTCCATCGTGATCAGCGCGGCATCTTAGCACATCGGAATGGCGCGAAAAAGTCGCGGCGAGCCGCCCGACACTTTGATGCGGCGCCCCGATTCAGCTAGGATGCGCGCCATGGACGATTCCGAAGCCGGCACTCTGTACATCGTCAGCACCCCGATCGGGAATCTGGAAGACATCACCCTCCGCGCCGTGCGCGTGCTGAAGGAAGTCGGCGTCATCGCCGCGGAGGATACCCGCCATACGAAGCACCTGTGCGCGCACTTCGGCATTGCCACTCCCTTGACCAGCTATCATGACTTCAACAAAGAAGAGAAGACAGCGGTGCTGCTCGAACGGCTCCGGTCGGGCGCCGACGTCGCGCTCGTATCCGATGCGGGCACGCCGGTCGTCTCCGATCCCGGATACTTCTTGATCACCCGGTCGATCGCGGCGGGCATCCGGGTCGTGCCCCTTCCGGGCCCGTCAGCCGTCTTGGCGGCGCTGGCGGCCTCAGGCCTCCCTTCCGATTCCTTCCGGTTCGAGGGCTTTTTGCCGCGCAAGGACGGGCCGCGATCGAAACACATCGAAAGCCTTCGGGAGGATTCCGCCTCACTGATCCTCTTCGAGAGCCCGCACCGCATCGGCAAGCTCCTGGCGTCCCTTCGCGCCATCCTCGGCAATCGCCGCGCCGTGCTGGCACGCGAACTGACGAAGCGGTTTGAAGACGTTCGCCGCGGGACGCTGGACGAGTTGCTGGCGCAAGTGCAAAGCCATCCGCCGAAGGGCGAGATCACGCTCGTGGTCGAAGGGGCTCCGAAACGACAGCGGCTGGACCAATCTGAAAAAAAATCAGGCGGTGATCTTTCGACCACCGCCTGATTTCACCTCACCTTTCACCCGGTGTGTACGCGCGTCGCCACACCGAATTTAAGCCGAATCGTTCCTACTTCCCGTAGGACGAGGGTTGTCCCTCATAGCACTGGAAGCACGTTCCGCCGACGCCGCCCATCGTGGACGAATCCTGGCTGCGAATCCCGCGATCCGTATCCGGATTAAACCCGGCCTGGTTGCTTACGGGAGCCTCACGAATCACAGTGGCCGCGAGCGCAATCGCGTCGCCATCGGGAATATCCGCGGCAAACGCGCCCGTTCCGAGCCGCCTGTAGTTGCGCTTGGCCTGGACCTCAACATCGTTGCCGACTCCCAGAGCCTTGATGTTTTCCACGTTGGTTTCCGGGCCCAGCTTGATCGTCACGAGAGCGCCCCCGCCGGTCTCAACGTAGATCTTGCCGCCGGGGATGTCCTTGCCCCAGAGCCGACCGTAGATGGTCTCAGGCTTGGAGAGCAGGTCGCGCATCCACTGCACATCCTGAGAGCCTGCCGTGCCGCTGCCGATCCGGCCACTCGCCTCGACGTCCTGGAGGACCGCCCGCTCTTGGGCCAACGCCGTTCCCGCGACCATGAAGGAGAAAAGGGCAAATGCACCGACTGCTAGAAACCTGTTCATAATGATTCACCTCCCCCCCGGAGTATATATGAGGACCGACGGCGCCTGTACGCCGCCACTTTCGCCTGAGGCATTACCCTTACCCAGGAGAAAGGTGGCGGCACTATAGCGCAGGCTCAAGGGCGTGTCAAGAGGGTAATGAGGTAGGAAATTGGGGAGTTTTAGCGGGTTAGAAGATCACTGGTGGTATTGAATATCCAGCACTTTTGATCGTTTCACCCGTTGCACTAAGAGCTAAGAGCAACGGGTACCCGGTCCCGCAAGCGCGGAGTGGTGCCCGGGGGGAGGGTCGAACTCCCATGGTGTCGCCACCGGCGGATTTTGAGTCCGCTGCGTCTGCCATTTCGCCACCCGGGCATGCGACGCGCGCTTCGGCGTTTCTAACACGATACCCGCAAGCCGTCAAGGCGCGCCCGGCGCGGTTTCCCTTTAGACGGAGGGCTGTGCTAGAATCCGTCTCGCTCGGGAAAAGAGAGAATAAGGAGAATCCGTCATGGCACAGGTCCAATGCGTCCGTTGCGGCAATCAGGGCGAAGCGCTCACCGAACCGCTGTTCCTGGGCAAGCTGGAGTCCCAGGTGAAGGCAAGCATCTGCGCGCCCTGCTGGGCCGAGTGGGTGAAGATGCGGGTGATGGTCATCAACGAATACCGCGTGAACCTCGGCGAGGAAAGCGGCCGCGCCCTCGTCAAGGAGCAGATGCTCAGCTTCCTGAAATTGCCGAAACCGGAACAGCAACCACAGTAACGAATCCCGGCGACGCTCATTTGACAACCGCGAGGCGAAAGTGGTAGGTAAAGAACAGTTTTTAGGTGTTGCATGCTGACCCAGATGCACGTCCGGGGGTTGATGTTCGACCCCTATACCAACGCCTACATCATCATTCTGCGGGATGACGGCAACTCCGAGATGCTGCCGATCTGGGTGGGCAAGCCTGAGGCCAGCGCCATCAGTTTCGCCATGGAAGGGATCACGACCCCCCGGCCGATGACGCATGACCTCATGAAAACCGTGCTGGATACGGCGGATGCCAAGGTCATCAGCGTGGTGGTCACCGATCTCAAAGAAAACACCTATTATGCGAGGGTCCATCTCCTCTATGAAGATTCGGAGTACTCGATCGACGCCAGACCCAGCGATGCGATTGCGCTCGCCCTGCGGGCGAAGGCGCCCGTCTTCGTCAACGACGAGGTCATCCGCAAGCACAGCAACGAAGAGATGGACCGCTGGTTGGAGAATCTCAAGCCCGAGGACTTCGGCAAGTTCGACGCGTGACGGGTCTTCCGTCCCTCTCGGCAGCAGCTCCGTGATCAGCCCTAATTGCGACGATGACGACAAGGGAGAGCGGTGTGGTTAAATTAACGGTGCAAGGAGTCATGCCCGACGCGATCCCCAACTCGGACAGCCAGGTCGTGATTCTGCAGGACGAGAGCAAGGCCAATACCCTCCCGATCTGGGTGGGGGTCGCCGAAGGGACGGCCATCCGGCTGGCCATGGAAGGGGTCATTCCGCCCCGTCCGCTCAGTCACGATTTGATCCGGAACCTGACCGAGCAATTGGGCCTGAAAGTCTCGAAGGTCGTCGTCACGGACGTCAAGAACAACACCTACTATGCCTCGATTTACTTGAGCAGCAAGGAGTCCGAGTTGACCGTGGACTCCAGGCCGAGCGACGCCATCGCCCTGGCCCTGCGGACCAGCAGTCCGATCTACGTGGCGCAGGACGTGCTGGACCGGTTGGCGCCTGAAAACGTCGATCCGTGGCTGAAGATGCTGGGCTCGAAGGAGTTCGGGGGCACAGTCTAGTACGAGGAGCGGAGCATCATGGTACGAACCTATTCCGCCAAGGAAGCGGATATCAAGCGAAAGTGGTATGTCGTCGACGCCGCAGGCAAGACACTGGGCCGCCTGGCCACACAGGTCGCCATCGTCCTGCGGGGCAAGCACAAGCCGATCTTCACCCCGCACGTGGATACGGGCGACCACGTGATCGTCGTGAACGCCGAAAAGATTCACCTGACCGGCGAGAAAGTCCGACAGAAGACCTATTACCGGCATTCGGGCTATCCCGGAGGCTTGAAAGCGGAGACCGTGAAGGATCTGCTGGCGCGCAAGCCGTCCGTGATCGTCGAGCGGGCCATCAAAGGGATGCTGCCCAAAACCCCGCTCGGCAAGCAGATGGCGCGAAAACTGAACGTCTACGCAGGCCCGACGCATCCGCATCAAGCCCAGCGGCCCGAAGCGATGGCACTCTGAATTCCGAAGAGGAGATTGTGCGCCTATGTCCATGAATGACGCAACGAACGCCACTGGGAAACGCAAACGCGCCATCTGCCGGACCTGGATACAGGCGGGCTCCGGCAAGTTCACCGTCAACGACCGCCCCATCGAGTCGTATTTTCCCAGGGCGACGCACCGCACGACGGCCACCTATCCGATCGAGCTCGCCAACCTGCAGGGCAAGCTGGACGTGACGGCGACGATCGAAGGCGGCGGCAATACCGGCCAGGCCGATGCGTTGCGTCATGCCGTGTCCAAGGCCTTGGTGACGATGGATCCCGCGTTGCGGCCCGTCCTGAAAAAGGAGGGCTTGCTCACCCGAGACTCCCGGACGAAGGAACGGAAGAAGTACGGGCAGAAAGGCGCCCGCAAGCGCTTTCAATTCTCGAAGCGGTAAACGGGGCTGCGACCCTTTTCGAAGGGAAGGCCCCTCGGCCTTCCCTTTTTTATTGGAGCCTGTCGATGACATCGGTTGCGGTCGTCGGTGCGAGCGGCTACGTCGGAGGAGAACTCCTGCGTCTGCTGTTTCGCCACCCCAAGGTTCAGGTCACCGCCGTGACGTCGGAACAGTCTTCCGGAAAACCGGTCCACGCGCTCTTCCCGAATCTGTGGGGGCCGGAGCTGCTCTGCGAAGCCTTGGACCCGCCACAGGTGGCCGCACGCGCCGAGTTCGTCTTCCTGGCCCTGCCCCACACGAAATCGGCGGGGCCTGCGCAGACGTTTCTCAAGGCCGGACGGAAGGTCATTGATTTGAGCGCCGACTTCCGCCTGAAAAGCGCGAAGGACTACGAGACCTGGTATGAGACTCCCCATCCCTGTCCCGATCTTCTTCGAACGGCCGTCTATGGCTTGCCCGAACTGCACCGGGATGCGATCCGTTCGGCGTCACTGGTCGCCTCGCCCGGGTGTTATCCGACCGCCGCGATCCTGTCGCTGGCGCCGCTGGCGAAGCACCAATTACTGGGAACGCAGGTCTTCATCGACGCGAAGTCGGGCATCTCCGGCGCCGGGCGGACACCGGCCCTCGCCTATCACTTCCCCGAAGCGAACGAGTCCATGGAAGCCTACAAGCTGGGGGCGCACCGGCACATCCCGGAGATCGAACAGGCACTCGGCGCGACGGTGACGTTCACACCGCACCTCGTGCCCCTGACCCGCGGCATTCTCAGCACGGCGTACGTGCGGCTTACGCAGGCCCGCACATCGGAGCAACTGACCGCACTGTACAGAGAGTTCTACAAAGGAGAGCCCTTCGTCCGCGTGCTGAACCCGGGACAGTCGCCGAATCCGCGTCACACCCGCGGGGCGAACGTCTGCGAGGTGTCGGCCTTCGTCGATCCTCGAACCGGGACGGCCATCCTCATGGCCGCTCTCGATAACCTGGTCAAGGGAGCGGCCGGCCAAGCCGTTCAAGCGTTCAACCTGATGCAGGGGTGGGACGAAACACTCGGACTGCAGGATTCCGGCCTCTATCCCTGACCAGCGCACCTATTCACAGACGCTACGGGACAACATGATGAAAGTCGTGACAGGGGGCATTACGGCCGTGACCGGGATCCTGGCCGCCGGGATGGCCGCCGGCATCAAGAAGGACGCGGCGCTGGACCTCGCGCTGATCGTTTCGGAACGGGACGCGACGGTCGCGGGCGTCTTCACCACCAATAAGGTCGTGGCCGCCCCTCTGGTGCTGGACCGCGAGCGGTTGCACCACGGAAAAGGTCGGGCCATTCTGATCAACAGCGGCAACGCCAATGCCTGCACGGGCCGCCGGGGCTATGCGGATGCCGTGAAGATGGCCGCCCTGACGGCCAAAGCGTTGCGGGTGCCGCCGGAAGACGTCTTCGTCGGCTCGACCGGCGTGATCGGGAAACCGCTCCCCATGGAGATAATCGAGACGGCCATCCCGCTGCTCGCCGCCCGCCTCCATCGTCATGGAGGAGAGGACGCCGCGCGCGCCATCATGACGACCGATACCACCTTGAAGACCGCCGCTGTCTCCGACACGATCGGAGGACGCACGGTCACCGTGGGGGGAATCGCGAAGGGATCCGGCATGATTCATCCGAACATGGCCACGATGCTCGCCTACCTGGCGACCGACGCGCAGGTTCCGCGCGCGGTTCTGCAGCGCGGACTCCGGCAGGCCACGGAGCGGTCGTTCAACCGCATCCCCGTGGACGGCGACACCAGCACGAACGACATGGTGCTCTGCCTGGCCAACGGCCTGGCCGGCAACCGGCCGTTGAAGCCGGGCAGCGCCGACGCGCGCCGCTTCCAGTCGCTCCTGGATCACGTCTGCCTCGACCTGGCCAAGAAAATCGCTTGGGACGGCGAAGGGGCGACCAAGTTCGTGGAGTTGCGCGTGAAAGGAGCCCGGACCCACGCCGACGCCCTTCGCGCGGCCGTCGCCATCGCCACGTCAAGCCTGGTAAAGACCGCATGGTTCGGCGAAGACGCCAACTGGGGACGCATCATGGCGGCCCTGGGGCGATCCGGAGCCCGGATCGCTGAAGACCGCATCGCCATCATCGTCGGCCCCGTTCAGATCGTCCGTCGCGGGATGGGGCTCGGCCCCGACGTGGAAGAACGAGCGAATGCCGTCATGAAGTCCCGCGAATTCAGCGTCACGGTCGACCTGGGAACGGGACATGCCGACGCCACGGTCTGGACCACGGACCTTACGATGGACTATATCAAGATCAACGCCTCGTACCGGTCGTGACGGACAATCTTTTATCTTGAAGAATCAACCGGTAACGTGTTAATTTTTAAAAGTTTTGAGCGGCCGGAATTATTCACAATCTCTGCACGTCCGCGTTGCGGACGAGATGTCGACGCAGTAAGGACCTGAGAAATCCTCCCGCCACGTCATCGAGACGGACACGGGTCGCGCCGGCAAAAGGAAAGGGGGTGACGGTTTATGGGAGCGATCACGATTAAGGACCTGCTGGAGGCCGGCGTGCACTTCGGCCACCAGACCAACCGATGGAATCCGAAGATGAAGCGCCACATCTTCGGCGAGCGCAACGGCATTTACATCATCGACCTGCAGCAGACCCTCGCCCGCTTCGACGCCGCCTATGACTTCGTGCGGCAGACCGTCGCCCAGGGAGAATCCGTCCTGTTTGTCGGCACCAAACGGCAGAGCAGCGACATCGTCGAGGAAGAGGCCAAACGGTGCCAGATGTTTTATGTCTCGCAGCGCTGGCTGGGCGGGATGCTGACGAACTTCAATACCATCCGGAAGAGCATCGATAAATTGCGCAAGATCGAGGCCGCATCGGCCGACGGCACTTACGAGCGCCTGCCCAAGAAAGAAGTCGCCGGGCTGGAAAAAGAGCGCCTGCGCCTCGAAGTGAGCCTGGGCGGCATCAAGGGCATGAACGCCCTCCCCGGCTGCATTTACGTGGCCGATACGCGGGGCGAGCGCATCGCCATCATGGAAGCGCACCGGCTGGGCATTCCCATCGTCGCCATCGTCGACACCAACTGCGACCCCGACGGGATCGAATACCTCATTCCCGGCAATGACGACGCGATCCGCTCCGTCAGATTGATCACCTCCAAAATTGCCGATGCCGTGATCGAAGGCCTGCACCTGCGCGCCCAGCGCGCCGAGGACGAGAAGCCTGCCGCCTTGACCCCGACCGAGATGCGGACCGCGCAGGCCGCCGGCGCCGGAGTCTAGGCGCAGACCGCAACCAGCAAAAGAGCAAGGAGTCGACGCACCATGGCAGGAGACAGCACGCGCGTGAAGGAACTCCGGCAGAAAACCGGCGCCGGCATCATGGACTGCAAGCAGGCCCTGGTGGAAAACGGGGACGACATCGGCAAGGCCATCGATTGGCTTCGGCAAAAGGGGCTCGCCACGGCCGGCAAGAAAGCCGGGCGCGCCACGAACGAAGGCGTCATCGCCTCCTACATCCATCACGGCAGCAAGGTCGGCGTCTTGGTGGAGGTCAACTGCGAAACCGACTTTGTCGCCCGGAACGACGAATTCCAGTCCCTGGTCCGCGACTTGACTCTTCAGATCGCGGCCTCCAAGCCGGTCTACGTCCGCCGCGAGGATGTTCCCAAGGATGTCGTCGACAAAGAGATGGCGATCTACCGGGCACAGGCGAAGGAACTGGGTAAACCCCCGGCCGCCTGGGACAAGATCGCGTCGGGCAAGCTGGAAAAATTCTACCAGGACAACTGCCTGATGGAGCAGCCGTTCGTGAAGGACCCCAACGTGAAGATCGCCGACCTGTTCACGCAGAAGATCGCGAAGACCGGGGAGAACATCGCCGTCCGCCGGTTCACCCGATACCAGCTCGGCGATGAGGAATGAGTCCCACGGCGTATAAGCGCATCCTTCTGAAGATCAGCGGAGAAGTTCTTGCCGGCGAGCAGTCCTTCGGCCTCGACGCCCGGATGATCCAGTACATCGCCGCGGAAGTCGCGGAGGTGGCCGCGCTGGGGGTGGAAGTCGCCGTCGTGATCGGCGGCGGGAACATCTTCCGCGGCATCGACGCGGCCAACGGCGGCATGGAGCGGGCCTCCGCCGACTACATGGGCATGCTGGCCACCATGCTCAACGCCCTCGCCCTCCAGAACGCGCTGGAAAAGCTGGGCGCCGTCACCCGCGTCCAGTCCGCCATCGACATGCGCCAACTGGCCGAGGGCTACATCCGCCGGCGGGCGATCCGCCATCTGGAGAAGAAGCGCGTGGTCATCTTCGCGGCGGGCACCGGAAACCCCTACTTCTCGACCGACACCGCCGCCGCGCTCCGCGCGATGGAAATCGGGGCCGAGATCATCCTGAAGGGCACCAAAGTCGCGGGCATCTACGACGACGACCCCATGAAAAACCCCAAAGCCGTGAAATTCGACCGCCTGTCCTTCCTGACCGTCATCGACAAGCGCCTCAAAGTCATGGACTCCACCGCCATTTCCCTGTGCATGGACCATAACCTTCCGATCATCGTGTTCAACGTGAAAGAGAAGGGCAACATCAAGCGGATCGTCCAGGGGGAGAAGCTCGGCACGTTGGTCAAGGACGAAGTGGGGCAGGCCTGACTTCCGGGGGGACGCCATGCAAGCCGCACTCAAGAAAAAAACCACGGACAAAATGGACGGTCAGCTCGATCACCTGCGCCACGAGATGGCCGCGATCCGCACGGGGCGGGCCTCACTGGGACTGCTGGACCACGTCAAGGTGGATTATTACGGCACGCTCACGCCCCTCAAGCAGGTCGCAACCCTCGCGGTGCCCGAGAATCGGCTCATCACCGTCCAGCCGTTCGATCCCCAGCTCATCAAAGACATCGAAAAGGCCATCCTGGCGTCCGACCTCGGCCTGACTCCCGCGAACGACGGGAAGCTGATCCGCCTGCCGATCCCGCCGCTCACCGAGGAGCGCCGCAAGGAACTGGTGAAGCTCGCCAAGAAGCTCGCTGAAGAGGTCCGGGTCCACATCCGCAACATCCGCCGGGACGTGCTCGAGGAAATCAAGAAGGCCCAGAAGGCCTCCCAACTGACAGAAGACGAGGCCAAGAAGTCCCATGACGAGGTCCAGAAGGTGACGGACGCGTACATCCTGAAAGTGGATGAGATCGTCAAAAAGAAGGAGGCGGAGATCACCGAAATTTGAACCCCACCGTTGTCGAGATTCATCTTCCCTCTCTCCGCCACAATCTCCAGGAAGTCACGCGACGGGTCGGCACGGCCGCCGTCCTGGCCGTCGTGAAAGCCAACGCCTATGGCCACGGGGCGGTTCCTGTGTCACGGGCCCTGCTGGCCGCCGGCGCGCACCAACTAGGCGTCGCCACGGCGGAGGAGGGTCTCGCGCTCAGGGACGCCGGCGTGACCGCGCCGATCCTGGTGATGGGCGGCGTGTGCGACATCCCGGCCATGCAGCGATCCAACCTGACGCCGGTCCTGCCCTCGCGGGACGCCGTCGACACGGCGGCCCGGCTCGCGGACCCTCGAACCCTCCCCCTGCGCGTCCATCTCAAGGTGGACACCGGCATGAGCCGCCTCGGGGTCACCCCGGAGGAGGCCCTGGCTCTCCTCCGCGCAGACTGGCCGCCCAATCTCCACCTCGAAGGCGTGATGAGCCACCTGGCCTCGGCCGACGAACCGGACGACAGGGCAACCGAACACCAACTGGCCCGATTCCGCGCGTTCCTGGAAGCGATCCGGGCAGCGGGACTGCCGGTTCCCACGGCCCATATCGCCAACAGCGCGGCCATTCTCAAGTATCCCTCCAGCCGATTTGACCTCGTCCGCCCGGGCCTCATGCTGTACGGCTATTCCTCAGGATCAATGCCTCCCGCGGATCTTCGTCCCGCCCTGACCTGGAAGACCCGCGTCATCCAGGTCAAGCGGGTGGACAAAGGTCAGCCGGTCAGCTACGGCGGGACCTTCGTCGCCCCACGCCCGTCGACTTTGGCTGTGCTCCCGGTCGGCTACGCGGACGGCTACAGCCGCGCCCTCTCCAACAAAGGGCACGTGCTCATCGGAGGCCGGCCGGCTCCCGTGGTCGGACGCGTCTGCATGGATCTCACGGTCGTGGATGTGACGGACCACCCGACGGTCCGCCCCGAGGACGAGGCGGTCCTGTTGGGACGGCAGGGCGCGGCCGCGATCACCGCGGATGACCTGGCGGTCTGGCAGAACACCATCAGCTACGAAGTCCTCTGCCAGATCGGACCTCGCGTGACGCGCGTCTATCGGGAGAATTGACCTCCGATCGCCCCGCCCCTCGCTTGCCTGAACCCTGGAAACTCGGTATAGTGCCGTCACTTCGGCTGTTTCACTGAAAGAGACCGATCATGGAAGCTGCCGCCACCCGTATCGAAGACACCCTCAAAGGCTACGCCGCAACGGTCCAGGATTTCGCGCAGCTCTGCGCCATCACCGTCGCGGGTATTTTCCGGCGGCCGTGGTACGTCCAGGAAACCGTCTACCACATGGACCGGATCGGGGTGGGCTCCATCTTCATCGTCGTGCTGACCGGCATCTTCACGGGCATGGTCCTGACCCTCCAGGGGGCGATCCAGCTTGAGCCGTACGGCGCCGTCCCGTACGTCTCGAAACTCGTGAGCGCGTCGGTCGTCCGCGAGCTCGGCCCCGTGCTCGCCGCCTTGATGATCGCCGGGCGGGTGGGCTCCGGCATCGCTTCCGAGCTGGCGACGATGCAAGTGACCGAGCAGATCGACGCGCTCAGGGCCGAAGGCACCGACCCGATCAAAAAACTGGTCACCACGCGCCTGATCGCCTCCCTCATCATGGTGCCCGTGCTGACCGTCATCACGGACGGCATCGCCATGGTCGGCGGCTACCTGATCGCCCATTTCTCCCTGAGCATCGATACCTTTTTCTACTGGACGTGGGCCTTCGCGGCGCTGGGACCGATGGATCTCGTGTACGGTCTGCTCAAGCCCCTGTTCTTCGGGTTCATCGTCTGCATGGTCGGCTGTTACGCCGGAATCACGACATCGGGAGGCACGGTCGGGGTCGGGCATTCGACGACCAACGCCATGGTCACCTCGTCCATCCTGATTCTGGTGTCGGACTTTTTCCTCACGAAGCTGTTCATTTATTGGGGCTGGTGAGCCGTGATCCGGTTTTCCCACGTCTTCCTCAAATTCGACGGCCGGCAGGTCCTCACGGACATTTCCATGGACGTGCCGGCCGGCGCGACGCAGGTCATTCTCGGCGGGAGCGGCTGCGGGAAGACCACCACCCTGCGGCTGATCCTCGGACTCCTGCACCCGGAGTCCGGCTCGATCGTCATCAACGGGCAGGAGATCGTCGGGCTGACCGAGCGGCAGATGGCCGCCATTCGCGCCCAGATGGCCATGGTCTTCCAGGGCGCGGCGCTCTTCGATTCGCTCACGGTTCGCGAGAACGTGGGCTACCGCCTGTGGGAAGAGGGCACGCTGGACAACGCGACCATTGAGGCGCGCGTGGTCGAAAGCCTCCGGTTCGTGGGCCTTGAGGACACCCTGGACAAGATGCCGGCCGAACTGAGCGGCGGCATGAAGAAGCGCGTCGCCATCGCGCGGGCCCTGGCCTGCAAACCCAAGATCATCCTCTATGACGAACCGACCGCGGGGCTCGATCCGATCAACACGCACCTGGTCAGCGAGCTCGTCTGCCGGCTGCATACGGAAGAGCAGGTCACGCAGGTCGTGGTGACTCACGATCTGGAGACTGCCTACCGCGTTGCCGATCGGCTCATCATGATCCACCGCGGGGAGAAAATTTTCGACGGCTCGGTGGACGCGCTCCAAGCCTCGGAAGACCCGCGGATCCACACCTTCCTCAGGCCGGCGGAAGTGCTGGCAGAGCCGGGCTGCTTCCCCTGCAAGGACGGGGGCGTCCGCGTGGTCGCGCCGGCGGCCGACAAAGCCGAAAGGACGCCGGCATGATGCGGCGAACCGACACAACCTGGGCCCAAGTGAAGGTCGGCGTGGTGCTCATCGTCGGCATCGCCGCGATCCTGTACACCATCATGAATCTGAACAGCGGCATGGGGGTGTTTACTTCCGCCGCGACTTTCCATGCCTCCCTGGACGACAGCCAGGGCGTCAAGGCCGGCGCGCCGGTCCGAATCAGCGGCGTGGACGTCGGCAATGTGAAGGGTGTGAGCATCGACCCCGGCAAAGGCAGGGTTCTGATCGAATTCACCGTCCACAACGAGATGCGCCCGCTCCTCCACGCCGACGCCGCCATCATGATCCGCCCGATGGGGCTGTTGGGCGACAAGTATCTCGACCTCCTTCCCGGCTCGCCCAAACAGCCGCCCCTGCCGGACGGTGCCGTCCTGAGCGGGCACGGCGACACCGCCGACATCACCGGCGTCGCCGGGACCGCGACCACCACGCTCCAGAACGTGGACCAGACCTTGCGCGAACTGCAGGGGATTCTCGCCAATATCAAGGCGGGGAAAGGCACGGCCGGCAAGCTCGTCACCGACCCGGCGCTCTACGACCAGTCCACTCAGTTGCTGCGAAAGGTGGACGCGCTGTCCGAGAAGACCGGCAAATTGCTCGCCGGGATCGAGCACGGCGATGGCACGCTTGGCCGGCTGGTGACGGACCGCGCGTTCTATGACCGGGCGACGGCGGCCGTCGAGGAGATGCAGAAGCTGGGCGCCCTGCTCAATCACCCGGAGGGCAGCCTGGGGAAACTGGCCCGCGACCCCGCTTTGTACCAGCGATTGGAAGGCGTCACCGCCAAAGGCGAAGCCCTGATGGGAAAGATCGAGCGCGGCGACGGCACCCTTGGCAAGCTGGTCAACCAGGATCAGATCTACAAGCGGGCGGACAAGGTGCTGACCGAAGTCGAGGGGCTGATCGCGGACATCAAGAAAGATCCGAAACGCTACTTCAAGTTCTCGGTGTTCTAAGTTCTGAGTTTCTTCCCCAGGCGTTTCTCCACGCTCATGACCTTGCCGCTCCAGCAGATCCCCCATACAGCCAGACGACTTGCCGACATGAAGATGTCATGATAAGATAGCTCTGGCAGATCATCATGGAGGTGGCATATGTCAGCAGTTACGACACGCCTAGGTGAAGGTGGCAGACTCGTGCTCCCTGTCGAATATCGGAAAGCCCTCGGCTTGGAACCCGGCGATACCGTGGTCCTGGCGCTCGAGGGCGGCGAAGTGAGACTGGCGACCCCTGGGCAGGCCGTGAAACGCGCCCAGGCGCTGGTGGGGCAATACGTCCGAAGTGATCGGTCCCTTGCCGGCGATCTTATACGGGACCGTCGCAGGGAGGTCAGGCGTGAGGGTCGCAAGAAGTTGGCCGCAACGAGAAGGCCGTGAAAGAGGCCGTCCTGGACGCCACGGCGCTTCTTGCCCTGCTGCATGACGAGCCGGGAGCGGAGGCAGTCGTCGAAGCCCTCCCGCACTCCTCCATCAGCGCAGTGAATCTCGCCGAGGTGGTCGCCAAGCTTGCTGAAGCCAGGATGCCGGAGGAAGCGATCAAGATCGCGATGGCGGGGCTCGGGATCGAGGTTCTTCCGTTTGATGAAGACCTAGCCTACCGAACCGGCTTGCTCCGGGCTCTCACGAGCCGCTACGGCCTTTCGCTTGGGGACCGCGCCTGCCTTGCCCTGGGACTCCGTCTCGGCCGGCCGGTGATCACAGCGGACCGAATATGGGCTACTCTGAAGGTTGGAGTTAAGATACGCGTGATTCGCTAGGTTTTTAACTTCCGCCCCAGCCGCTTCTCCACGCTCGTGACCTTGCCATGCAATCGTCCTTTCGCACCCTTGCGGTAGTCCACCTTGATCGAGCAGGAGATGCGCCCGCAGTCCTTCCGCATCCGCTCGTAGCACTTCTTCACGACCCCGAACACTTCGTCCCACTCCCCTTCCAGCACCGTCCCCATGGGATTGAGGCGATAGTCCACCCCGCTCTTATCGACAAGTTCCAGTGACCGGGCCACATACTTGCCGACGCTTTCGCCCTTGCCGAGTGGCGACATACTGAACTCCAGGAGGACCATCGGTCACGTTCCTTTCTTGGTGGGGACTGGCCCCCTTCCGACCGGGGCCTGTCCCCGTCTTCGCCGCCACTCGTCACTTAGAGCTTCCGGTAAACCTCGCGACGGTGTCGTACGTGCTGAATCATGATCTATTTGGCCTGGGTGTCAACTTCGTACACGAGACGATACTCGCCCACGCGGATGCGATACAAGCGTTCCGCGCCCGATAGCTTGATGGCTTGGTGAGGGAACGGATCGCTTTTCAGGTTATCAATGCGATCCCAGACACGCGGGACAACATATTTCGGCAGGCGAAGGATATCCTTCTCGACAGACGGCTTGAAGCGGACGTTATAGGACGCCACGCTTCCGGAGCCGCTTCTTCATCTCCTCAAAGCCCACCGGCGCTTCGTCGCGCCGTTCGGCAACGACAGCCAGATCATGCAGGTCTTCCAGCAACTGCTCGTACTGCTTGATGGGAAGAACCACCGCTTTCTTGTTGCCTTTCGTATCGGTCACAAATTCGGCTTTTGCAGTGCTCATGGACCCTCACTCTTGAGATCGAATCTAGAAAGATGGTAGCCCCTCCGCCCCGCAATGTCCAGTCCGGCGGGGACTGGCTCCTTTCTGCCGAAGCCTGACCCCGCCTTCAATCCGATGTAGGGGCGTATCGCGATACGCCCTCGGTAGATTCAAACCGATCCGTGTAGGGGCAATCCCCTGTGGTTGCCCAATTCCTGTAGGGGCGCCGCGTGCTGCGCCCTCCCCTCTTCTTTCAGTTCAGACGTTCAGGGTAACCAGTGCCCAAACAAAGTTGCCTGGCGCATTTTGCTGCTTCCTATCTTTTTCGTGATCCTTTCCCTTCCCGGATTCTCCTCATTCTTCTTTCGGACTTGACGAACTTAGCAGGGAAACCTCTTTTTAAAAAACGCTCTAAAATGGCAGGCACTGTATCTGGCAAATTGAGCGTCTTAATTGATAACTCTATCCGGTGCATCAAATCATCCTCGATCTCATTGTTCAATCTGAATGCCCTTCCATCAACCGCGCTATAAAGAGCACGCGTTAATGCACCATTACTCTTCCAATCTCCTCCTTTTTCAATACTAACATAGCCCCAAAGCCAAGCATGCCAGTCCATCATTCCTGCCAGCAGGAAGGTATGAATCTCTTTGGGAAGCCAAGAACTAGCATCAGACAATAACCAAAATGCATGGTCTGCATGCTCATATGGCGATACAGTAGGGCCAAACATGCCGCCAGAGAAATAGGCGTTGGTTATGTAGACCGGTTGGTAATCCCCAAAAGTAGGGTGTCGAAGTGCCCACTCTTCATCACACAAAGGAGACTTATTGTTGGTAGTGCACGCAGACCCAGTCAGTGAATTTGTAGTGCGATCCTTTTGACGCTGCCTGCATGATTTTCTATATTCTCTCTCTATTACCTCTTTCAGATCGCCCTCGAACCCTCTAATCGTAAGCTGGGGCGCATACTCGACTAAAAGGTGAGGGAATGTCTCACATGTTTCGAGAAGTCCAGTATGGGAGTGAATGAAATCCAGAACTTCTTGTGGAGGGGTTAAAGGAGTTATCGGTATTTCGTCCGCACTTTTAACCCAATTCATTTGCATCGCAGTCCACGCAAGCCTTTCACCCCACTGTGCTGGTCCACCTTCCCTGGGAGGAAGGTAAAAACTCCATCTAGTCCATGAGGATTCGTCTGGTATGACAGACCCAAAGCCGGGAATGCGATTCGAGGCTTCTACAACTTGTAGCCAGTACTCGTCTGAGATTACGGGAGGTGTAAGTCCCCTTTCGAGCAGCATGTCTCGCGCAATGATCAATGGACTACCTTGGGGATGAATTACAGAAAATATTTCATCAGCAACTTTCTCAATCCCCTCACTGGACGACGCGGCTTTCCGTCCTGCGAGGGAAGGAGAATACTTCATAATATCTTCATGGGTCACACCATGCCAGATGGGCAAAATGACCTTGTCCTGCACTCCCACCTCACGTTCAGCGAGACCATCGAGTTCATATTGTGGCCATTTCTTATCGAAAAACGCTTTTGACAGAACGACTACACCGTAACTGGATTGTTTCAATCCCTTGTCGATGGCGCGACGAACGCTATCCCCGAGCGTAAGGGAAAACTCGTCGTACCATACTTCGATGTGTTTTGACCTGAGCATCTCTGCAAGCGGTCGGACAAAGGAGGCTTTATCCTCTGAAGCATGACAAATAAACAAGTCGTACAGCATTTCAGATAACTAAGCTCGTTATTAGAGTTGGGCTACGGAGGAAGAATAATGGTGCTCGGCACACTTAATGTTCATCGCCCCGAAATCCTACCACTCCTCCTCCGTAAAGTCATGCAGGAGAAAAAGGAGGCGATTGGCGTGGGGGGAACGGGTTGTATCTTGTCGGATACAGCGGCACAAGAATGGGGACAGGCACGCCTAAGAAGGCAAGCCAGTCCTCGTGCCGCCCCCTCACCTTCATCCTCTCCCTCAAGGGGCGAGGAGAAGAAAAAATCTATTGAGATCAGTCGTCGGGAGAGGTCGGATGGTGGTCGGCAGCGCTAGCTGGTCGTCCGCACCACGGTCTCAACAGCGAGTTCAGCCTCCGCACTCGACGGGCGATAATGGAGGAGCTCAAATCCGATGATCCTGCCCTGAGCATCTTTCATGAGGACAACCTCGTCGGTGGTCTCCTCGCACACGGACTCCTTCGCCGGATCGTCCAGCCATACCGTGAGCGTATGCCCGACTGCATCGTGGATTACTTTGACCTTGTCCATACCGTCACCCCTGCCTTTATGGCATCCGTCGGATACGCCGTGATAAGAAACCCCAATCCCTGCGCTCGGCGCGCCTTGCGGCCGGGTTGCCCGCCCCTACATCGAATTTTTAAGAACGGGCGACCACATCGGGTCGCCCCTACGCCCCTTTTTCTTCGGCCTTCTTTTCGACTTTGGGGAACTCAATCTTCGCGTGAAGCTTTACTTTTGAAACTGCATCTCTCAATAATTGGTGGCGTTTTTCTACATGAGGTTCGGTCGTTTGGAGGTGCGCCCGGTAGGCGTCCAGGTATTCCAGGAACACCTCGAAGCGCTCGTCGAACACCGGTTCGAGGTCCTGCCGTAAGCGGCTGGCGAGCGCCGGCGAAACGCCGCTGGTGCTGATGGCGATCCGGAGCGGCCCCCGGGCGACCAGCGCCGGCATGGTGAAGGTCGAATAGTCCGGCTGGTCGGTGGAGCAGAGCAGGAAGCTCTTCTGCTTGGCCAGCTTGAACAGATCACGGCTGAGGACCTCGTCGGACTTCACCGTGTTCATGACCAGCCAGACCCCGCCTTCCACGTCCGAAACCTTGAACCGGCGCCCCCGGTGAAGAACCCTGGCCGAAGCCGCCAATTCCTTGAGCGCGTCATTCAACTTCGGGCTGACGACGGTCACCTTGGCCCCGGCCTCAAGAAGCCGGTTGGCCTTCTCCGCCGCCTCATCCCCTCCCCCCACGACCATGCACGCACGGTCTTTGACGTCGAGATTGATCTGGAACCCGAATCGCATGTGTGTGCTCCCTCCTCACGTCACAAACGGCGACCGCATCTTATCGCATCATTCGAACCAAGGTAAATACGTTGTCCCGTTGTCGCGCGTCGGTTATAATCCCGCCGTGAATAAGAAACATGCCGTCCCGATCATCTTCGTCGGCATCGTGCTGCTGGCCGGTGTGGCGGCGTGGCAGGGCCTCCTCCACGGAGGAAAGGAAGCCGCCGGGTCGATCTCAGGCACCGTCACGATCGACCCCGCCCTGGCCTCCCAGGTGGCGCCCACGGACGTCCTTTTCGTGATCGTGCGCCGGCCGAGCGGCCCTCCCCGCCCGCTCGCGGCGCTTCGGATCGAGCGCCCGAAATTCCCCCAGCCCTTCGAAGTCACGAATGCCGATGTGATGATCCAGGGCTCCGAGCTCAAGGGCATGGTGGCGATCATCGCGAGACTGGACAAAGACGGCAGCGCCGGCCCCGCACAGCCCGGCGACATCGAGGGGGAGTTCGCAAAAAACCCCACCATGGCCGGCGCCAAGGACGTCGCGATCGTCCTGAACCGGATCAAGTAAACAATAACAAAGGGAGGGGAGAGGCTACGGTTCCGGGATATCGGATTCGAGTTCCACGTTCCAGTAGAGATAGTCCCGCCAGCTCTCCGGCGTGTTCCGGATGCCGATCGTGATCGTGACCACCGGATGCCACCTCGGCTTGACCGGCTTCCTGAGCAAGTGCATGCCCGCCTCGTCCGGCAACCGCCCGCTCTTCCGGTTGTTGCAGGACCAACAGGCCGTGACGATGTTCTCCCACGTCTTCGTGCCGCCTTTGGCGATCGGAACCACGTGATCGAACGTGAGGTCTTCCGTCCTGAACTTCCGCCGGCAGTACTGGCACTTGAATCCGTCGCGGGTAAAGATATTGATCCGGGAAAACTTGACCGAGCGGTGGGCCTCGCGGATTTTGACGATCTTCAGCAGTCGCATGACCGCCGGAAGCTTGATCGAGATCGAGACCCCGTGAATCTCGCGGTCATAGACTTCGAGCACTTCGACCTTCCCCTGCCACAGCAGGGTGATGGCCTTCTGCCAGTTCAAGACTCGGAGCGGTTCGTACGTGGCGTTCAGCAGCAGGGTGAGCTCCATAGACCCCCTTTCACCAGAAACGAAATCCGACTACTTATGCCCCATTTCCGCGATGGGCACTCACCAAATGTGCAAATTCGTATAGCACAGGTGGCGACCCAAAATCCAGCCCCGGCCCCAACCGGCCAAGGATTGCTCGCCCCGTCTTGAAGTCCCGGCAGACGCAGCTTACAATCCGGCGATGGGACAATTCATCCATGTCGCCGATCTCTCGGACATTCCCCCGGGCACCGCGAAAGTCGTCGCGGTGCAGAACGTCGAGGTGGCGCTCTTCAACCTGGAGGGGTCGATCTACGCCATCGACAACATGTGCCAGCACGCCGGCGGCCCCTTGGGAGAGGGCAAGATCAAAGGCGACGTCGTCGTCTGCCCCTGGCACGGCTACCGTTACCACATCAAAACAGGCCAGTACGTCAAAAATCCGGACATGAGCGTGGCCTGTTACGAGGTGAAGGTCGAAGACGGCAAGATCTCGGTCTCAGTCACGCCATGATGCGCGGCTTTCTCGCATTGGCGCTCTTGCCATGGCTGCTGGGAGCCGGACCTTCCCCGACTTCCTCCCCGCCCGGCAAAGAGTTCCCCGACCTCGGCAATCTCCACATCAAGCGGCTGGGCGATCCCCATGCCCCTTACAACAGCGACCCGCCCACGTCGGGCCCGCATATGCCCGGGATCGCCCCGTGGGGGGCCTACGACAAACCCATTCCCAAGGAATATCAGGTGCACAACCTCGAGGACGGCGGCGTGGTCATTCAATACTACTGCCCGAAGGGCTGCCCTGATCTGGTCAAGAAGCTGGAGGGCGTCTTCTTCAAATACAAGGCCCGCGCCGAAAAGGAGAAGAAGTACATTCACCTGATCCTCGCGCCCTATCCGGACATGGACGCGCGGATCGCCCTGACGGCCTGGACGCGGCTCGACAAATTCAACGACTTCGATGAGGCGCGCATCGACCGCTTTATCGAGGCCTACATCGGCATCGACCATCACAAGAAATAAGGTTCATGGCATCACCTCGACGGCCGGTCGGGACAGCGGCATCACTGTCGGCGGGGACAGCCGCACCGTCCAGAGATATTCCCACTCGATCCACCGGCCCTTTTGATCGCCCGGCAAGCGCACCACGACCCGTACGCGGTAGCTGTCCCGCTCACCGGCCTGGTCATCCGGCCGCACGGCCCAATCGCCGATGGAGGGCGACCGGTCCGCGGTCCGGTTGGCTCTCATGACGTCGTCGATGGCCTGGCGGATCGAAGGCGCGGAGCGCGCCGGATGCGTCTGCACCAGCGCCAGGGCCCGCGCAGCCTGCGGGTCGCCCATCGGGTCCAGCGGCTTCCAGAAGATGTAGCCGGCGACGCCGCCGACCAGCAGCACGACAGCAGCCCATTCGAGCGCGATCACGAGAGCGGAGCGAGGGCGCGGTTCCGAGTTCATGACCGGGCCGCCGACTTGACAAGCCGAAACGCCATTCTGTACAAGTACCACGCGTGAAATACTTTATCTACAGCGAAACTCTCCACCCCAATCAGCTGAAAGAGCGGGCCCCCGAAGCCACGTTCCTGTACCGGGCGTACCTGCCGGACCATGCCCTGACCTTTCCCCGCTGGTCGTCCCAGTGGCGCTGCGGGCTGGCCAGCGTCACCCCGTCCGTCGGTGACCGGGTGTGGGGGGCCGTGTTCGACATCACGCAGGAGGACCTCAAGATCCTCGATCAATACGGGGACGAGGTGCCGGCCGGCGCCTTCCGCCATTCCACCGTCAATGTCTATCCGGAACACGAAGAAGACCGGCCCTCGGCCAAGGAAATGGTCACGACCCACATCGCCAAGCCCGCCGGCAAGTTCAAGCCGCAGGACCACTATATTGACTTCGTGCTGGCCGGCATCAAGCACTGGAAGCTCCCCCAGGAGTGCATAGACTGGTGGGAAGACCAGCGTCCGCGACGATAGGAGTACCGCCATGCCCATCTATGAATACTACTGCGCGGGTTGCTCGAACCAGTTCTCCCTGATGCAATCCGTCCATACCAAGCCCGGCGAGACCGCCTGCCCGCAGTGCGGGACGACCCGCGTCGAGCGCCTGATCTCCCGGTTCGCCGCCAAGACCTACGGCTCGGGAGACGCCGACCCGTCCGGCGGCACCAGCTGCGGCCATGGGGGGAGTTGCGGCCACTGATTCAAACCGGACAGGGACCCAGCAAAAGGAGCCATCATGCCCAAGCCCCAATATCATATTCTCGTGTGCAAGAACACCCGCCCTCCGGGCCATCCCAAAGGTTCGTGCGGCGAGCGCGGCGCCATGGGAATTCTCAACCAGTTCAATTTCGGCGTCATGGAGCGCAACCTGATCGGCCAGGTCATCGTGACCCCCACGGACTGCCTGGGCCCCTGCCAAATGGGCCCCACCGTCGTCGTCTACCCCGACGGCGTCTGGTACAAGGGTGTCACCGACGCCGACGTGACGGTCATTCTCGACGAGCACATCGGTAAGGGCAAGCCGGTGGACCGGCTCAGGATGCCGGATGAGGTGTGGGGGTAGCCGCACATGCCCGCCGAGCATCAGAGCAAGCCGTCCCACATGGAGCACAAATCCGCTGCTCCACGATCCGTCCCCTGCATGGTCATCACCTGCAGCGATACGCGCACGCCTGAAAACGACACGAGCGGCGCGCTGATCATGAGTTGCTTGAAAGGACGCGGCCACACGGTCGTTTCCTACCACCTCGTGAAGGACGACCCCTCGATCATCCGGAAGCTGATCAAGCAAGGCGGCAAGGACAGGCACGTGCAGGCGATCATCGTGAACGGCGGGACGGGCATCTCCCGGCGGGACTCCACGTTCGAGGCGATT
Organism: uncultured Nitrospirales bacterium; assembly: GCA_964384595.1. GTDB lineage: Bacteria > Nitrospirota > Nitrospiria > Nitrospirales > NS-4 > SCTG01. The sequence continues at coordinate 26,753 of CAYLLY010000014.1, forward strand.
GACGGCCTGCTGGAAAAGCGGCTGGACGGGTTCGGCGAGATCTTCCGCGCCCTCAGCTATCAGGACATCGGGTCCGCGGCGATCATGAGCCGCGCCACGGCCGGCCTCTACAAGGGCACGATCGTCATCACGATCCCCGGATCGGAAAAGGCCGTCCTGCTCGCCATGGACAAGCTCATCTTGAACGAGCTTGGCCACATGGCGCGGGAGATGACGAAGTAGACGAACGATACGCGGCCATCTGCGTCGTTCTCGGTCGTCCGTCTCCCTGCGACGTATTCCCCAATACGCCTCGGTCGCCGGCCTCCCTGCGGCCTAGCATCTGACCACGTCTCCTTCGTCTTGATCTCTAACGGGAGCTAGTCCTGAGTAATCCGCGGTTCTGAGACGCGCTTGAAGTAGACGAGCAGGTCCCGCACCGAGAGCAGCCCCACGATCTTCCCCTTGTCGGTCACGGCCAAGTGCCGCACCCCCAGGTCGGCCATCATGTCGTGGGCATCCTGAGGCGTCCGCTGAATCTCGATCGAGGCCACGGGCGCCGACATGATGGTTTCCACATTCTCCTTGCCCAGATCGGCTCCCCTCGCGACGGCCTTCCGGACGATGTCGGTTTCCGTCACGATGGCCACCACCTGCCCGCCCCGCTCCACCAACAGCGAGCCCACCTTCTCGTCCTTCATCCGCCGGGCCGTCTCCTGGATTGTCACGTCGTGACGAATCGTCTTGAGGTTTTTGGTCATCGTCTCTTGGAGCGTGAGCATGAAAACCCTCCCTTTATGATCTCACGGTGTCAGCACGATTTTCCCGAAAAGCTTGCGGTCCAGCATGCGCTCGTGAGCGGCCCGGGCTTCCTTGAGGGGAAGCACCGAATCGACCACGGCTTGGATGCGCCCTTCACCCATCCATTTGGCGGCAGCCAGCAGTTCATCCCTGGTGCCCATGATGGAACCGATGACCGTTGTCTGCCGCATATAGAGAAACCGAAGGTCCACGCGAACTTCCGGCCCGGAGGTCGCGCCGCAGGTGATGAGCCGCCCGCCCTTGGCCAGGGACTTGAGACTCTGCTCCCAGGTCGCGGGGCCGATGTGCTCGATCACCACATCCACTCCGCGGCCGCCGGTCTCCCGCCTGACGCGCTCCGCGATGTCGTCCCGCGCATGATACAGCACCACCTCGGCGCCCAGCGACCTGGCCTTCTCAACCTTGTCCTCCGAGCCCACGGTCGTCAGGACCCGGGCGCCCGCGGCGCGGGCCATCTGGACCGCCATGCTGCCGACGCCGCTTCCCGCTCCAAGGACCAGCACGTCTTCCGCCGGCTGGAGCTTGGCAAGGCCGAACAGCATGTGCCAGACGGTGACCGCCGTCAGGGGAAACGCGGCGGCCTGTTCGAACGACAGCGCGCCGGGGATGGGGATCACGTTGACCGCGGGCACCTTCACATACTCGGCCATGCCCCCGTCAACCTGCGCGCCCAGAATCCGATAGGACAGGCAGAGGTTGTCCCGGCCGCTCAGGCAGAACTCGCACCGCCAGCAGGACAGACCCGGCGCGGCGAAGACCCGGTCGCCCGGCTTCAGCCCGGCGTCGTCATCCGCAACCCGCTCGACAAGGCCGGCCACATCGCACCCGCCGATATGCGGCAACGGCACCTGGAACGCCGGAATGCCCTGGCGGATCCACATATCGAGACGATTGAGCGCGCAGGCCTTGACCCGGATCAGCACCTCGCCCGGTCCGGGCGTCGGATCTGGCGCGTCCTCGCATCGGATCACCTCCGGCCCGCCGTGCTGGTGGAAGCGCGCCGCCTTCATCGCTAGAACTGCACCACGCCTTCGATCACCATGACCGCCTGCCCTCCGACATTGACGTACTGAATCTCGTCGTCGTCCGAATGGACGTGCACGATCAAGCGCGACGGCCGGTCCACCTCATAGCCTTGCTCGCAGATGATCTCGGTCGTCGGACCGACGTCCACGACGCCGTGCTTGACGAGGTATGCGCCGAGGGCGCCGCTGGCGGACCCCGTGGCGGGGTCTTCGACCACCCCGACCGGTGAGGCGAACATCCGCGTGTGGACGGTGGACCGCTCCTCCACGGTGACCGTCGTGAAGAGCATCAGGCCCTGCGCCTTGTGCTGCTCGCAGACGCTGTTGAGCAGTCCGATATTGGGGTTCGCCTTGGAGACCGCCGTCAGGGTGCGGACCGGCACGATCATGACCGGAAATCCCGTCGACACCACTTCCACCGGAAGCCCGGTCCCCGTGATCTGCGTCTTGGGCACCGACACCGCCTTGGCGACTTCAAAGAGGTCGCGGAGCGGCTCCACCATCCCCAGAAATTCCGGCTTGGGCTGGCCCATCATGATGTGGCGTACAAGCCCATCCCTGACCGTGAGGTCGAGGGGAAACACGCCGACGCTGGTTTCCTGGTGGATGCGCGTCACCGGCTCCTGGAGCCGCAGGACGCCCAGGTGAGCCAGCACGTAGAACGCGCCGATGACGGGATGGCCGGCGAAGGGGATCTCCCGGGCGGGCGTGAAGAACCGGAGGCGGTACTCCGCGGAAGGATCGGTCGGGGGAAGCACGAACACGGTTTCGGAGAGGTTCATCTCCCGGGCGATCTTCTGCATTTCCCAGACATCCAGACCGTCCGCCTCGGGAACCACCGCCACAGGGTTTCCCCCGAACACGGTGTCGGTAAACACATCGGCCTGATAAAACTTGACGGTGCGACGATCCGACATCCGCCACCCCCGGAACGGTTACTCTATGTGATGCCCCTGCAATTGTCAACGCGATCCGCGGGTATGCTAGAATGCGTCTGCATCATGGAAAACCCCTTTCAGACCATGTCGGATCACCCGCCCGCAGAAAACTCGACCGCGACTCCCCACGGGACGGCCGATACCGCCCCCGTCGAGGAGAAACCGGCCCCCGTTCCGGAACTTGAGCAGATCATCGCCAAGACGGTCCGTTACGTCAGAGCCAAACGCGGCGGCGATCTGGCCGCCATCATTCTGGTGGGATCGGCCGCCCGGGACGCGCTCATGCCCCATAGCGACGTGGACCTGCTGGTCCTGGTCCTAGGGAAAGACGACAGCCACGAAGTGGTTCGGGTGCTGACCCGGGCCGTCGACATCCGCTACCTCGGCGTGTCCGTCGCCGAAGAGCAGGTGCAGACCTCGCCGCGCCTGCCCATCATCCTGCGCAAGGCACGGGTCCTGCTCGAGCTTGAAGCGGCCGGCTCTCAGCTCCTGCAGAAGGCCCACACGCGTTTCCGGCAGGGCCCTCCCGCCCTGACGATCCATGAGAAAATCCGGCTTCGCACGGAAGTCCACCACTGGCTGGGCAAAGCGGAAGACCGGCAGGACGAGTCGGCCGCTGCCCGGCACCTGGTCTCCATTTTCCTGGACGAGAGCATCAACGCGTTTTACCAGCTCCGGGGGTTCTGGCCCGCCTCCCCCGTCGAACACCTCCGGTTCATTTCTCAACGCGACGGCTCTCTCGGCGACCTGTTGAGACAGGCTTTGTCGGCGACCGACCTGGCAGACCAGTTGGCGACGGCGCGCCGCATCGCCGATCACCTCTTCAAGGACATTCCCGCGCCGGCTAGAATCGATTAGGTCAGGTGCGGCAAGCAGCGCCACTACTTACAAATCTTTGAACACCTGGTCATACAGCAGACGCGCCAGCAATTCATATCCGGCCGTCGTCAGGTGCAAGCCGTCATTGGAGTACGGCAGGGCCAGGCGTCCTGTTTCAGGCTCCGCCGTAGCGGCGAAGAGATCGACAGAGGGAACGGCATGGCCTGCGCAATACGCAGCGATCAGCGCGTTCAGCTCACGACGCCGGGCAATATGATCGTCGGCGCCCCGGACCGACGGGACGGTGACCGCAACCGGACACACGTCCGCAGCGGCGGCCTGTTCGTACATCGCCGTGAGATGGCGCATGACCTCCGCCGGCTTGCGCTCCCATCCCAGATCGTTCGTCCCCCCGAGGATCACCGTCCACGCCGGCCGGCGAGGCAGTACGTCGCGCTCGAACCGGCGAAGCATCTCCCCGGTCAACTCGCCGCAGATGCCGCTCACATGGACGCGCGCGCGCGCCCGGAGACGATCCTCCAGATATCGGCCATAGGGGGTTTCGAGGAAGTCGGGGCAGTCCGGCGTGGGGGATTGAAAACCAGCCGTGAGGCTGTCACCAAAACAGACGATGAGCGGAAGAGAAGACGCTGGCACTACCGTTACCGGCTCTGCACCGGGGTGTCCTCCTCTTCCTTGCCTTCGGCAGGGGCACCGGTCTCTACGGTCACCACCCCCGCGAAGTTAACAGAAATGGTCAATTGATAGTTGGTGTCTTCGTCGAGGGTCCCCGCATACCGTTCGATCACGTCACCCCCATGCTTGAAGCGGATGATGACATCCGAGTGATCACGGAGCCTCTTCACCGACAATTCCTTGGATGCATCCTTTTTAATATTTCCCATGGCCCGAGGTGTCGAGTACACCACGAGCGCGACCTCAGACAGATCCTCGCCCGAGTTATTCAGGACTTTGATCGCCGCGTTGCTCTTTTTCCAAAATTGAAATTCGGCCGGGAGCTTGTCCCGACTCGACCACACGAACAATACGAACAACGCAAGTACGAGATATTCCTTGTGCTTCATCTGGACTCCCTCTCGCCTAGGGTTCTAGTCTGCTCTAGGGACTTCAGTATACAGAGTTCCCCAATAGGGTCAACATGACGGCGCATTTTACGGCTCGCGGTAGCGCCGCACGCGGGGATTGAACTCCCGCGCCTTTTTGATCTGCGCCTCACCGGCCGCCTCCTGCCCCAGAAACTTCAAGCTGGCGCCCTTCAGGGCATAGCCCTCCGCCCCATCGGGAACCTGGCGGAGGTAGGCGTCCGCATAAGTGATCGCCGCGGCGTAGTCCTGATCGAGAAACGCCACTTCGGCCTGCGCAAAGTCCACCCATCGCCGCAGGAGCGCGGCCTCCACCCCGCCGACGCCTCTGTCCAGCAACTGCCTGACCTTGGCATACCCGGCCCGGGCCTGATCCCGCCGGCCGTTATAGTAGAGGTCCAACCGGGCCTGGAGATAATGCGCGCGGGGATTGTCGGCTTCCAGCGCCAGCGCCCTGGCGACGAGCGAGCGCGCCCTGGCGACATCGCCGTAGGCCATCGGCGGCAGGTAGGGAGCGGCCATATAGTATTCAGCCTGCGACAGCATCGCTCCCACATGATCCGGAGCCTTCGCCAGGACCTGCTCGTACCGATCCAGCGCGGCTCCGATCGTGAGCCGGCTTTTAATCAGGCCGTCCACGATGGTTTCCCGATGGTACCAGGCAAGGGCGGCTTTCATGGAATTGGCCCGCCCGCTCCAGTACAAACAGTCTAGCCGCGGCGGCGGATTCCCGGCCCGCGCGTCACCGGCGAGGCACGCGTCGAACAGCGTGAGGGATTTCTCAGGATCGTACAGAAGAAAGTGCGCCATGCCCAGCAAATAGGGCGTTTCGCTGTCGGAGGGTTGTTCTCCCCACATGCCCTCAAGGAGCCGCCTGACCAACTGCGGATCTTTCTTGTCAAAGAGGGCGACCCGCGCCGCCTGGACGGCCTCCTGATGGGGTTTGGTGTGGCTCGCCGCGACAGGAACGGCCGCGGCCGCGAGCGCCGCCGCCAGGAATGCCGCGACGTGCAGGATCGCAGACCACCGCCCGGCGACCCGCCGTTCAGTACTTGTCGTAGGCTTTGATCCGTCCATCACCGCAATCGATTTCCATGACGACATCGTCCCGGACGTTCACGACCGCCCGAATGGGCTTGTCGGCGAAGAGAGGGCCCGTGAAGGACAGCACCAGCCGCGTCTGGGCCGGATTCACCTTGGTGGTCCGCGGCGCGCCCAGAGCCTTGATGAGATCGGACCGCTGGCCGCCCGGCTCAATGCCGCCGCACGCGGTCAGGTTGGCCTGGCCTTGCTGGTACGTTCGAAAACCCCACAATCCCGCCGTCACGGCCGCGACCACGATCCCGAGAATCAGCGCGCTTCGAAGACGCCTCACTTTCATCGTGGCGGATGGTACAGGAGACTCTTCGACAGGGTCAACGCGCCGTCGCCGTGCGATGCAGAAGGACGGCCACCGCCGCCAGGATGGCGAGGCCCGGCCACCCGCCCAGCGGAGGGACCGCGAAGAGTTGCAGCGGGTCCGCCCCGATCCCCGGCCAGATGCCGCTCACCGCGATCGGCACCGCGAGCAGGATGCCCATGAGCGCCTCTCCGGTCACAAGGCCGGCGGCGAAGAGGAGCCCCCGGCGGCCTCCACCGTCGGCGCCCGCGGTCCTGCCTCGTCGGGCCGCTGCGCTCACCAGTCCTCCGGCAAGAATGGCCGCCGACAATTTCAGCGGCAGGTAAATCCCCAAGGCGACGGCCAGCACCGGCATCCGGAAATCCGCATTGCGCGCCGCAAGCCGCCGGTCCGCCCAGATGACCGCCACGCCGACGGCCGCGCCGAGCCCGACCATCCCCCACGGCAGTGTGCCGCCGAACACCCCTCGCGCCAGGCTGGCCATGAGCATGGCCTGCGGCGCGCTCAACGGCTGCGGATGCTCGGCCGTGGCCTCTCCGATGCCGTACTTGGCCTGCAGGAGAGCCAGCACCGGCGCGATGACCACGGCGGCGGTCGCGACCCCGACCACTTGCATGATCTGCTGCTTCCACGGGGTCGCGCCGACCAGATAGCCCGTCTTGAGGTCCTGGAGGTTGTCCCCACCCATCGCCGCCGCGCAGCACACGACCGCGCCGATCAGGAGCGCGGCCGCCGGGCCGGCGGGATTGCCGCCCCCCATCACCGGCACCAGGACCAGCGCCGCCAGGGAGATCGTCGCGATCGTCACACCGGAGACGGGATTGCTGGAGCTCCCCACAAGCCCCGCCATATAGGCGGCCACTGCGGAAAACAGGAACGCCGCTCCGGCCATGAGGCCCGTCATCAGCACAGCGGTGATGCCGGCATGGACAGCGGCATGATAAATCCATGCCATCGGCACCAACGTGAGCAGGAACGGCACGACGACCCAGAGCGCCCGTGCGTCGGACTCGGTCCGCGGGACCGGACAAGCCACGCGGCCGTCGGCCGGCGCAAGCGCCTCGCGGTAGGCGGCAAAGGAACGGCTCAGGCCTTCCAGCAGGGGCCCGCGGAGCTGGGCCAGCGTCCAGAAACCGCCCACCAGCATGGCGCCGATCCCGACGTAGCGGATGCGGGTGCTTCCGACGGCTTTGGCGGCGGCGATCGCTTCAAGGCCGCCGGGCGTGCCCTGGAGCAGGCCGGACAGGGGCAGCAGGATCAGCCACCCCAGCGCGCCGCCGAAGAACACCACCAGCGCTGTGCCGGGGCCGATGATGAACCCCACGGCAAGGAGGGCCGGCGAAAGATTGACCCCGCCGTAGAGAACCGTGCGGCCGGCTCGCACGGCCCCTTCCAGCGCTTCCGCCCAGAGCCGTATCCCGCTTTCGCCCAGCTTGACCACCCCTCCGATGACGGCCGCCGCCAGGAGCGTCCTGAAGCCTGCGGACGCATCGGAGCGGGCCGCGCCCGTTCCCGATCCGACTTTGAGCACCTCTGCCGTGGCCACCCCTTCGGGATACCGGAGCCGCGCAGTGACGATCAGTACGCGCCGGAGCGGGATCGTGAAGAGCACGCCGAGCAATCCCCCCACTGCCGCAATGGCCGTCGTCTGCCAGTAATCGAAGGCCGTCCAATGGCCGATCAGCAGCAGGGCCGGAATGGTGAAGATCACCCCCGCCGCAAGGGCCTCGCCGGAGGAGGCGGCGGTCTGCACGATGTTGTTCTCGAGGATGTTGGAGTCCCGGAAGAAGCGGAGCACCGCCATCGACACGACGGCCGCAGGGATCGAGGCCGACACCGTCATGCCCGCGAAGAGTCCCAGGTACGCGTTGGCGCCGGCCAGCACGGCAGCCAGGATCACCGAGAGGACGACGGCTTTGAACGTGATCTCAGGAAGGGTGACCTCGGCGGGTATGACAGGGCCAGGCTCAACCGGCTCGGACGGCAACGCGCGCTCCCCTTCACCCCTTCTCAATGGGGTACCCGGCTTCCCGCCAGGCGCGGATGCCGCCGTCCATCGAGGCGACATTGCCGTATCCCATCTTTTTCAGGTTTGCAGCCGCCAGCGCGGACCGATAGCCTCCCCCGCAGTAGAGCACAATCTCGGCCTGCTTATCGGGTATCACCGTTTCGATGTCCCGCTCCAGGATGCCGCGCCCAAGATGCAAGGCCCCTTTGGCATGGTCCACCGCGAACTCGTTGTCCTCACGGACGTCCACAAAGTGGAACCGCTCGCCCCGATCCAGCTTCGCTTTCACATCGGCGGCGGTGCATTCCCGAACCGTCCGCTTGGCCTCCGCCACGATCTTCAAAAACCCCGGATTGTGCTTCATACCGCCCCCTCCCGCATATGAAACTCGTTGAGCTTACTCGATCAGCCACCGGAAGGCAAAGCAGGCACAAATGGGCTTGTCAATAAACGGGCACTTCGGGTAGACTGAGCCCGCTTTGATGGAGGACCCTGATGGCTGAACCGCACACACACAAGATTGTCCTGACGCGATACGGCATCGCAGAAGTGATGAAATGGTGCGTCAAGCGCAATCACAAAAACATTCCCGGCACCGACGCGCCGGCGTTCCAGCGCATGCAAGCCGAGCTGGACGCTATCCCGAAAGCGGCCGATTATTTCACCCTCGACCAGTACTGGAAAGCGCCGGTCACCATCGAGTTCACGGACGAGGAGATCCACACCGTGGACCGCTGTCTCTACGACAACCCCAACGCCGAGAGCAACCAGAACCCGTCCATACGCTACCGGTTCTGGGTCGAGTGCAACGCGAAAGACGCAGCCGTCGGGGGCAAGAACAAAAAATGAGGTTCCCGGGCCTGCTCGCCGTCGGGCTGCTGCTCGCCCCGCCCGCGCTGGCCGCCGATCCCCTACTTCCCAAACTCCCGGAAGCCCTCGCCAAGGGGGAGGCTCTCTACAACAAAAACTGCTCCGCGTGCCACGGCGCCGGCGCACGAGGTACCGCGAAAGGCCCTCCGTTCCTCGACAAGGTCTACGAGCCCAACCACCATGCCGACATCGCCTTCTACCGCGCCCCTGAAATGGGCGTGCGCGCGCACCACTGGAAATTCGGCGACATGCCCAAGATTCCCGGCGTCACCAAAGACGACCTCGCCCAGATCATCCCCTACATCCGGTGGCTGCAAAAACAGGCCGGCATCTTCTAGCAACGCGCCGTCTCATCCGCGCTGAGTGGATTCCCTCCCAGTCCGCGTTCACCCGCAAGGAATGGGCGGTCATCCGGAAACACCGGACCCCGCAGCACGTGCAGCGCTTCATCGACTCTCTTCCCTATAACCGGGAGAAACCCAAGGAAACGCTTCGCTCCTTCCGGAGTGTGATCGCCAAGAAAACCGTCCATTGCCTGGAAGCGGCCATTACGGCCGCGACCATCCTGGAGCAGCACGGCTACCCGCCGTTCATGCTGAGCCTCGAATCCGTCGATAAGCTCGACCACGTTCTGTACCTCTTCAAGCAGAAAGGGCGCTGGGGCGCCATCGCCCGCTCGCGCGAAGCGGGCCTGCACGGGCGGAAGCCGGTCTTCCGGACCGTCCGAGACCTGGTCATGACGTACGTGGAGCCGTACGTGGATTACACCGGCCGGCTTACCGGTTACGGCGTGGGCACGTTGTATGACGTGGACAACTGCGACTGGCGGTTCTCACCGCGGAATGTCTGGAAGGTCGAGAAATATCTGCTCAAGATGCCGCACATGAAGTACCGGATGTCGAAACGGCGCTACGAGGAGGTGCTCCGCCGCTACAAGACGTTCCGCGCCGCCGACCCGAAGGCCCCCGTCAACTACTACGACAGCCGCCCCACCTGGATGGGTCGCACCGACTTCCCCTCCGACCCCGTGCCGAAGAAATTCCGCCACCTCAAACCGCGCTACGGGAAAGAGTGAAGCCGCGGGTCCTTAGATTGACTCAGAAACGGTCGTAGACGGCATCGTCAGGGTTCTCCCAAACCTTTTGGAACGCTCTTTCCGAGAGCTTGGAAAAAGCGCGGGTTAATTGGGAGTCGTCCCGCTGACGAATGAAGTCTACGAAGTCTTCGACCACGACAACCTTTGCAGCAGGCAGCGTGCGAATCTTCTTGAGGAGGGCTTGCTTCCGCTTTTCGGCGCTGACGTTTCTCATCACGGATTCCATTCTAGCCCCCTCCCCACCATTTGTCGAGCGGACGACTCAACGTGTCATCTCATCTGACACCGCATCCGCCCGATAGGTTGAATCAAACTTTAATTTTTTTCTCCTGGCGTTGGAAAAGGCAGGAATACCGAAGGATTTTCAGTATCTACTATGCTGTTCAAGTGGGCAGGTCTAACTTACTGCAGGCGGTGGTGTAGATTTATCTGCAAAAGGTAGAACTTAATCTGACAGTCAGGTAGAGTCCTCGAATCCCA
>CAYLLY010000015.1:0-31135 GCA_964384595.1 uncultured Nitrospirales bacterium
GGTCGGGGGCACGACCGGCATCACGACGACCGGCGCCGGCACGGTGACTCTCGATAGCGCCGGCGTACTGACGATCGCAGCCGACATTACCGCTGACGGCTTGGTGCAGCAGATCAGCACCGCCGGGACTGGCACGGTGAGCATCACCTCGCCGCGGACGATTACGACGACGGGGGATGCGGTGTCGTTTGCGACGGGCGTGACGCTCAACGGGGCGGGCACGACGAGCATTAACACGACGAGCGGGAGCGCGACTGGCGCGAACGTGACGTTTACGAGCACGCTGACGGGGACCACCACGGACGTGGAGCACCTGACGGTGAACGCGGGGACGGGCGGCGACCTGCTGTTCACAGGGGCCGTGGGCGGCGTGCGCCTGGGCGACATTTCGATCACGAATGCGCGCAATGTGACGGAGTCGGCGGGGCTCACGGCGAAGAGCCTGACGCAGGTGGCGGGCACGGGCACCACGCTGTTGACCGGGGCGGTCAATACGGACGGCGCGACGGGGGTGGCGCTGACGACGAGCGTGATCACGGCGAACAACACGATCACGACGACGACGGGCGGGACGGTGACGTTTACGAACGCGGGCCTGCTGACCTTGAACGGGAACATCACGGCGGACGGGGCGGTAACGCAGAACGGCGCGGGGGCGACGAGCATCACGTCGCCGCGGACGATCACGACGACGGGGGATGCGGTGTCGTTTGCGACCGGGGTGACGCTGAACGGCGCGGGCACGACGAGCATTGACACGACGAGCGGGAGCGCGGCGGGGGCGAACGTGACGTTCAGCAGCACGCTGACGGGGACCACGAGCGGCGTGGAGGACCTGACGATCAACGCGGGGACGGGCGGCAACATCTTGTTCACGGGGGCCGTGGGTGGCGTGCGCCTGGGGGCGGTCACGATCACGAACGCGAATGGCGTGAATATACCGGGCCCTGGCGGCTTCACTGCGGCCTCCCTCCTGCAAAGCGCGGGCTCCGGCACCACATTCCTGAACGGGCCGGTGGACACGAACGGGGCGGCGGGCATCGCGATCACGACGAACAACGTCTGTGTTTGTGGCGGGACGGGCATTACGACGACCGGTGGGGGGCCGGTCACGATTACGAATGCGGGGACCTTGGAGATCGGCCCCAGCAACGTTCTGAATCTGGATGGGGCGTTCACGCAGAACGGCGCCGGCTCAGTCATGCTCGGGGAGAACATCACAACGACCAATGACAACATCAGTTTCCTGCGAGCGGTTACCCTGACGGACAATGTGGTGTTGAACACGGGGGCGGGCGCGGGGGACATCACGTTCAGCAGCACCATCAAGGGGACGGCTGGGACGGAAGCCCTCACCCTGACTGCGGGTACCGGGGACGTGACGGTCTCGGGCGTCATCGGGGCGACGACAGCGCTGGGCAGTCTGACGATCACGGGCAACGACATTTCGCTGAACAACATCGGGACGAACGCGCCGGCGAACGGGGTGACGGGCACGGTGACGGTCACGGCGAGTGAATCCGGCGGGGACAAGGCCTCGATCACCCTTACCGGCACTGAATACAGAGCGGGCGGCACGATCACGCTGACGGTGAACGAAGACGCCACCAATCCGACGGTGGCCGGCGATGATCTGACGGTGGGGGCCGGCGTCACGATCCGCTCGACGACCGGCGACGTCATCTTGCAGGCCGGTGACGACGTGAATCTCAACGCGACGGCCGTTGTGGAATCGGTTCTGGGTCAAGTTACGATCACGGCGGGGCACCTCAATAATGATGGCGCAAGCGAATTCGGCACACTGAACCTCAATGGCACGATCAATGCCTCCACGGTGCTGACCCTGAGCGCGCCGGTGGACATCGCCGTCGGCACGCTGAGCGTGCCGGGCGGCACCATCAACATCACGGCCGACAATAACGCGAACAACACCGGCGCCATCACCGACGCCAACGCGGGCACGAACAACCTCACCACGGCGACGGCGAACCTGTCGGCGGCGCAGGGGATCGGGTCGGGCGATGCGCTGGAGACCACCATCACGACGTTGCAGGCCTCGAATACCACGAGCGGCAACATCGAGGTGCTGGAGTCCAGCGGGCTGATCATCGGTGGCACGGGGGTACGCACGCTGGGCGGCAACGGGAACATCACCGTGGACGTGACGGCCGGGGCGCTGGATGTGAACAGCGTGGTGACGGCGAACGGCAGCGGCAACGTGACGTTGAGCGCGGGCGGGCTGCTGACGGCCAATGCGGTGATCTCGTCGGCGAGCGGGGCCTTGAGCCTGACGGGCGGGACCGGGGTGACGCACACGGCGGCGGGCGACCTGACGACGGGGACGACGGGCACGATCGGGGTGACGGCGACGACGGGCAACATTTCGATGGCGGACGGCACGGTGTACACGACGGGCAGCGGCACAGTGACGCTGTTGGCCGGGACCAATGTGGCGCTGGGCTTGATCACGAACACCGGCGCGGTGAACGTCACGGCCCTCGGCGGCGCGATTACGGACGCCGATGCCGGAGCCGGCAACGACGTGTCGGCGACGACGCTGACCCTCCGCGCGGCCACCGGGATCGGCAGCCTGGCCGACCCCATGGAGACCACGGTCTCCACGTTGGATGCGCTGAGCACGGCGGGCGCCCTGGCGGTTACCAACACCGGCGCGCTGACAGTGGTGGAATTTGCCACGGGCGGCCCCGGGGATGTGCAGCTCATCAACAGCGGCGGCACGTTGGGCATCGGCACGGGCGCGACGACTTCCGGCGTGGGCTCGGCGACCACCGCCAACGTGACCGTCCAGAATAGCGGCGGTGTACTCACGCTGAACGCGAGCCCAGGGCTCGGCATCGGCCATTCCGGGGTGGGCGCAGGCTCGGTGATGATCACGAATGATGCGAGCATTGTGCTGAACGACAACGTCGGGTCGAGCACAGGCTCCCCTGCGATCACCATCACGGCGAACGGGGCGACCAGCGACATCACGCTGGGCGTCGGCGGACCCGTGGGCAGCGTCGGGGGAACGATTTCGCTGACGGCCGGTCGCGACGTCCTGCAGAACGACGCCATTACGACGACGGGGACCGGGACGATCGGCGTAACGGCGACCGCGGGCAGCATCACCATGGCGGACGGGACGGTGTCTTCGGCACAGACCGGTACCGTCACGCTGCTGGCGAACGGTAGCGTGGCCCTGGGGCGGATCACAACGACGAGCGGCGCGGTGTCGGTGACGTCAGCGACGGGCGACATCACGGACAACCTCACATCGGGCGATGGCGCGGGCAACGAGAACATCGTGACGATGCTGGTGGGCGGGAACATCACGCTGACGGCAACGGCGGGCAACATCGGGGCGACGACCGTGGGCCCGGCGATTGACCTGGCGCTGGCTGGGAGCTTCTCGGCGACGTCCGGTGAGTTCGACACGGCCGACGACGGCATCTTCCTGAACGTGGTCGGGGCCTTCGACGTGGGCGCGGGGGGCATCAACTCGGCGCGCAACATCGAGGTGAACGCCACGGGCGCCATCACGAACACGGGCGGGACGATTTGGACGAACAGCAACGGCAACATCGTGCTGATATCCAGCGGGGCCTCGGTGACGCTGACGAACCATGTGACGACGAACGGCAGCGGCACCGTGGACATCCGGGCGCAGGGGGCCACGTCGGACGTCAACGTCAACGGCGCGACGGTCGGCAGCACGACCGGGGCGATCCAGGTGATCGCCGGGCGGAGCATCCTGACCAACACGGGCCTGGGGACGACGACGGAGTTCTTTACGTTCAGTACGCTGCTGCTGGATGCGGCGGACGCGATCGGGACGCTGGCGAACACGATTGACACCGACGTAGGGACGGTGGCGGCGCGGGTGACCGGCGGGGCGACCACCGGCGACATCTTCATCAATCAAAAAAGGGGGGGCGTGCAGTTCGCGCTGAAGATCGGGACGGTGACGGGGCTGAACGGCAACGGGAACCTGTCCGGGATTGCGACGGCGAACAACAACGATATTGTGGTGATGGCGGACGGCATGCTGACGATCACGCAGAACGTGACGGCGAACGGCTCGGGGACGGTGGACCTGCGGTCGGTGGTCGATGACATCGCGATCAACGGGGCGACGGTGAGCAGCACGAGCGGCAACCTCCAGTTGATCGCCGGGCATAGCATTCTGACGAACACGCTGACGGGGACGACGACGGAGCTGAGCACGAGCGGGACGCTGGTGCTGTCGGCGGCGGACGCGATCGGGACGACGACCAACCGGATTGACACGGCGGTCGGGACGGTGGCGGCGCGGGTGACCGGCGGCGCGACGACGGGCGACATCTTCATCAACCAAGTCACGGGCGGCGGGCTGCTGACGATCGGCACCGCGACGGGGCTGAACGGCGGGGCGAACCTGTCGGGGATCGCGACCGCGAACAACAACGATATCTTTGTCACAACGACGGACAGCGGCCTGACGGTGTCCCAGGCGGTGACGGCCGGCGGCTCGGGGACAGTGACGCTCAATGCGGCCGGGCTGCTGACGGCGAACGCGGTGATCTCCTCAACGAGCGGCAATCTGAGCTTGACGGGTGGGACAGGGGTGACGCATGGAGTGAACGGCGACCTGACGACGGGGACGACGGGGACGATCGGGGTGACGGCGACGGCGAACGACATCACGATGGCGGACGGCACGGTGTACACGACGGGCAGCGGCACAGTGACGCTGCTGGCCGGGACCAATGTGGCGCTGGGCTTGATCACGAACACCGGCGCGGTGAACGTCACGGCCCTCGGCGGCGCGATTACGGACGCCGATGCCGGAGCCGGCAACGACGTGTCGGCGACGACGCTGACCCTCCGCGCGGCCACCGGGATCGGCAGCCTGGCCGACCCCATGGAGACCACGGTCTCCACGTTGGATGCGCTGAGCACGGCGGGCGCCCTGGCGGTTACCAACACCGGCGCGCTGACAGTGGTGGAATTTGCCACGGGCGGCCCCGGGGATGTGCAGCTCATCAACAGCGGCGGCACGTTGGGCATCGGCACGGGCGCGACGACTTCCGGCGTGGGCTCGGCGACCACCGCCAACGTGACCGTCCAGAATAGCGGCGGTGTACTCACGCTGAACGCGAGCCCAGGGCTCGGCATCGGCCATTCCGGGGTGGGCGCAGGCTCGGTGATGATCACGAATGATGCGAGCATTGTGCTGAACGACAACGTCGGGTCGAGCACAGGCTCCCCTGCGATCACCATCACGGCGAACGGGGCGACCAGCGACATCACGCTGGGCGTCGGCGGACCCGTGGGCAGCGTCGGGGGAACGATTTCGCTGACGGCCGGTCGCGACGTCCTGCAGAACGACGCCATTACGACGACGGGGACCGGGACGATCGGCGTAACGGCGACCGCGGGCAGCATCACCATGGCGGACGGGACGGTGTCTTCGGCACAGACCGGTACCGTCACGCTGCTGGCGAACGGTAGCGTGGCGCTGGGGCGGATCACGACGACGAGCGGCGCGGTGTCGGTAACGGCGACGACGGGGAACATCACGGACAACACCGCGACGGACGGCGCGGGCAACGAGAATATCGCGACGACGCTGGTGGGCGGGAACATCACGCTGACGGCGACGGCGGGCAACATCGGCGCGACGGGGGTCGGGCCGGCGATCGATCTGGCGATGGGCGGCAGCTTCGCGGGCACCTCGGGGGCGTCGGCGGCC
Organism: uncultured Nitrospirales bacterium; assembly: GCA_964384595.1. Classification (GTDB taxonomy): domain Bacteria; phylum Nitrospirota; class Nitrospiria; order Nitrospirales; family NS-4; genus SCTG01. The sequence goes on from CAYLLY010000015.1 coordinate 5,732, forward strand.
GCGACGGACGGGATCTTCCTGAACGTGGTCGGGACCTTCGATGTGGGCGCGGGCGGGATCACCTCGGCGCGCACGATCGAAGTCAACGCGACGGGGACCATCACGAACACAGGCGGGAGCGTGGCCTCGCAGAACGCGGGCGATGTGACGCTGGTGTCGAGCGGCGCGGGGATCACGCTGAGCAATCCGGTGACGGCGGACACGACCGGCAACGTGGTGCTGAACGCCAATCAACTGCTGACCGTGAACGCGGCGGTGTCGTCGGGGACGGGGACGCTGACGCTGACGGGCGGGACCGGCGTGACGCACGGGGCGAACGGCGACCTGAGCACGGGTAACGCGACGGCCAACACGGCGATTTCGGTGACGGCGACGACGGGCGACGTGACCATGGCGGACGGGACGCTCTATGACGTGACGGGCGCGGGCGGCGGCGCGACGGTGACGGCGACGGCGGGCAACGTGGCCGTGGGCCGTATCACGACGACGGCGACGGGTGCGACGCTCATCACGGCGGGGGCGGGTAACATCACGGACGCGACGGCGGCGGACGCGGTGGGCGATATCAATATCGTGACGGGGACGGCGGTGCTGTCGGCGGTAAATGGGGCGATCGGGGACAACACGGCGGCGGGGGACATTGATACGGCCATCACGACGTTGCGGGCCTCGGCCACCGGTGGGACGAACGGGATCTTCATCACGGAGACGGACGGCCTTGCGCTGGGCGACGGGACGAGCGGCCTGTCCGCGGCGGGCGCCATCGCGGTGACGTCGGGTGGAGCAATCACGACGGGGAATACGATCGTGGCCGGCGGCAACGTGGCGCTCACGACCACGGCGGGCGGCATCACGCTGAGCGACACCCTGATTACGACGGGCGGCGGGACGGTGACGTTCACGAACGCGGGCCTGCTCACGCTTCTTAACGGCATCATCATCGCGGACGGGGCGGTGACACAGAACGGTGCGGGGGCGGTCGACATTGCCGGCTTCATTATCGCGACGACGGGCGATGCGGTGAGCTTTGCCACGGCGGTGACGCTCAGCGGAAGCGGGCTCACGAGGATTGACACGACGGCCTTCAGCAACACGGCGGGAGCGGACATCACGTTCAGCAGCACGCTGACGGGGACGACGGCGGGTTTTGAGGGCTTAGAGCTGAGAGCGGGGACGGGCGGCGACGTGCTGTTCACGGGCGCGGTGGGCGCGACGCGGCTAGGGGACATTGTCATCTTGAGCGCGAACGATGTGACGGAGACGGCGGGGCTCACCGCGGCGAGCCTGACGCAGTTCGACGGCACCGGGACCACGACCCTCAACGGGGCGGTGAACACGGACCAGGGGGGCGGCGTGGCGCTGTTTACGAATATCATCATGGTGAACAACACGATCACGACGACGGGCGGCGGGGCGGTGACGTTCGCGAACGCGGGCCTGCTGACGATCGCCGCGGCAGGCGACATCACGGCCGACGGGGCGGTGGCGCAGATCACGGCAGGCGCGGTCTCGACGGCTGGAGACATCACAACAACAGGCGACAACATCACCTTCGACGGCCCGCTCACGCTGACGGGGCCGGTCGCCATGGATTCGAACGGCGGGACGATCACGTTCAACAACACGGTGGACGGCGGACAGAACCTGACCCTGGACGGATCGGGTAACATCGTGTTCGTGGGAGCCGTCGGCGGCGGCGCGCGGCTCGGCGCCATCACGATCGTGGACGCCGTGGATGTGACGGCCAACGCGATTACGGCCGCGAGCCTGACGCAGAACGCCGGCACTGGAACGACGACACTCAACGGGGCGGTGAACACGAATGCGGCGGGCGGTGTGGCGCTGACGACGAATATCATCATGGTGAACAACACGATCACGACGACGGGCGGCGGGACGGTGACGTTCACGAACGCGGGCCTGCTGACGCTGGCGGCCGCCGGGGACATTGCGGCGGACGGCGCGGTGACGCAGAACGGCGCGGGGACGGTCTTTACGGCGGGCGACATCATGACGACGGACGACAATGTGAGCTTTGCGACGGCGGTGGAGCTGACGGGGCCGGTGGCGATCAGTACGGGCGCCGGCGCGGGCGACATTACGTTCCTGAGCATGCTGGACGGCGGGCAGACGCTGGGACTGACGGCGGGGACGGGCAACCTGGTGTTCACGGGCAACGTGGGCGACACGACGCCGCTCGCGAGCCTGACAACGACGAGTGGGACCCTGGCTACGTTACCGGACATGACGATCATCGGGATCTTGTCGGCGACAACTTCAGGCGGCGGCATCACGGTGGGTGGAGCGGTGTCGACGGGCGGAAGCGCCACTTTGAATGCAGGTGGAAGCCCCGTTGACTTCGTCGGTACTCTCGCGGCGGGAGTGGATGTCGCTTTGACCGGGAATACGATTACCAGCGGCGCGTCGACGACGGGGTTTGATGTTTCAGGCGGCACAGTGAACTTGAATGCGCTCACGGTCGGGACGACCACCAACCCATTGCTGGTCGCTTTCACGAATCTGTTTTGCACTCCGGGGCCTTGCAGCCCCCCGAATTACAACATCAATGCGGGCTTCCAAACCGTCGTCAACGATGTCGTGCAAACCTTAGCCGGCATCCAGGCGGCACTCACAACCGAGCAGTCGGGACCGTCGGAACTGCTCTCCAGCGGCGTGCTGCCCGAGAACATCTTCAAGTCCCTCGGGTCGCAAGTCCTGGAGATCGTCGGCGGCGCCGAGGGCTTCGGCGAAATCGGCGGTGATAGCGGCGAGTTGCCCGGGGTCAAGATCATCGATCCGATCTTCCTCGAACCGGAACAGGACGAGAAACCTGGATCCGGGGGGGGGAGCGGAACGGGAACAGGCACCGGTGACACCGGGACCGGCACGGGCACCGGCGACACGGGGACGGGCGCCGGCGGGACGACGGGTGGTGCAACAGGTGGCACCGGTGACACGGGGACGGGCACGGGCGGAACCGGCGGCGCAGGCGGTGCGGGCGGTGCGGGCGGCGGTGCTGGCGGCGCTGGCGGCTTAGGCGGTGCGGGCGGCGGTGCTGGCGGCGCTGGTACGGAGACCGATGCGCCTGGTTCGGGCGCGGCTGAGGGAGACAAGGGCGACGACGAGAAGAAAAAAGGCAAAGGGAAAGCAAAAGGGAAAACAAAGAGAGCAGATTAAATAATAAGCCCCAAGGGGCGAAACCCGTACCAGGGTGGGGCCTTGACAAGCGGGGAGAGTTGGTTTTAAATCATCATAACTCTCTTCATAGTATTGGGAGAACCACGGGACAGGGGGTCAACCTGACATGAAGGGAGGCATAAGATACTGGTAATTTAGGGAAATGGGTGGTTCCATGAAAGTCGGGGGTCATCCAAACACCGGTCCGCTTCGCCCGAAGCTCGCCGTCTTTGGAGCCGGCCTGGCCTTAGGGTCCTTCCTCATCGGTGCCGTCAGCCTGCCGCTGTCTTTTGTCTATAACTCCGTCAAAGCCGCCGTCGAGATCGTGCCGCAAGCTCCCAAACCAGCCGCCGGGGCTGATCCCGATGATTTTATCGAGGGCAGCTACTGGGCCCTGATCATCGGGATCAACAAGTACCCCGCCATGGACAAGGACAAGCAGCTCGAGGCGGCCCGGAAGGACGCCGAGGCGGTGTCCAAGCTTCTTGTGGAGCGCTACGGCTTCTCCAAGGAGCGCATGGTGGAGCTGTACGACGAGCAAGCCTCGCGCAAGGGCATCATTCGGGCCTTCTCCTCGCTCAAGCGGCGGTTAAAGGATAAAGACAGCCTGTTCATTTATTATGCCGGACACGGCGAATACGAGAAGAGCGCGACGGCCAAGACCGAGAAAGAGAAAGTCGACGGCATGGGGTACTGGATCCCCTCCGACGCCGAGCTCGACGACCCGGCCTCCTACGTCTTCAATTCCCAGGTCAGGGACTATCTCGCCAACATTCCCGCCCGCCACATCTACGCGGTCGTGGATTCCTGTTTCAGCGGATCGTTGATGGGGCGATCGCGCCAGTTGGGACTCAGCAAGTCCGCGATCAAGGAACTCTACCAGCTCCCGTCGCGCTGGATCCTGGCGTCCGGCGGGCTCTACCCGGTGCCGGATGCGGCCGACAAGAGCAAGCAAGGCCACAGCACGTTCGCCTGGCACTTCATGAAACTCTTGAGGCAAAACACGAGTCCCTACCTGCTGGCCAAGGACCTTGCGGAACCGATCGCGGTCAGGGTGTCGAATGAGGTCAAGGACCAGTTGCCCCGCAGCGCCCCTGTGGTGGCCGCGGGCGATGAAGGTGGGCAGTTCGTCTTCAAGTTGAAGAAGGAATTTCAGAAGGGGGCCGACTTGGCCCAGGCCGTTCCTGATCTGAACCCCCTGGAAAAGCAGTTGCGGGACGCCGAAGAGGCCTTGAAAAAGCAGCAGGAGGAATTCGAAAAGCGGAAACAGGCCCTGCTCGATCGTTTGAAAAAAACCACGGAGGAGCAGAAGCGTCAGCAGGAGGAGCAAGAGCGGCAATTGGTTGAGCTCGAGCGGAAGGAAAAAGATCGGACCGCCCAAGAGAACGCAGAACGCTTGAAGGCGGAAGCGGAGAAAGCGGAGCGGGCCAAAAAGCACGAAGAAGAGCGGTTGGCCGCGGCCAAGAAATTCGAGCAGGAGCAGAAAGAGCGCGAACAGAAGGCGCGGGAAGCCGAACTGGCCCGCAAGAAGATCGAGGAAGAGCGGAAGGCCGAGGAAGAACGGCTGGCGGCCTTGAAGCGGGAAACGGAGGAGCGCAAACGGCAGGAAGAGCTCGCCCGCAAGAAGGCCGAGGAGGAGCGCAAGGCGGAGGAAGCCCGGTTGGCGGCCGAGCTGAAAAAGCGCGAGGAAGCCGAAAAAGCCCGTCTGAAGGAAGAACAGCAGAAGATGGAAGCGCTCCGCAAGAAGCAGGAGGCGGAAAAGGACGCGGCCCGCTTGGCGGAGCTGAAGCGGCAGGAAGAGGAAGCGCGCCAGGCCGAGGAAGCCCGCCGCAAGGCTGAAGAGGAGAAAATCGCCGAGCAGAAGCGGCAGGCGGAAGAACGGGAGCGCCAGCGCCAGGCCGAGCTCAAGCGCCAGGAGGAGGAGCGCAAGGCGGAGGAAGCCCGGCTGGCGGAAGAGAAGCGCAAGGCGGATGAGCGGGAGCGCCAGCGCCAGGCCGAATTGAAGCGCCAGGAAGAGGAGCGGAAGCGTCTCGAAGCCGAAAAGAAGGCCGCCCAGGAGGCCGAGCAGAAGCACCTGGCCGAACTGAAGAAAAAGCAGGAGGCGGAAGAGCGGCGCATTGCCGAGGAAAAGCGGAAAGCGGAAGAGAAGCGGCTGGCGGAGGAAAAGACCAAGACAGAGGCGGAGCGGCTGGCGGCGTTGAAGCGTCAGCAAGAGGAAGAGGCCAAGCGGAAGGCTGAGGAGGAGCGGTTGGCGGCGGCCCTGAAGCGTGAGGCTGAAGAGCAGAAGCGCCTCGTGGAGGAAGCCAAGAAGAAGGCGGAGGAAGCGAAGAAGGCGGCGGAGCAGGCCGCCCAATCGGCGCCGCCGTCCGAGGCGCCGAAGAGCGGGAGCGAGCCGATCGTCGAGGCGACCCTCCGGCCGTTCCAGGCGCCGAAGGCGAAGGATCTGGCGACCGTCATCACGATTCCGGCCGGCGAGTTCATAATGGGCAGCAAGGCGGGTGACGGCCAGCCTGATGAGAGTCCCCAGCGCGCGGTCTATCTGGATGCCTACACCATCGACAAGTACGAAGTGACGGTCGAACAGTACGCCGCCTACCTCAAGAAGTCGGGGGCCGAGCCGCCGGACTTCTGGGAACGCGTCAATCAGAAAGAAGACGGGAGCCGTCCGGTAGTCGGCGTGGACTGGCTGGATTCCAAAGATTTCTGTGAGTTTTACGGCAAGCAACTGCCGACCGAGGCCCAGTGGGAGAAGGCCGCGCGGGGCACGGATGGGCGCAAGTACCCGTGGGGCAGCGACGATCCGGGACCGTTGTTCGCCAATTTCGCCTCGGGCGTGTCCTTCAGCTACAGCAAGAGCCTGGCAGCCGTCGGGAGCTATGAGTCGGGCAAGAGCCCCTACGGCGTGTACGACATGGTCGGGAACGTGTGGGAGTGGGTGCTGGACAACTACGACAAGGCGTACTATCAGGTCGCGTCCGCGAAGAACCCCGCCGGGCCGGCTTCCGCCGACTACAAGGTGATCCGTGGCGGATCGTGGTCCAAACGGCCGGCGGTCGCGCGGTCGGCGGGCCGGATGTATCTTGCTCCGAACACGCGCTCCAACGCGCTCGGGTTCCGCTGCGTGGGCGAGGCGAAGTAGGGGCGGCCCCAAAAAACCCTTGACTTTGTTTTGTTCTGCGCTCTACATTCACCCGACATACGCGCGATAGACTCGGGCATAGGGAAAAGGGTGCGAAACCCTTGCGGTCCCGCCGCTGTGAGTGGGGACGAACCTCACGGGTAGCCACTGGCGTGGTCGTTATTCGTTATACGTTCAACGTTAATCGTCGAATCTCCGGAACGATTGACGAATAACGATTAACGGTTGACGAAGCGCCGGGAAGGCGTGAGAAGTAGGACGAACCACAAGCCAGAAGACCTGCCCGAGTTCAGATCAACCGGCCTCTCCTCGTGGAAAGGGGTGGTGAGGGTGCAAGCTCCCTACCATATCAGACCGTGAAACGGCGCCGGCAAGGCATCCTGACCGGCATGCCGTTCATGGCCAACGTTTCGGACAAGACCTTCACCGACGACGTCGGCCGCCGGGTGTACCTGGCCAAACCGGCCCGCCGGGTGGTGTCACTGGCTCCCAGCGTAACGGAAATCCTCTTCGCGGTGGGGCTTGATGCCGAAGTGGCGGGCGTGACGACCTTCTGCGACTATCCCGCCCAGGCCAGGGCGAAACCCAAGATCGGCTCCTCGAGTCCGAACCTGGAGGCGATCCTGGGCCTCAAACCCGATTTGATCATGGCCAACAAGGACTTCATACGACCGGATGCGGTGGCCAAGCTGGAACAGCTCAAGATCCCCGTGTTCATCTTTTCCCCCAGGACGGTGGAGGACATACTGGGCCATATCGGGATGGTCGGCCGTCTCGTCGGCCGCGACAGGGAGGCGCGAACGGTGGCTCAGGGGCTACGGGAGCGGTTGAACGAGCTCCGCAGTCGCATGGGCGCCGCCAAGCCCGTCCGGGTGTTCTATGTTGTGAACACCGACCCGCTCATCAGCGTCGGGTCCGGAAGTTTCATTCATCAGATGCTGGAACTGGCCGGCGGCGAGAATATCGTCGGCCATGCCACGATGCCATATCCTAAGGTTTCGCTTGAGGAAGTGCTGCGAAGAGACCCGGAAGTCTTGCTTTTTCCAGTCGGGGCCAGCGAGGGAATCCCGGAGGTTGAGCAGCAGCGATGGCGCAAGTGGGCGTCCCTCTCCGCCGTCGTTCATAATCGGCTGCATCAGGTCAAAGCGGAATTGGTGAACCGCCCGGGGCCTCGGGTGGTCGAGGGCATAGAGGCGCTCGCCGGTGCTCTCCATCCCGGCATGTTCTCCCGCGCAATCGGCAGCTAGAAAAACGATGGACGTGCGGAAAATGGGGACAGTCCCCATTTTCCGCTGCCCCATGGATGGCGTTGTCATGGTAAAGAGCGTTGCGATGCAACAAGAGAAAGGAAATTGGGGACTGTCCCCATTTTCCGCAGCCCTGACGGTGCGGCGGTGGGTCAGGGTGCTGGCCGCGCTCACCGCGACGGCGCTGATCGGGATGGTGCTGTGCCTGCAGTACGGCACCGAGCGCATTCCGCTGCAGGAGGTGATGCGCATCATCATGGCTCCCGGCGCCGCTGCGGAAAGCGCCGCCGGCGTCGGCCCTGCGGTGATCCTTTGGGAGGTGCGGCTTCCGCGGCTGCTCCTGGCGTATCTCGTCGGAGCGAGCCTGGCGGTGGTCGGGGTGGCCTTGCAGGCGTTGTTGAGGAATCCCCTGGCGGACCCATATATTCTCGGGATCTCGAGCGGGGCGGCTCTGGGCGCGGCGCTGGCCTTGCAGTTCGGATTCGCATGGGGAATCGGCGGATTCTCCGCGGTGGAACTGGTTGCGTGCATCTTCGCCGCCGCGACGATCGGTGTCCTCTATCGAATCGCCGTCGCCGACGGCCGGATTCCGGTTCAGACGCTGCTGCTGGCCGGCGTGATCATCAATGCGATCCTTTCGGCGCTGATTCTGTTCATCACCTCGCTGTCCGACTCCACCAGCGCGTTCCGCCTGTTCTTCTGGCTCATGGGCAGCCTGGCAACGCTCGGGTACGCCGGGCTCGGCGCTCTCGCGGTGATCGTGTTGCTGGGAATCGGACTGCTCTGTGCGCAGGGCCGGAACCTCAATCTCCTGTCGCTGGGCGAGGACCCGGCTCAGGGACTGGGGCTGGACGTGGAACGGATCAAGCGCGTGATTTTCGTCACCACGGCGTTTCTCACCGGTGCCGTCGTCGCCGTGAGCGGGCTGATCGGCTTTGTCGGTATGATCGTGCCCCATGCGGTCCGCATGGTGCTGGGGCCCGATCATCGTCTGTTGCTCCCGGCGTCGGCGCTCGTCGGCGGAACCTTTCTGGCGTTCGCCGATACGGTCGCCCGCAGTCTTTTGGCGCCGACCGAATTGCCGGTGGGCGTGATCACGGCCCTCTGCGGGGGGCCGTTTTTCATCTACTTGTTGATAAGCCATCGGAAGGGAGAGATCGGCTAGCACATGGGATGCTGCTATCAGTTCCAGGACGTGCATTTTCGATATGCCGAGTCGTGGGTTCTCCGGCATTGCTCGCTGGAAGTCAGTGAAGGGGAAATCCTCGGAATCATCGGACCCAACGGGTCCGGCAAGACCTCCTTGCTGAAGTTGATGGCGGGACTGCTCCAACCTCAGGAAGGACTGATCAGCCTCCATGGGCACGACGTGTCGGCACTTTCGCCTCAGGAGTTGGCGCGCCGGGTGGCCCTGGTGCCGCAAGAAAGTCTGATGGTGTTTCCCTTTACCGTCGGGGAGTTGGTGCTGATGGGGCGGTTTGCCCACCGGAAGGGCTGGGGCTGGGAATCCGCGGACGATCTTCGCCTCGCCGGGCAGGCGATGCAGGTCATGGAGGTCGAGCACCTGGCGGATCGGACGTTTCAGGCACTCTCCGGCGGAGAACGCCACCGGACCATGATCGCGCGCGCCCTGTCCCAGCATTCACGGATTCTGTTGCTGGATGAGCCGACCGCCTTTCTCGATCTCAAGCATCAGATCGAGATCTACGCCATTCTGAAGGGGCTGAATCGGGATCAGGCCGTGACCGTGGTGCTGGTCTCGCATGATTTGAACCTGGCCAGCCAGCATTGTGATCGCTTGCTGCTGCTCCATGAAGGCAGGCCGTATCGAACCGGCCCTCCGAAGGACGTCTTGACCGCCGCGCATCTTCGCATGGTGTATGGATGCGATGTCCTCATTGATTCCCATCCCCTAACCGGGACGCCGAGGATCACGCTCCCCCAGGGCAAGGAAAACCGTGAAGAGGTTAAACGTTAATCGTTAAACGGGAAGACAGTGGTTGTGGACGATTAACGAATAACATTGAACGTATAGCGTCTTGGCCTCGGTCGGGCCGTATCCCCCCGCCGGAGCCCACGACCCGGGGATACACGGAACAACGTTACATAGGGGGTTACAGCAAGAAGGACGACAGAGTCAGGGGAAGATGGTGCAAAGCCATCACGGTGCCGCCACTGTAAGCGGAGAGCCTTTCTGCACGAGGCCACTGGCCACCCCCTCCCATCCCTCCCCCCTCGAGGGGGAGGGTGAGGGTGGGGGGCTGGGAAGGCGCAGGAGACGCGAGGACCCGCAAGTCAGGAAACCCGCTTGTCGCCATATCGAACTGCCCTTCGAGCCAAAGGGAGGTTTACCATGCCGGGTTTACGTGCCGTCTTTCATTGTCTGTCTGTTTTCGTACTGCTGCCGTATGTTTCCTTGCCTGTTTTCGCCGAAACGCCACCCGAGTCGCTGCCGGAGGTGGTCATTTCCAGCACCCGTTTGCAGGATGTCGCAGTCGATCCCAAACGCGTTCCCGCGAATATCACGGTGATCACCCGGAAGGACATCAAGGAATCAGGGGCGCGGACCGTCCAGGAGGTGTTGCAGTACCAGCCGGGGGTCACGGTCTTTGATGAGGTAGGGAACGACTACCAGAGCAAGGTCTCTCTTCGCGGCTTTGTCGGCGATGTGACCCCCACGACGGTTCTCGTTGACGGGGTCAGAACCAATACTCCCGACTTCAATATCGCCAATTTTGATCTCATTCCCTTCGAAGACATCGAGCGGATTGAAATTATGCCCGGGCCCTCGGCGATCTACGGAAAAAATGCTCTCGGAGGTGTAATCAACATCGTGACGAAGCGGGGAGGGAAGGATCGCCAGGCCACGGTCGAATCTGCGTTCGGCAGTTTTCATCGGGAACGCCACCGCGGCAGTACGAGCGGGATCATGGGGAAATACGACTACAATGTCGGAGTGAGCCGGGAGACCGAGAGCGGCTTCCGCGATGATACGGCGGCTCGTCTCACGCGAGTATTTGGGCGATTGGGAGTCAAGCTCGATGATGCGACCGACCTGTCGGCAACGTTGACGCATATCTCAGACCGCCTGAAGCAGGGTGGGGCGCTCACGCAGGACCAGTTATCGGTCGATCGCAAACAAAATGCCACCCCGGGGGATTTTCAGGAGTCCGAACTCAATAAAATCACGGTCGATGGGCGCAGGCGGCTGTCCTCGTCCCTGTCGGTGGCGTTGAACGGGTTCTATGCGCACCAGGATTCGCACAGTCTCGTGGTCGGGCAATTGGGCCCGGCGAGAACGGTCACCGATTTTTTCTCCGGGGGTGGAACACTCCAATTGACGCATGACGCTACGTTCGGGGGCCATCGCAACGTGTTCGTTTCGGGCGGTGAATATACCCGGCACGACTTCGAGGATGTGACACGACGCCGGGTTTCAGGGGAAAATATCTATGCGGCGTTTGTCCAAGACAGCTTCAACCTGACCCCCCAAGTCGTGGTGACCGGGAGCGCCCGCTATGATTGGGACCGGTTGGATTTTACCAACATCCCGAATCCCGCCATCAGCGGGTTCAAGACCTTCACGCGCGTGACATCCGGAGGCGGTCTGACCTACCAGCCGACAGACGCTGTTTCCCTCTATGTAAATTATTCCGAAGGGTTCCGGACTCCCACCCAGTTCGAGCTCTTTACATCGGCCGGCAGCGCCAATATCGGGCTCAAGCCCGTCAAATCCAGGAACTACGAGCTGGGGGGGCGGGGGAAAGCCGGCCCGTTGCAGTGGGCATTGGCGCTCTATCAGGCCGATGTCGCGGACGAGATCTTTTTTACGTGCGATGTGCCTAATTGTGCGACATTCAACGGCAGCAACCGGAACGTTGATAAAACTCGGCGCCGCGGAGCCGAGGCATCCGTGCGGGCAAGATTCGATCCGCGCATCGATGGTTATGTGAATTACACCTATACCGAGGCCACCTTTCAAAACAGCTTCTCTGACTTCAACGGCAATGAAGGCTTGGGCCAGACGGTTGAAAAGGGAGACACGATTCCCTTGGTTCCCCAAAATCAACTCGCCCTTGGCGTGAATTATCGGCCTGCCGAGGGGTTCACGGTTTCCCTGAACGGGCTCTATGTCAGCACGAAATTTCTGGTTTTCGACGAGGCGAATGCCGGCAAGCGGTTGCCGGGCTATTTTCTGTTAAACGGCCGCACGGAGTATGAAAGGCGGGTCTCCAAAAACGTCGTAATGTCCATGTTCCTGCAAGCCAGCAACCTGTTGGACACCAAGTATGAGACGAGGGGAATTTTTGCTTTTAACTTCACAACGTTCGTAACCGAACCGTTTTATGTTCCGGCGCCTGGAATCAGCGTGTTCGGCGGAATCAGCTTCCGCTTCGAGGCCGACTAAACGGTGCGAAGCCCCGGCCGTCTGCGATTCCGAGTGCTGCTGATTGAGGAGGATGGCGATGCGGATCACCAAAGTCTATACGCGGACAGGGGATGCCGGCCGAACGCGGCTGGCCGGCGGGCAGCAGGTCTGGAAAGACAGTCTGCGGGTCGACGTGTACGGGACGGTGGACGAGTTGAACGCGGTCGTGGGAGTCGTGAGGGCATTCAACGCCGACGGGATCGGCAAAAGAGCCTCTGCCGCGCGCTTGGAGCGCGAACTGCGTTGGGTTCAAAATAAGCTGTTCGACGCGGGCGGGATCTTGGCGACGGCCCCGGGCCAGACGTTTCAGAACATGCCGCGGATTACGGCGAAAGACGTCAAACGGCTGGAGCAAGTGATCGATAGCTGCCAAAAGGACCTGGCCCCGCTCAAGGAGTTCATTCTTCCGGGGGGCGGCAAGGTCGCCGCCTTTCTCCATCATGCCAGGACCGTCTGCCGTCGGGCCGAGCGCGAGTGTGTGCGGCTGTCGCGAGAGGAACCAATCGACCCGGGTATCGTGAAGTTTCTCAACCGGCTCAGCGACGCGCTGTTCGTGCTGGCTCGGTGGGCCGTGAAATTGCAGGGCGGTCAGGAATTGTTGTGGGAACGAACCGGGGGGGGGCTGACGTGACCGGCATCATATCTGCATGTGTGCGAGTGACTCGCAGCGGCCATGACACCTTGCCGGCTCGGAGGGTCGCAATGTTGCCTAACTTGTTGGTGGGGTGAGGGAACTTTGGCTTAAATTTTATGCAAGGGTGAGTTACTGATGTGGGCGCAGTCCTGGGACCTGGCGTGCACAAGGCTATCCCCAAGGTATCCCCAGAACTTGTGGACAGGACCGCGGCGAAATATTCCTGCTGCGTGCCGGCTCTCCGCTCCAATTAGGGGCTGTGAAGGATGAATTGCGAGAGGCATAGGGTAGACGCGGCCAATCGGCGCCACGGCTTCGGAACGAGGCCTGTGGAGCCGCCGATATGGGACGGGAAGTCTTTTGCGCGTGCGCGTAGCCTCAAGGCGCGGGCACGGCGTATCAATGCAGCATGCTGTCGGCCTGAAACCTATCGTGTCCCGCATGGCAGGCACAAAGGTCTGAAGCGTTCCCGGTGATTCGTGTTGCTACAGGATGTGGGGGACGGTGTGAGCGGACCCCCGATAGATGGGGAAGGTTGGCGATTGCGTCGCGCATTGTTATAATCGCGGCGGAATTTTGAAGAGAGCAAGCGACGCGTGCCCAAGATCGTCACCGCCAGACGCCGGGAAGATGAGCGGGACCGCGCCCGCTTGTATCTGAAAAGCCGGTTGATGCTGCCGACCATCCCGTTGGGGATGGTGACCTTGCTGGCCGGATATGGCGATATGGCCGTGACGTGGATGCAGGATGAGCTGACACCCGGCGCCTTGATGGGGAGCACGATCCTCTTCTTTGGGGGAGCGGTGTGGGGATGGGGGCATGCCCGTTACGAACGGTACCTTCTGGCAACGTGCCCGGAGTACCTGGCGCGCAAGCAGAAAGTGCTGGACGCCGCCAAAGTGTACAAGAAAGTGAAGCGGGATACGCAGGCTTCCGGGCCCGACCACCCCGGCAGGCGTTTCGTACTCGCCATGTATGGGGTGGGGATCCTCACCCAGTGCGGGGTCACGCTGTATTATCTTGGCCAACTAGGGACGTATACGGCCATTTTTCTCCCCTGGGCCGGCTACTTCAACGCCAAGGTCATCTTTTTGCGTGATCTCTTCAGAGCCTAGCGCGCGTTACTGGCGGACTCTCAGAAAGAGATACCCGGCAAAGGACAGAAACAGAATGTTGGCCGCCCAACCGGCCAGGAGTGGGGGCACGACATCGCTTCGCCCGAATGCCAAGGCCACGGAATGGGTAGCCCAGTACAGGAAGCCGACCAGGAGGCTGTAGCCCACGCCTTTGACCAGCCCCGTGCTGCGGGTGCCGGCTTCGGTGAGGCTCATCGTGATCCCGATGAGCGCCATGATGAGGCAGACGAAGGGGAAGGCCGTCCGTCCGAACAGATCCGTCGCGTAGCGCGCCGGGTTATAACCGTCGTGCCGGAGGCGTTCCACGTAAGCGGCCAGATCCTTCAAGCTCAAGGCATCGGAATCAATGCGAACAGTCCGCCGAAAGTCCTCGGGCTTCTGGTTCAACTGGAGCGGCAGGCGGTCGAAGGGCTGGGACCGGACAAGCTGGTCGCCTTGAAACGTTCGGCTGACGCCCGAGACCATCACCCAGCCGCCGCTTTCGTACAGCAGTTCCTTTGCGAACACGATTTCATGGATGTTGAAGTCCGGCCCCAGCCGGTACAGGCTGATGCCGTAGATTCTCGGGGCGTTGTCATCGGGCAAATCGCCCTTCATGAGCGTCTGATCGCTCAGGCGCACCCAAATCTCCCCGCCTTGAAACACGGCGCCCGGAGTCTTCCCTTCGATGCGGTATTCCCGCAGTATTTCCGCCTGCTGATTGGCGCCCGGGATCACGGCGTCGCTGGCCCAGAGCATCAGCAGGCTCAACACCTGCGCGACCACTAGGAATGGAACCGACACCCAGTACAGGCTGACTCCGCTGCTGCGCATCGCGGTGACTTCGTTGTGCCGGGACAGGAGCGCGAGCGTCAGCAGCGTGGACATCAGGACGGCCAACGGCATGATCTGGAAGAGGATGCCGGGAAGCTTGAGGACGAAGTACCAGAGAATATGGCGGAGTTCGGCCTGATACGTGACGAACTTCCTGATCTTCTCGACGAAATCGACGACGAGGTAGACGGCAGCCACTCCGCCCAGGCACGGCCAGAACACCCGCAGGTGCTCGCGCAGCAGATAGGACATGAGCAGCGTCATAGGATCGTGCTCGGGTCAGGCACGGGTGCGGCGGTACAAGAGCCACACGCACGCCGCTCCGAACGCGACATTGGGCAACCAGGCCGCGGCAAAGGGGTTCAGCACGCGGCTGGAGACCCAGTAATCGGCGACGGCATTCAGCACGTAGAAGAGCACGACGACCAGGATGCCCACGGCGAACCCGCCGGCCCGACCGGACCGCTTGATGACGATACCGAGCGGCATGCCGATGATGCCGAACAGGAGCGTGGAGACGGGAACCGCCAGATTTTTGTAGTGGTCTTGCAGCATTCTGAGGTATCGGGGGTCTTCCCCCTTGGTCTCGGCGATCTTATCCCGGATGCCCTGCAGCGAGAGGCGCTCTTCGGGCGTCGGCGACAGGCTCTCCGCCAGGTTCAGCTTGAAATCGTAGTGGGTGAACATGATCATCCGGTACTCGCGGGGATCTTTGGGATTGACGTGAATCGTGCCGTCCCGGAGCGTCATGCCGACGCGGTTGTGAAGCGGGTCATTGATGACGGACCAGTCGCGGGCGACGATGATCCGCGGCGCTCCCTTGAGCCGGGCGTCCGAGATGAACACGCCATGGGGGCCGCCGGGAAGGCTGCGCTCACCGATGTACATCACCACCCTGTCCGTGGGCGTATTGAAGACGCCTTCGTCAAACGCCAGGGACACCTGATCGCGGAGCATGATCAGCGCCAGTTTTTTGAAGGACTGCCCGGTCCAGGGCTGGGCGAATTGAGCCAGGTAGAGCGTCGCTAGGAAGACGGCAGTCGAGAACAGCAGCACGGGTTGCAGCAGACGCCCCATACTGACGCCTGTGGCCTGCATGGCGGTCAGTTCCCGGTCCGAGGAGAGGCGACTGAAGGCGCTGATGGATGCGATGAGGCAGGCCATGGGGAGGGTCAACACAAAGAAGGAGGGCAGGAGCAGGAGGAAAGTTTTCAGGAGGGGCACGAGCCCCACCCCTTTGTTTATCAGGAGTTCAACGAGACGGAGGGTTTCTCTCGTCAATAGGATAAACGTGAGAACTCCAAGGCTTTGAGCGAACGGAACGCCCAGTTCTTGCAGGATGTACCGATCGATCGTCCGCACGAAGTATTGGGGTCCCCCCGGCACAGTTATACTTAAAGACAGGGCGCAATGCAAATCGCCCCGGGCACCCCTTGACACTCGGGAGGGGCTATGATAGATGCTCACGGCGGCTGAGCGGCAGGCACGGTTTTCCGGGTAAGTACTCGCTGCCGAATCCGTATCGAGTATTCCCCGGTCGGGGGGCGCTCTGCCGGGTTTCCGTCCCGAGAGTAGGGTATGACGAAAGGAGGGCGGTGTGAAGAGCAAAGGCACTGTCAAATGGTTTAATGACCGTAAGGGGTTCGGATTTATTCGCATGGATACGGGGCAGGACGTCTTTGTCCATTATTCAGCCTTGCAGGGGGAAGGGTTTAAAACTCTCAAGGAGGGTGAAAACGTCGAATTCGATATTGTGGAAGGTGCGAAGGGGCCCCAGGCCTCGAACGTGATGAAAGTCTCGCCGGCGTAAAAGTCTGCCCGGCGCTTTCCGCCGGGTCATGTCCGCCTTTTCGCAAGGGCTCATCCCTCCGGGATGGGCCCTTTGTCGTTGAGGCCTCGGTCGCATTCTTGACTTGGTGTCGGCGTTCCGTTAGCTTACCGCCAGGGTGCATGAGGTTCTGAGTTTGGCAAGCGATAGAGATGCAAAAATCGAGAGCGCCCGGAAGTTCGCAGACTCCGGCCAGTATGTCAAGGCCATCAAGGCGTGGCACGAGCTTCTCGATGAGACTCCCCATAATGACGCCAATGTTTACAATACCATCGGCGACCTCTGCCTGAAGAACAAGGCGACTCCCGACGCCATCGACGCCTACAGCAAGGCCGCACGGTTTTACCTTCAAGAAGGCTTTCATCTCAAGGCCATCGCGCTCTACAAGAAGATTCTCAAGCTCGACCCCAATCGTGCGGAAATCTATACCCTGCTCGGCGACCTGAACGTCGTGCGGGGGTTGATGAACAATGCCGTCGCCGATTACTTGTCCGGCGCGAAACTGTTTTTGAAGATCGGGAAGGCCATGAACGCACTGACGCTGTTCCGCAAGATCACGAAGGTCGATCCCCAGAACATCGACATGCGTCTGCGCGTGGCGGAGCTGTGCCTGAAAGAGAAGCTGACCGACGAGGCCATCGAGGAATACCTTCGGATCGGGCGGGAGTATCAGCGCCTCGGGCAGGCGGAGGAGGCGCGCAAGCTCTATGAGCAGATCCTTCAAGTCTCGCCGGGTCACGCGGAAGCGCGCCGTCGATTGGACAACCCGTTGGAGCCTGTGGCAGAAACGCCGGAACCTGAGGCTCCGGCGGTCGAGGAAATCACGGTCTCCGACACGGTCCAGTCTGCCGTGGCGCTGGAGGCTCCCGCCGCCCCCGAGTCCGCTCCTGCGGCGGGCGACCTTGCCGAGTTGGAGATGAGTCTGGAGATCGGCGCGCCGGTCTTCGAAACCGCAGCCGTGCCGGCTGCGGAACCGCCCGCTGTGGTTCCAGCCGAGGCATCCGGGGGGACCATCGAATTCAATGTCGAGGGCCTCGCGTTTGAGCCTCATGAGCCATCGCCGGCCCCGGCGGCCCCGCCGGCGGAGGGCGAAGCTCCCGTACTGGAAATGGATGAGGCGGTGGCGAACCTGGAGTCGGCTGCGCCGGACCTTTCCGTTGTTGAAGAGAGCGCGCCCATTGCCGAGGGCGAAGCTCCCGCACTGGAAGTGGATGAGGCGGTGGCGAACCTGGAGTCGGCTGCGCCGGGCCTTTCCGTTGTTGAAGAAAGCGCGCCCACTGTGGTAGCGGAACCGCCGGCCGGCACCGGTTCGTCGCCGGCGACGGGCGCCGAATTTGAAGCGATCTTCGGAGAGCTTCCCAAGGGGAGCACGGAACAAGTCGGCGACGAGGACCATGAGACCCATTACGACCTGGGCGTCGCCTACAAAGAGATGGGGCTGATCGCCGAAGCGATCGAGGAGTTCCGGTCGGCGGCGCGCGGTCCGACGCGATTCGTTGATGCGTGCGCGATGATTGCGGCCTGTTACAAGGAGCAGAGTCTGAACAAGTCAGCGATCGCCCTCCTCGATCGGGTGCTGGCGGACGCCCACTGCGCGGGACCCGGCGTGCCGTACGTGAAATACGATCTTGCCGTGCTGTACGAGGAAGAAGGTTTTGCGGACAAAGCGGTCCGACTCTACGAGGAGATCCCCTCCATACGTGATGTCGAGGCGCGTCTCAGAAGGTTGCAGGGGGGCGAGGAGCCGCCGGAGCGACCTCCCGCTGGAACCAAGCGTCCCATCGCTTATCTCTAGCCGCCGAGACGAATTCCCCGCCTTGACTTCATTCAAAGGCGGGTGCTAAACTCATCGAATCAATTGGAAAATTTCCCGTAGGAGTAAGTGCCATGGCAATGCACGATGGTGACCGGCATCCCCAAGACCGGTTTTCGCTGACGGTTGATGGATCCGCTCAGCCCGGAGGGGGAACCGCCGCGGAACAATCCGACCTGCCACCGCCCCCGCAGGGCGTGGGCGTCACGGTGCGGGACGGGCAACTAACGATCAATTGGGAGCCTATTCCCGGGGCCCTCTTTTACAACATCTATTACAAGACCTCCCGCGGCGTGACCAAAGAAGGCAAGGGGTTCGACAGGTTCCAGTACGACGCCGTGGGGATCGAGCGATTCAAGACGAAAATCGGGGTGACCAAGGAGAACGGGACCTTGGTCGACACGGCCGCGCCGCCCTATCTGCACACCGACCTGGCAAACGGCCTCTGCTATCACTACGTGGTCACCGCCGTCACCAAGAACGGAGAGAGCCTTGAGTCCGAAGAGGTCATGGCCATTCCGTCCCCGTATATCTGCGTCATGCATTTCGGGACCGAAGGCTATGATGACGGAGAGTTCAAGTCCCCCACCGGCATCGCGTTGGATCGGGACGGCAATATCTATGTCGCCGACACCGACACCCACACCGTTCAGAAATTCGATAAGAACGGCACGTTTCTGGCGCGTCTGGGCGATGAGGCGGGGGATGCCGAAGGACAGTTTTATTATCCCCGGGGATTGGCCTGCACGTCCCAGGGCGACCTGATCGTTGTGGACGCCAACAATCACCGGGTCCAAAAGTTTGATAAGGACGGCCAATTTCTGACTGTCTGGGGGAAATTCGGCTTTGCGTGGAAGGGCGCGCCGCAAGGGATCTTTGATAATCCGTGGGGGGCGGCGGTCGACAAAGACGACAACGTTTACATCGCCGACACCCTGAACAACCGTGTCCAGAAGTATACCTCCGACGGGGAACCGATGCTGATGTGGGGGAAGGAAGGCGCCTTCGAAGGCGCCTTCTTTTATTGCCGCGACATCGCCGTCGACTTCGTGGGCAACGTGTATGTCACGGATGAAATCAATAACCGCGTCCAGAAGTTCGATAGCCGCGGGAATTTCCTGGCCAAATGGGGCAAGGAAGGCAACGGCCCCGGGCAGTTCAATGCCCCCTGGGGGATTACCATCGATGCATTGGGCAATGTGTATGTCGTGGATACCAATAATCACCGCGTCCAGAAGTTTACGAGCAACGGCGCCTTTGTCTGTTCGTGGGGCAACCGCGGCAACACGATCGGCCAATTGAATTTCCCATACGGCATCGCGGTCGACCGCGAGGGGTACGTGTATGTGGTGGATAGCGGCAACGCGCGCGTGGTGAAGTACGCGCCGACGGAGGGATTCCAGACCCACGCGGCGAAGGAAAAGCCGGCGGGCGAACTGGCGGCGCCGGCCGAAGTGACCGCCAAGGCCGGCGATACGGAAGTCACCCTGAGCTGGATGGATGTGCCGGGCGCGGCGTCCTACAATCTCTACTATCATACAGAGCCGCACGTCACTCCCCAGACGGGGACCTGCGTTGAGGGAGTCGCTTCTCCCTACACGCATGTCGGGCTTGCCAACGGCACCACCTATCACTTCATTCTGACGGCGGTGACCGCGGACGGGACGCAGAGCCCTCCGTCGCCGGAGGTCGAGGCGGCTCCGTCGATGATTGATCTTGCCGCGCCCCAGAATCCGTACATGATCATCAACCATGGGGCGTTCATGACGAATCTCCCCGATGTGGTGCTCACCATCTCGGCCAATGACGTCGACTCGGGCGTGGCCGGGTACTTTATCTCGGAGGTGCAGAGCACGCCGACCGCGACCACGCCGGGCTGGGTTGAAGTCGAGCCGGTCGGGAAATTCGGGGCGACGGTCCCGTATACCCTTTCTCCCGGAGACGGCAAGAAGACCATTTATGTCTGGTTCAAGGACGGGGGCGGAAACATCTCGGCTCCGGGGACGAACGCCATTCTGCTGAACACGTCGGGTTACGTGTGCGTCAATATCTGGGGGAAGGCCGGCAGCGGCGCGCACCTGCTCCACGGCGGAGAATTTGGAACGCCGTCCTGCGGCCTGGCCTGTGATGCAAACGGGAACATCTATGTGGTCGACACGGGCAACTGTCGGGTCCAAAAATTCGACAATGCGGGCAATTTCGTTCATCTGTGGGGCATGTTCGGCACCGCCCCCGCGAACTTCCAGAATCCCACCGGCATCGCGGTGGACGACAAAGGGGTGGTATACGTCTGTGACACCGGTAACCACCGTATCCAGCGGTTCGATGCCAAAATGGGCAGCTATCTCAACAAATGGGGGCGCCAGGGCGGCGGCGAGGGGCAGTTCAACGCGCCCTGGGGGGTGGCCGTCGACAACACGCGCGGCTATGTCTACGTCGTGGACAGCGCGAATTTCCGCATCCAGAAGTTCGACCGGAGCGGCGAATTCATCATGGCCTGGGGCAGCTTCGGAAACGCGGACGGCCAACTCTATTTCGCGCGCGGCGTTGCGGTGGATGAAAACGATGGGGCGGTGTATGTCGTGGACATGGGGAACCATCGCATTCAGAAATTCGACACCAGTACGAACTTTCTTCCCCAGCTCCTCGGCAAGTGGGGAACCAAGGGGCAGGAACTCGGGCAGTTCTGGAATCCGTGGGGGATCACCGTCGATCGAGACGGCTTTGTCTACGTCACGGATACGGGCAACCACCGGATCCAGAAATTCGACCGGGACGGCAACTTCGAAACGCAGTGGGGCGGTTTTGGTGGAGGACGCGGCCAACTGAACTTTCCGTACGGCATCGCGGTGGACCGCCGCGGGTCGATTTTCGTGCTCGACAGCTCCAACTTCAGGGTCCAGCAGTTCATGACGTCGGATGAAGGGGAGCTGCAGTTGCGCGAGCAGGCCGAGGTGTCGGAGTCCGAGTCCTCGGCCTTGGAGGAAAAGAAGGCCATCCAGCAGGACGCTCCCGGAACGCATCTCTGGTCCACGCCGAAGCAATAAAGGATCCATGCTGCAGCCTTCCTCGCCGCTGGGACTGACCTTCGATGACGTGGCGTTGGTTCCGGCGAAATCCTCCGTCTTACCGGCCGAAACCGACACCCGCACTCACCTGACGCGCCGGATCACGATCAATATTCCCATCGTCAGCGCCGCCATGGATACGGTCACGGAATCCCGGCTGGCCATCGCGATCGCCCGGGAGGGCGGGCTCGGGATCGTCCATCGGGTGCTCTCGCCGACGGATCAGGCGGCGGAGGTGGATAAGGTCAAGAAATCAGAAAGCGGCATGATCCTGAATCCGGTGACGATCTCCCCCGACAACACCATCCGGGAAGCCCACAAGATCATGGCCCAATACCGGATCTCCGGAATTCCGGTGACCAAAAACGGGAAGCTCGTCGGCATCGTCACGAACCGGGACCTGCGCTTCGAGAACCGCATGGATCTGAAGATCTCCCAGGTGATGACGCGCGAAAACCTCGTGACGGCGCCGGAGGGGACGACGCTCGATAAGGCGCGGGAGATTCTGCACCAGCACCGGATCGAAAAATTGCTCGTGGTGAACAACCGGTTCGAGCTCAAGGGCCTGATCACGATCAAGGACATTGCGAAACGGATTCAATATCCCGACGCCTGCAAGGACGAACATGGCCGCCTGCGCGTGGGCGCGGCCGTGGGGGTGGGAGGGGACGCGGAAGAGCGCGTGGCCGAGCTGGTCAAGGCGGAAGTGGATGTCGTGGTCGTGGATACGGCGCACGGGCACAGCGTGAGCGTGCTGGATACGGTGCGCCGGCTGAAGCGGCGGTTTCCGGATGTGGAGATTGTGGCCGGCAATGTGGCGACCAAGGAAGCGGTCCGCGACCTCATCGCAGCCGGTGCCGACGCCATCAAGGTGGGGGTCGGTCCGGGCTCTATCTGCACGACGCGGATCGTGGCGGGAGCCGGAGTGCCGCAATTGACGGCCGTGGCGGAATGCGCGGCGGCTGCCGCCCGCGCCAAGGTGCCGATCATTGCGGACGGCGGGATCAAGTACTCCGGCGACCTGAGCAAGGCGATTGCCGGCGGCGCTTCCGCGGTGATGATCGGCGGGCTGTTTGCCGGGACCGAAGAGAGTCCGGGGGAGACGATTCTCTTTCAGGGCCGGACCTACAAAGTCTATCGCGGCATGGGGTCGCTCGGGGCCATGGAACGCGGGGGGCGGGACCGGTACGCGCAAAAGGATCGGCCGGTGCAAAAACTGGTGCCGGAGGGCATTGAGGGACGCGTGCCCTATCGGGGCACCATGTCCGGTGTCGTGTATCAGTTGGTCGGCGGACTCCGCTCCGGCATGGGATACTGCGGCTGCCGCACGATCGCTGAGATGCAGAAAAAGGCCCGGTTTATTCAAGTGACTCAAGCGGGGTTGCGCGAGAGTCACGTGCACGATGTCATCATCACCAAAGAAGCCCCCAACTATCGGACAGAGATTGAGCTGTAGCTTCTCCCCGAAGGCGATGGGTTCCGCACACGAGAGAATCCTGGTTCTTGACTTCGGTTCCCAGTACACCCAGTTGATTGCCCGCCGCATCCGCGAGTCCCACGTCTATTCGGAAATCCTGCCCTATAACGTCCCGCTGGCGCGTATCCTGGAGCACCGCCCGGCCGGCCTCGTTCTGTCCGGCGGCCCCGCCAGCGTGTACGATCGGAAGGCTCCCGCCGTCCCGAAACAGCTTTTGGAAGCAGGCATCCCGGTCCTGGGGATCTGCTACGGCATGCAACTGGTGACCCATCTGCTGGGTGGAACCGTGGCGCGCGCGGCCCATCGCGAATACGGTCCGGCCACGCTGCAGATCGACGATCGCGCGGACCTGTTCAGGGGATTCGAAGGGGCGCAAGGCAGCCCGACGGCCTGGATGTCGCATGGAGACCGCATCGAACGGATGCCGCCGGGCTTCAGCGCCATCGCGCGTACCTCCAACTCGCCGGTGGCGGCGATGAAAGCGACGGATCGCGACAGGCGGATCTATTGCCTGCAGTTTCACCCCGAAGTGGCGCATACCGAAGGCGGCGCGGCCATCCTGAGGAATTTTGTCTACGACATCTGCGGGGTCAAGCCGGATTGGACCATGCGGTCCTTCAGGGCGGAGACTGTCACGGCGATCCGGCATCAGGTCGGCTCCGGCAAGGTCCTTTGCGCCCTCAGCGGCGGAGTGGACTCCTCGGTAGCGGCCGTGCTGGCCCATGAAGCGGTCGGCGACCGCCTCACGTGCCTCTTTGTCGACCATGGGCTCCTGCGGGAAGGGGAAGCGAGGCTGGTGTGCGAAACATTCGCGAAACACTTTAAGATAAAGTTGAAGTTAATTCACGCATCAGCGCGATTTATCAATGCTCTTCAAGGCGTGAATGATCCGGAAAGGAAGCGCAAGATCATCGGGCGGGCCTTCATCAAAGAATTTGAAGGATTCGCGCGGGGGGCGGGGAAGGCGGAGTGGCTCGTTCAGGGCACCCTGTATCCTGACGTGATTGAAAGCGTGAGCTTTAAAGGGCCCTCGGCGACGATCAAGACGCACCACAACGTCGGAGGGCTCCCCTCGCGTATGCGGTTTCGCCTGATCGAGCCGTTGCGGGAATTGTTCAAGGACGAAGTCAGGGAGTTGGGCAGGGAACTGGGGCTTCCCGAAGAAATCGTGGGGCGGCAGCCCTTTCCCGGCCCAGGCATGGCGATCCGTATCCTGGGGCCGGTTACGATAGAGCGGCTCGGGATCGTGCGCGCAGCCGATGCGATCGTGGAGCACGAAATCCGAAAAGCCGGGTACTACGATAGGGTCTGGCAGGCCTTTGCCGTGCTGCTGCCGGTTAGGACCGTGGGAGTCATGGGCGATCAGCGGACCTACGACAACGTGGTGGCCGTCCGGGCGGTGACCAGCGTGGACGGCATGACCGCAGATTGGGCGCGGCTGCCTGCCGAGGTGCTGGGATCGATCTCGACGCGGATCATTAATGAAGTCAAGGGCGTGAATCGGGTGGTGTTCGACATCAGCTCGAAGCCCCCTTCTACCATTGAATGGGAATAAGACGTTATTCGTTATACGTTAAACGCAGGGAAATGGAATCCTTCGAATGACGAATCACGAATAACGTTTAACGATTAACGTCCATGCAAGTCAGACTGCAGAAAGTGATCGCGGATGCCGGTGTCGCCTCCCGCCGCAAGGCGGAGGAGCTGATCCGCCAGGGTCGGGTCACCGTCAACGGCAAGGTGGCGACGGAGATGGGACTCAAGGTGGACCCGACCCACGACCATGTCAAAGTGGACGGGCGCCATCTCAAGCCGGCCGCACCCAAGGCCTATGTGATCCTCAACAAGCCGAAAGGCATGCTGACCACCCTTGAAGGACCGGGAATGGATGACCGCCCGACGGTCCAGTCCCTGCTGCGGGGGATCAAGCAGCGGGTGTTTCCGGTCGGCCGCCTGGATTACGATACGGAAGGCTTGCTGGTGTTGACGAACGATGGCGAATTGGCGCAGCGGCTGCTGCATCCCCGGTACCACGTTCCCAAGACCTATCTGGTGAAGGTCAAAGGGGTGCTTGACGATGCGCAGATCAGGAAGCTGGAGAAGGGCGTCCGGTTGAGCGATGGGATGACGGGCCGGGCCCACGCCAGAAAAGTCCGGAAGACCGAAGAAAACTCCTGGGTCGAGTTGACCATCTTCGAAGGCCGCACGCATCAGGTGAAGCGGATGCTCGAGGCCGTCGCCCATCCTGTGTTGAAGCTCAAGCGGATCAGGTTCGGCCCGCTGACGCTGGGGACGCTTCCCGCCGGCGAGTATCGGTTTCTGACGGACCCGGAGATCCATCGGCTGAAGGATGCCGCGGCGGGCGGGGAGAAACTGGCGTCATGATGCCGCGCACGCATACGTGCGGGCAACTCCGCGCATCCGGAGTCGGCCAGTCCGTGCGTCTGATGGGATGGGTGCAGCGGCGTCGCGATCACGGGAGCCTGATCTTCATCGACTTGCGGGATCGAACCGGCCTGACACAGGTGGTGTTCAACGCGGAACGGAACGCCGGCGTCCATCAGGCGGCGCATGCGCTTCGTCCCGAATGCGTCGTGGCGGTCGGCGGGGTGGTGGCCGCTCGGCCGGCGGAATCCAAGAACC
>CAYLLY010000015.1:31235-37173 GCA_964384595.1 uncultured Nitrospirales bacterium
TGCGTCGTGGCGGTCGGCGGGGTGGTGGCCGCTCGGCCGGCGGAATCCAAGAACCCCGACTTGCCGACGGGGGAGATCGAAGTGCTCGTCGATTCCGTGGACATTCTCAATGAGGCCAAGACGCCGCCCTTCCAGATCGAGGACGAAGCCGAGGTGACGGAGGCGCTTCGCCTGAAGTACCGCTATCTCGACCTGCGGCGGCCCAAGATGCAGCGGTTGCTGGGCCTGCGCCATGCCGCGGCGCAGCACGTGCGGTCGTTTCTGCATGCCGAGGGATTCCTGGAAGTCGAAACGCCGATGCTCACGAAGAGCACGCCGGAAGGGGCCCGGGATTATCTCGTGCCCAGCCGTGTGAATGCGGGCAGTTTCTTCGCGCTGCCGCAGTCGCCCCAGCTCTTCAAGCAGGTCCTCATGGTGGCCGGGGTGGACCGCTACTATCAGATCGCGCGCTGCTTCCGGGACGAAGACCTTCGGAACGACCGGCAGCCCGAGTTCACACAGATCGACGTGGAAATGTCGTTTGTCGATCGCGAGCAGGTCATGTCCTTGATGGAGCGGATGATCGCCGTCGTCTTTCGTGAGACGGCCGGCATCGACCTCGCCCCGCCGTTTCCGCGGATGACCCATGCGGAGGCGATGGGCCGCTATGGCTCCGACAGGCCCGATCTTCGTTTCGGGATGCCGCTGCATGACGTGACAGCCTTTGCCGCGACAAGTGAATTCAAAGTGTTTAGGGAAGCCGCCACGAAGGGCAAAATCGTGAAGGCGATGATTGTGAAAGGTGGCGGGACCATCACGAGGAGTCGAATCGATACGCTGGGAGAAACCGCGAGGAGTTTCGGGGCGAAGGGGCTCGCCTGGTTGAAGATCACCGCAGAGGGGCAGATCGAGTCCGTGATCGCCAAGTTTCTGGATGCCAAGGCCTTCGCGGCGGCTCTTCCCGATGCCAAGCCGGGCGATTTAGTCCTTTTCGGTGCCGACAAGCCTAATGTGGTGCACGATGTGTTGGGTCGTCTGCGTCTGCAGCTTGGCGAGGAGCTGAATCTGATCGATCGGACGACATGGCGGCCGCTCTGGGTGATCGAATTCCCGCTGCTGGATTACGATTCGGAGCAGAAGCGGTACGTCTTCATGCACAATCCCTTCGCCGCGCCGATGGACGAAGATGTTCCGTTGCTGGATTCGGAGCCCCTCAAGGCGAGAGCCAAGGCCTATGACCTGGTCGTGAACGGAAATGAACTCGGGGGAGGCAGCATTCGGAACCATCGCAGTGACGTCCAACTGAAGATCCTCGACCTGCTGGGCATCAACAAGGAGCAGGCGCAGGAGAAGTTCGGGTTTCTCCTGGACGCCCTCGAGTACGGGGCGCCGCCGCATGGCGGAATCGCCTTCGGCCTGGATCGCCTGATCATGCTGCTCGGCGGCGCCGATTCCATCCGTGACGTGATCGCCTTTCCCAAAACCCAGAAGGCGCAGTGCCCCATGACCGAGGCGCCTTCCCCGGTCACTCCCGAGCAGTTGAAGGACCTCTCCATCAAGCTCGATAAGATCGAGTAGGGGACGGCACGGGGACTGGCTCCGCTTCGGGGTGCCCGTTGCTCCTCACATGCAATGGGCCATGTGCCTGTCCCCCTTCTTGTGCCCTTGACCTTTAGCTCGGAAGAAGTTACACTAAAGTGTCACTTCACCGGGAGAGCGAACCATGCGACTGGCCGGCGTCAAGGAACTGAAACAGCAAACGATGAAGCTGCTCAACGAGACCGCCAAGGGCGACATCGTCATCACGGCGCACGGCAAGCCCAAGGCCGTCTTGCACCACATGACGGAAGAAGACCTGGGCGATTACCTCATCGAGCACGATCCGGCGTTCAAGAGCCGAATCGAGTCGGCCTACGCCGACTATCTGGCTCACGGGGGCATCGGCGGCGAGGCCCTGCTGGTCAAGTTGAAGCGGAAACGTGCCGCCCGCAAAGTTTAAGGTTGTTTACAGCGCCGCGGCCCAGGCGGACCTAGAACGGCTCGACCACGACGATGCTATCCAGGTTGTCACCGACGCGGCGACTCATCTGTCGAATGCTCCGCTTCCCATCGGAAAGACCCGGCTCAAGCGCCTCAGCGGCTTTACGCCACCGCTGTACCGTCTTCGCAGCGGAGACTTTCGAGCGTACTACAGAATCCACGGGGCCGAGGTCGTCATTTTGCGGGTCACTGACCGGAAAGACGCCGAGAAATTGCTCAAGCGGCTTCGCTGAGTCTGCCACCTGTATCCGGCCGGATACGCCGCATTCAATCACTGTATCTTTTTAGATTCACGCGCCGGCCGCCTCTTTTTCCTCCTGCTGACTTTACGGAGGAGGAGTGGTAGGATTCCGTCTGAGCAGAAAACGGAGCAGAAAACGGGACAGGCTACTTTGTTTGAGTTGAATTAGCCTCCGCCTCCCTTCCCCCTCCGCTTCCTCCAAACAGAGCTTGCTCGACCCGGAACTTCGATCAGACGTGACGGGATATTCAATACCACCAGAGATCCGAATGACGGGCGCGGCACAAGAAGGGGGACAGTCCCCGTGCCGCACAGTCCACCCTCGCGCGCTTGTGAGCAGAAAACGGGACAGGCTACTTTGTTTCGGGCATTAGCCTCCGCCTCCCTTCCCCCTCCGCTTCCTCCCGCTTCCGCCGCGCTTGACAGGTTCCCGCACGGTGGCCTAGCCTGACTGTAAATCTGTGAGGTGTGCGCTATGAAACGGCCTCTGTTCCTTGTGCCGGTCCCCGCCGGCTTTCCCTCGCCGGCAGACGACTACCTGGAAGGCAAGCTCGACCTGAACGAGTATTTGATCCAGCATCCTGCCGCGACGTTTTTCTTCCGGGTGACCGGCGACTCGATGACCGGCGCCGGTATCCATTCCGGGGACCTTCTGATCGTGGACAAGGCCGGGGAGCCCAGAGACGGGAGCGTGGTGGTCGCCGTCCTGGACGGGGAACTGACCGTCAAGCGCATCGAGAGACATGATGGCAGACTGTTCCTGGCGCCGGAGAACCCGAGCTACCCGCTCATCCCGATCACGGAGGAGCAGTCCTTCCAGGTGTGGGGCGTCGTCAAGCACGCGATCCACTCGTTCTGAGGCTCCCGATGCCGCCTGTCTTCGCCCTCGTGGACTGCAACAATTTTTACGTCTCTTGCGAGCGGGTCTTTGACCCCAAGCTCGACGGGAAGCCCGTTGTCGTGCTCAGCAACAACGACGGCATCGTGGTCGCCCGCTCGAACGAGGCCAAGGCGTTGGGCATTGCGATGGGCGTCCCCGCGTTTCAGATCCGCTCGCTGATCCGCGCCCATGACGTGCAGGTATTCTCGTCCAACTACGCGCTCTACGGCGATCTGTCCCGGCGTGTCATGGACACGCTGGCGCAGTTCTCGCCCCATGTGGAGGTCTATTCGATCGACGAGGCCTTCCTGAACCTGTCGGGGTTCACCGGCCGCAACCTGACGGAGTACGGGCGCGCGATCCGCGCCACGGTGAAGCGATGGACCGGCATCCCGGTGTCCGTGGGGATCGCGGAGACCAAGACGCTCGCCAAGATCGCCGGGGAGGTCGCGAAGCACCGGCGGGACGCCAGCGGCGTGTGCGACCTGACGACGTGGCCTGACCGGGGTGCCCTGCTGGCCGACATCCCGGTGGAGGATGTGTGGGGCGTCGGGCCGAATTGGGCGAGGCTGCTCACGGAACATGGCGTCCGCACGGCGCGAGACCTGCGCGAGGCGGACGAGCGCTGGATCAGGACGCGGATGGGCGTGGTCGGGGCCAGGATCGTGCAGGAACTGTGCGGCCGGTCCTGTCTGACTTTGGAAGATTGCCCGCCCCCGAAGCAGGCGGTCACGGTCTCCCGGATGTTCGGCCGCCCGATCACCACGCTGGCCGAGATGCGGGAAGCCGTCGCCGCCTATACGGCGAGAGCCGGGGAGAAGCTACGCCGGGAGCGGCTGGCAGTAACGGTGCTGACCGTGTTCCTGACGACCAACCCCTTCAAGGATGAGCCGCAGTACAGCAACGCCGCGACGGTCACGCTGCCCGTCGCCACCGACGCGACGCCCGAACTGCTGCGGCAGGCGCTCCGTAGCATCGAGCGCATCTACCGCGAGGGGTATCGCTACAACAAGGCGGGTGTGATGCTGACGGCCCTGGTCCCCGCGAGCCAGGTTCAAGGCGACCTGTTCGATGACCGAGACCGTGAGCGGTCAAGTCGACTCATGCGGCTGCTGGACCGCATAAACGCGGAGATGGGCGCCGGGACGTTGCGGTACGCGGCTGAGGGATACGTGAAACGCTGGCGGACGCGGTTTGAACGGCGTTCCCCCGCCTACACGACGAACTGGCGCGACCTGCCGGTCGCCAAGGCGTTGTAAGAAAGAAGGCGCAGCATGCGGCGCCCCTACATCGGATGCGGCACAAGAAGGGGGACAGGCTCATGGCCTATTGCATGGGGATGAGCAATGGGCGCCCCGAAGGCGCGCCGGTCCCCGTGCCGTCCCCGACTCCTGCTGTGTGACAAGGTGGTTCGGCTCCACGTGGACGCTGAGACAGCAAGCAGGCGCTTCCTTGCTTTTGAAGAGCGACCATGAAATTCGAATAGCACTTGTTCGATTTTCATGGTATCATGCGACGCATGATTGAGCGGGCGGATCTCCTTTCACAAATGCGCAGGGCACTCCGGCGCAGCCGCGTCGTCGCGCTGATCGGGCCCCGCCAGAGCGGCAAAACCACGCTGGCCCGGCACATCGTGCCGCCGGAGTCGCTCCGCTACTTCGACCTGGAAGACCCGACGAGCCTGGCGCGCCTAGCGGAGCCGATGACGGCCTTGACGTCGCTGCGTGGAGTGGTCGTGATCGACGAAGTCCAGCGGCGTCCGGATCTGTTCCCGGTCCTGCGCGTGCTCGTTGATCGCAAACCCTTACCGGCCCGTTTCCTGATTCTGGGAAGCGCCTCGCCTGAACTGCTCCGCCAATCGTCCGAATCCCTGGCGGGTCGTATGGAGACGATCGCGCTGCCGGGGTTCAGCCTGGTTGAGGTCGGTATGGACATGATGAGCCGGCACTGGCTGCGTGGCGGATTCCCGCGCGCCTTTCTGGCCAGGACACAGGATGACAGCCTTCGCTGGCGGCGCGAGTTTATCCAGACGTTCCTGGAGCGCGATCTGCCCCAACTGGGCATTGCGATTCCGGCCCGGGCGCTACAGCGGTTCTGGACGATGGTGGCGCATTACCACGGTAACATCTGGAATGCCGCGGAGCCGGCGCGTTCGTTCGGCGTCAGCGAGCCAACCGTACGCCGGTATCTCGATGTGCTGACCGGGGTCTTCATGGTCCGACATCTCGCGCCGTGGCATGCCAATCTTGGGAAGCGCCAGGTCAAGGCGCCGAAGGTGTATGTGCGCGACAGCGGCTTACTGCATGCGTTGTTGGGCGTCCGGACGGAAGCCGAGTTGCTGCATCACCCGAAGTCCGGGGCATCCTGGGAAGGATATGCCATCGAAGAGACTCTGAAGCTGGTCCAGCCGGATGAGGCCTATTTCTGGGCGACGCATCAGGGTGCGGAGTTGGATCTCCTGCTGCTGAAAGAGGGCCGGCGGCTGGGCGTCGAGATCAAACGGATGGACGCGCCGACGCTGACTCCCTCCATGCGCATCGCGCTCGACAATCTGCGTCTGGAACAGCTCATTGTGTTGTATCCCGGAACGCGCCGGTATTCGCTTTCGGCACAGGTTACCGTCGTGCCGTTGCTCGAGTTGGCGCGCCACTCGTGGGCTTCGTTCTTTCCCCGGCCGGCGCGGCCACGGCGGGCGGCGTCATAATGCCACGCGGGTATCGAAGGAGCACGAAGGAAAGCTGACTCACACCCTTCCTGCGGCGCGGCCTAAGAAAGAGGGCGCACCGCCGTGCGCCCCT
>CAYLLY010000016.1:0-36313 GCA_964384595.1 uncultured Nitrospirales bacterium
TGGTCAGCGGGAGGATGCGGATCTCCGTGCAAGGCGAGGAAATCATCCTCGAGCCGGGTGACCGGCTCGATCTGGCCGCCAACGTGGTCCACTCCGCCGACGTCTTCGGCGAGGAAGTCGTCGTCACCCTGTGCGCCTCGCGATGAAAAGAGCGGGCCCGTTGCGGGGCTGCCTCCCGCTCCCTTCGGCCGCGCCACAAAGAACCATGTGTCGCTCCCTCACGGGCGCGATCGAGGCAGACCCCGCTCCGGCCCTCGCCCGAACTGACCAGCTGATGTCGCCGGAAGCGGAGGGGTGGCGCCGAGTCGGGCGCCCAGATCGAGCGCAGCGCGTACAGCCGGGTTCCGGGACTTCGACGGCGAAACGCGCAGCTCGACTGGGCTGCGAGGTGACAGGACCCCGAAGCTGAAGGCGACAAGGATCCGTTGACGCATGCTTGAAATCAGCTTCCTGCTCGCGGCGCTGGCCGTGATCGGCCTTCTCGGCTGGCTGGTCACGATCATCACGCCGCACGTATTCCACAACATCGGGCTGGTCATGCTCGTGGCCGGCCTGCTGGAAGGAGTGCCCACGGGCTTCTGGTACCACGTGGTGCTGCGCCGCATCCTGGCCGCGCGCGGCCCCTTGCCGGCCCGTTGGTGGATCCATCCGACGCGCCACCACGAGCGCCTCACGCCCGAAGAGCACCGCCGCATCCGGGTCTGGTTCGTGCTCGGCGGCATCGGCTACGCCGTCGCCGTCAGCGGCGGGCTGGCCGCCATCGTCGGGCTTCTCATCGAACGCCTGTAATTGGTATACTGCACGGCATGCACAAAATCGACCTGCTCATCTTCGATCTCGACGGCACGCTGATCGAGTCCAAATGGGACATCGCCACGGCGGTCAATCTCACGCTGGGCGAGCTGGGCCTGCCCGTCTGCGAGCAGGAGGAGATCTTCGGCTTCGTCGGCGACGGCATCAAGCACCTGCTCCGCCAGGCCGTCGGCGAGGAGAACCACGCGCGTTACGAGGAGGCGCTGCGGGCCTTCCGCGGCCACTACCTCGCCCACTGCCTCGACCGCACGCGGTTCTATCCGGGCATCGACCGCGTCCTGATCCACTTCGCCGGTAAGCATAAGGCCGTCGCCACGAACAAGTCGCTGGAGTACACGACGCGCATTCTGGACGGGCTGGGCGCCCACCATTTCGCTTACGTCATCGGCGGGGACAACGGGTACGGCCTGAAGCCGGAGCCCGGCATGCTCCTGAAGATCCTGGACGAGCTGAAAGTCGAACGGGACCGGGCGGTCCTGATCGGCGACAGCACGAACGACATCACCGGCGGCCATAACGCCGGCATCAAAGTGTGCGCCGTGGGCTACGGCATGGGCAACCGCGAGAAGATGGCCGCCTGCAACCCGGACTGGTTCATCGAGCAGCCGGAAGACCTCATCGGGCTGTTCGCGTGATGGCGCGGCGGCTCCTCATCGCCGCGCTCGGCCTGGCCCTCCTCGCCGGCCCGGCTTCATCGGCCACGGGTGGCGCGACCGCGCCGGGCTTGGAAGAGCGGGTCGTCGAGCACCGCTTGGCGAATGGATTGCTCCTCCTCCTGATGGAGCGCCATCAGGCGCCGATCGTCGCGGTCAATCTCACGTACAAGGTCGGCGGCGTCCACGAGCACAACGGCATCACCGGTGTCGCGCACTTGTACGAGCACATGGCCTTCAAGGGGAGCCGCACGATCGGCGCGACGGACGCCGAGAAGGAGCGGCCGGTCCTCGAAGAGCTGGACCGCATTGCGGAGGCGATCACGGCCGAGAAGGCCAGGGGGCCCGCGGCCGACGGGACGCGCCTGGCGGCCCTGCGCAAGCAGTTCGCGGAAGTCGAAGCGAAGGCGGACAGCTTCGTGGTGCCCGCCGAGCTGGCCACGCTCTACCAGCGACACGGCGGCGTGGGCCTCAACGCCACGACCGGCAAGGACCTGACACGCTATTTCTTGAGCTTTCCCTCCAACCGGCTCCCGCTGTGGGCCGCCGTGGAGTCCGACCGCATGGCCAACGGCGTGCTCCGTGAGTTCTACAAGGAGAAGAACGTCGTGCTGGAAGAGCGCCGCCAGCGGACCGACAACTCGCCCAGCGGGCGGCTGCACGAGGCCTTCGCGGCGGCCGCGTTCCAGGCGCATCCTTACGGGCTGCCGGTGATCGGCTGGCCGTCCGACCTCGACGCGCTCAGCAAAGCCCAGACCGAGGCCTTCTTTCAAACGTATTACGGGCCCGCCAACGCCGTGCTGGCCATCGTCGGCGACATCAATCCGAAAGACGTGATCGCCCTCGTGGAAAGTACGTTTGGCCGGATCCCGCCACGGCCGCCTTCTCCGTCGGTGCCGACCACCGAGCCCTCCTACGCGGGCGAGCGCCGCGTCGAAGTGGAATATGTCGCCGAGCCCCATCTCCTCATCGGCTTCCACAAGCCGGGCATCGGCCATCCGGACGACGAGGTCTTCGACGTGATCGAATCGCTGCTCTCGGAAGGACGCACGTCCCGCCTGCACAAGCGCCTGGTCCAGGAAAAGCAGCTCGCCTCCGGCGTCTCGGCGGCCTCCGATTACCCGGGCGCGCAGTACCCCAACCTCTTCGTCATCGGCGCCACGCCCCGCGCTCCGCACACCGCCGCCGAGATTGAGCAGGCGGTGTATGACGAACTGGACCGCCTCAAGAAGGAGCCGGTCACCCCGCGCGAGCTGGAGAAGATCCTCAATCAGATCGACGCGGCGCAGGTCCGCGCCCTCCGGTCCAACAGTGGGATGGCGTCGCGCCTCGGGTATTTTCAGGCGATCAGCGGCGACTGGCGGGAGACCTTCAAGCGGCGGGACCGCATCGCCAAGGTCAGCCCCGAGGACATCCGCCGCGTGGCCGCCCGGTACTTCACCAGGAGCAACCGCGTCGTGGCCACGCTGGTCAGGCCACCGAAGCCGGATTCGGAGCGCACGCCATGACGGCGCCGGTCATCCTGCTCTCATTGGTCCTGGCCGTTCCCGCCGCCTTCGCGCAGACCGCCGCTCCCCTTGGCGATCCCCGCACGATGACGTTCGATCCGGTGACGGTCATCGTTCCGGAGGTCGAGCGCGTCGTCCTGGAGAACGGGATCATCGTGTACCTGCTGCCGGACCCGGAGCTGCCCCTCGTCACCGTCTCGGCGCTGGTCCGCACCGGCTCCATCTACGAGCCGGCCGACAAGGTGGGCCTGGCGGGGCTCACCGGGACCGTGATGCGCACGGGGGGGACGGCCCGACTGACTGGCGATCAGGTCGATGAGGAGCTGGAGTTCCTGGCCGCGCACATGTCGATGGGGATCGGCGGCGAGAGCGGGTCCGCCTCGCTGGACATCCTGAAGAAGGACTTCCCGCGGGGGCTGGCCATCTTCGCCGACATGCTCCGCGCGCCCGCCTTCGAGCAGGCGAAAGTGGAGCTGGCCAAGCGCCAGGCCCTGGAGGCCATCCGCCGCCGGCCGGACAGTCCGGGCGGGATCACCGCGCGCGAGTTCAGGAAGCTGCTCTTCGGCGCCGACCATCCGCTCGGCCGCGAAAGCACCACCGAGACCGTGTCGCGCATCACGCGGGACGACCTCGTGGCCTTCCACCGGCAATTCTTCGCGCCCAATGCCCTCATGCTGGGCGTGACCGGCGACTTCGAAAAACCGGCCATGCTGGACGCCCTGCGCCGGGCGTTCGGAGACTGGAAGCCGCAAACGATTTCGTTGCCGGCCCTTCCTCCCGTCACCGTTTCGGCAGGCCCCGAAGCAAGCCGCTCGGTGAACGTCCTGCGCCGGGACATCTCCCAGACGCACCTGCGCATCGGCCATCTCTCGGTCAAGGAGGACGACCCCGACTATTTCGCGCTGGCCCTGCTGGAAGACATCCTGGGAGGGAATTCCTTCACCTCGCGGCTTTTTCGCGACGTGCGGAGCCGCCAGGGGTTGGCCTATTCGGTGGGAAGCCGACTCGCCCCGGGGAACGCGGGCCCCGGGGTCTTCATGCTCCATGCCCTGACCAAGGGGCCGTCCACTTACCAGGCCCTGTCCAGCATGCTGGACCACATGGAGCGGCTGCGGCGGGATCCCGTTTCTGATGAAGAGTTGCAGCTCGCGAAAGACGCCTTTCTCAATTCCTTCGTCTTCTCATTCGCCGACGCGGGCCTGATCGTCGGGCGGCTCATGGCGCTCGAATACCACGGCCTGCCGAAGGATTTTCTCCAGCGGTTCCGGGACAGCGTGGTCCGGCTCACAAAGGAGGACCTGCTGCGGGTCGCCCGCCGGCACCTGCACACCGACCGCGTGACCATCCTGGCGATCGGCAAGGACGACGACTTCGAGAAGCCCCTCTCCACCTTCGGCCGGCTCAACGTCCTCACGCTCAAGCCCGGGGGCTAGCCCCGCCGTGACCGACTCTTCGAAGATCGACGCGGTCCGAAACTACCTTCAAACAACGTTCCCGAAGCATGCGCTCACGGACAAATCCCGCGGCGCGAACGGGCACGACTTCAAACTCTCCCGCGAAGGCTCGGCCTACAGCATGACCGTCAAGCGCGCCTTTCTCGACGATCACACGCCCGAAGAAATCGGCGGCCTCCTGCAACGCTGGCAGGTGGAGCGGGCGCTCAGAAAATCCGAGACGGCCGGCGTGATCGTCGGCAACGGCGGCCCCTGCGTCGCCTGGCCCGACGTTCCCTATGAATAGTCCGGGCTGACCACCGGCCCCGGTATAATACATCCATGCCGCTGCAACTCTTCTGCGCCACGGTGTGTCGCGTTCGGGACCTCACCCATGACGTGCGGGAACTCGACCTGCGCCTCGAGGAGCCCGCCAAGATTACGTTCAAGGCCGGCCAGTTCCTCTCATTCGAGGTCGGCCGGGACGAGAAGCAGCGCACCATCATCCGCCCCTACTCGATCGCCTCCCCGCCAAGTCGTCCGGACGTCATCACGCTGCTCTTCAACCTGGTGCCCGGGGGGCCCGGCTCCACCTACCTCTACAGCCTAAAGGAAGGGGATGCAACCCAATTCAAGGGACCGACCGGTGCGTTTTACCTGCGTGACGGTCCCGCGCGGGACCACCTGTTCGTCGCGACGGGCACGGGCATCGCTCCCATCCGCGCCATGCTCCTCGCATTGTTCGAGAAGGAGGCTTCCTGTTCGGTGACGTTCTACTGGGGACTCCGCAGCCGGCGGGACCTCTACTACCAGGACGAACTGGCGGCCTGGGAGCGGGCGCATCCGAAATTTTCCTTCATTACGACGCTCTCGCGACCGGAGGAAGGCTGGGCCGGCGAGCGCGGGCGGGTGACGCGGCTGGTGGAGGAGCGGATCGCGTCCGTGCACAACCTGGCCGTCTATCTCTGCGGAAACAGCGGCATGATTCAGGACGTGACCGCGATCGTTCAAAAGAAAGGCCTGTGCCCTATATACCGGGAAAAGTATTATGACGACACCGGCGAGCCGGAATAGGGGCAACCATTGCCATGCTCGAAGACGACTTCTGCGACATCATCAAGAAAGCCCGCACCGGTCAAGGCTTGAGCCTCGACCGGATCTCCGCTGCCTCAGGGATCGAAGTGGCGGCCTTGCGCGAGCTGGAATCCGGACGGCGCGCCCCCGCGTGCGAGGAGGTCCTCGCACTCGCCGCCGCGCTCACGCTCGACGGGCCCAAGCTGGCGGCCATCGCCTGCGACCACT
This sequence comes from uncultured Nitrospirales bacterium, assembly GCA_964384595.1. Classification (GTDB taxonomy): domain Bacteria; phylum Nitrospirota; class Nitrospiria; order Nitrospirales; family NS-4; genus SCTG01. The sequence continues at coordinate 5,710 of CAYLLY010000016.1, forward strand.
GGCAGCCGGCCCACCCGACCCACCAGGCGGCCCGGGATGTGGTCCTCATCCGCGGCGACATCGGCGGCTACGAGGTCAAGGGCTATCTCTTCTGCGATCCCTCCACGCGCGAGGCCGTCATGATCGACACCGGCTACAACCCCGAGGCCATGCTGCGCGCGATCGAGCGGGAGCGCCTCCGGCTGACTGCGATCTGCCTGACGCACGGCCACGCCGACCACGCCGGCGGCCTGGACGCGATTCTGGCGCGCCACCCCGTGCCCGTCTACATCGGCGAGGGCGACTGGGGCATTCTGGGCCGGCAGCCGCCGGCGTCATTGCGGAAGTTTGTCGGCGACGGCGAGACGATTCGGGTCGGCGACCGGGAGGTCAGGTTCGTGACGACGCCTGGCCACACGCCGGGCGGGGTCTGTTACAAGACGGGCGAATATTGCTTCGTCGGGGATACGCTCTTCGCGGGCTCCATCGGACGGGCCAATCCGTCCACGCTCTATCCGACTCATCTGGAGAGCGTCAGGACACGCGTGCTGACGCTGCCCGAGAACTTCATCCTGTTCCCCGGCCACGGCCCCTCCACCACCGTGCGCGAAGAGCGCGACCACAACCCATTTGGATAAGAACGAAGAGCGGCCTCCTTGCACGGAAACCCGTTGCTCTTGGCGGGGGTCCTGTCGCCTGGCGTCCGGCCGTCTCGGACCGCGTCTCCGCTGGGGCCGCCCCGGAACCTGCGCTCCGCGCTTAAGTCCTGCGCCGGTCCGGACAACCCGGCGCCACCCCTATTCATCATCTTGCAACGGGTCGGCTTATCTGGATTCTGAGCGGCCGCGCGCAGGGATGCGGCTCAACTGCGACGCCTGAGGAGCGCCGATACGATTCCATTCGGCGCGCCGCTTCCATCGCGGCGGAGCACGAGACGCACCCAAGCAGGCCGCTCTTGTAGGTTGTTTTTAGGGAAGTTATTTCCCGGCGAGCACGTCGATCATCGCCTGGTGCACGAGGCCGTTCGAGGCGAGGATCTTATCGCCGTAGATCGAATAAGGATTGCCCGCGAAATCCGTGACCCGCCCACCGGCTTCCGCCACGATCAGACTCCCCGCGGCCACATCCCAGGGGAACAGCTTCAGCTCCCAGAACCCGTCGATCCGGCCGGAGGCCACGTAGCAGAGATCCATGGCGGCGGACCCCGTGCGCCGGATGCCCTGCGCCCGCAAGGCGAAGCGCGAGAAATGATCCAGATTGCTCCGGCGGCCTTCCTGGTCGTACGCGAACCCGGTCACCAGGAGCGCCTGGTCGAGCGCAGCCGCCCGGGACACGCGAATCCGCTGACCGTTGAGAAACGCCCCCTTGCCCGCCTCGGCCTCGAAGAGCTCCTGGCGGAGCGGATCGTACACCACGCCCAGGACGACGCGGCCCTCTACCTCCAGACTGATCGACACGCAGAACGCCGGAAACCCGTGGGCGAAGTTCGTCGTCCCGTCCAGCGGGTCCACGATCCATTTGTACAGAGACTCCTTCTGTGAACCCTCCCCCCCCTCCTCGGCGAGAATCCGGTGCTCGGGAAAGGCCTTGCTCAGCGCCTCGATGATCGCGGCTTCGGAGCGGCGGTCCACCTCGGTGACCAGGTTCGTCGTCGCGCCCTGCTTGTAGTCCACGCGAAAGTCGGTGCGAGAGGCGTCCGCGATGAGCTTCCCGGCCTGCTGCGCCGCCGCCACCGCCACTGCTCTGAAATCGGGCATGGTCCTCCCTCTCCGGCGCCGTTTTCACGCACTATACCACAGCCCGCCGCGAGGTTTTGATGCCGTCTTGCGCGCGATTCACTTCCCGGGGGCTTCCATGGTACATTGGCGAAACCATGCGGCTCATCGCTCCCCTACTGTCGCTCATGATACTCGCGGCCGCCGCGGCCCTGGCGGACCCTTCCGGGCCGCCCCACGCCGTCACCGACATGGCACCGTTCTGCGCAAGCTGCCATGCCTCCACCAGCCTCGATCAGATGCTGGAGCTGCCCGCCGACGTGGCCGCCCGAGAAACCGTCGAACGTAAGCATCTGAACCGGATCAAGACGGACCCGGCCTACAACGAACTCAACCCCCAGGACCGCGAGTTGCTGATCGCCGCCGTCAAATGGGTGGACCAGTACGCCTCGGTCAAGCTCCTGTCGCCGACCCAGGCCCGGCGGAACAGCCGCATTGATGTGACAGTGGTCACCAAGGGCGGCGCGGGCCCCGTCGTGGGCGTGTCGCTGGTGGACAGCACGCTGCGCTTCCAGGCGCGACCGGTCACGTCAAGCGGGTTCAAGGTGATCGGTCCCCCGCTGGCATACGGCCCGAGCGGGAAACCGCAGGCGCAGTGGGCCGCGCAACGCTACCGGGGCACGGACATGGGGCTCGCGACCGTGATGATCGACGGTGTCCAGGGCAATGCCCTCGCGGGGCGTGTGGACGAAACCCGCACGACCTGGGTGTTGCGCGTCCCGCCGGAGCCCGGCACGTACACGATCGCGGCGGCCTTCTTCTACGGGACCGAAAAGGGGCAACCGATGGGAACCGTCATGCACAACGGGCAGGCCGGGCCCCGCGGGGGATCGAGCGGAGCGAGCGGGCGTATCATGTTCTCGGAGCCGGTGAAGATCAGCGTGAAATGATCCTTCGAGCCGACACCCTTCCCTATCGAAAGCCGGAGCCCGGCAAGGACTACTGGATCAAGGACAACATCCTGCCGAACGCCCTTGAGGTCGCGGAGCGCTGCTTCAACAAACCCGCCTGGACCATGGGATGGCCCTGGCGCCCCGAGGCCTGGCCCGGCATGCGGGCGCCGGACGCGCTGCTCCCCGGCGAGCTGAAGATCATCGAAGAGTGGGTCAAGTCGCAGATCGGCGTCACGGCCCTCCACCAGCAGGGCGAGCCGCCCGCCGGTATCAGCGGACACAACCACGTGCAGATCGTGGGCGGGGGCAACGCCGTCGCGCGGCCCCACGTGGACTCCAGCAAGCTCTGCAACTACGCCGCCGTCCTCTATCTCCATCCGTACCCGCCGACCAAGCATTCGGGCACCTCGTTTTATCGGCTTCGCCTCTCCGATGGGACCCTCGGCGGCAACATCTGCCCCCCGCCCTACGAAAGCCTGAGCCAGGTGCCCGGCCTAGACCAGGGGTCCGACCTGACAATGTGGGAAGAGGACCTCGAAGTGCCGAACGTGTTCAATCGCCTGCTCGTCTACAAGTCCGACATCGTGCACTCGGCCACGTCGTACTTCGGGTGGGACCACGAGTTGGGCTCCAAGCGCATGGCGGCGGTGTTCTTCTGGATGGTGCCGAAGTGATGTTGAGGGGCCGCAGGGCCACGACCACTGTCAGCGCTACGGCTTCAGCGAGGCGTTGACGATCATCAGTTTCTGCCAAATCTTGCGCGACAATCCTGTGGTCAGGTTCTCGATTTCGTTCACGGACGCGAGTGCGATTGGATCGTCGAAATCCTGAATATACAAGGCCGCCACTTTCCCGGTGAGGGACAACATCTCGCTGCAGTAATCGAGGTACCGAGTCATTTCGAAGGGCGACATGGCCCGCCGGGGAGACGAGGACGTCTCAGGGCCCGGAGAAAACAGCCGCTCGGGGTCCTTGGTGAGCTGGTGCATATCGATGATATGCGCGATGACCCGCAATTCGTGAATCGCCTTGAGGGCGCGGTTGCGTTTGATCCGTGTCTCCAGCGTCGCCAGAAAGAAAATCGCCACCGCGACGAAGACCACATCGTTGATGCCGGATTCCAACAGCTGGATCGTTTGGGTAAACTCGAAATCCTGCCTTCGGAGTGGTAATTGCATAAAGGTGCCCACGAGGCCGGCCACGATGATCGCGGCGAGCATCCACGCGCCTATTCGCAGACCGACAATGGGTTGGGCGATCCAACCTGCTCGCGCCTTCGCCTGATGCGCGATATCCAGCAACTGCCGGCACACGCGACTGAGCCCGGAATTGGGAAACCGTTCCTCAATCCGGCGTGACAGGGCTTCGACCGTCCCGACGATCTTTGCAGGGTCCAGCGCGAGCGCCTTCGGACCTTCCGGGATGCCCGGCATGTCGCGCTCCATGTTCATCGGAATCCGCCCTCGCGACTAGCGTACGGCTCCCGCCGGCCGCCGGCCCGCAGCGGGCGCAAATGCGGCATTCGGGGGGCGGAGCGGCAACCGGATCTGAAAGGTCGTGCCCGCGCCTTCGGCGCTCTCGACGGTGATCCGGCCGCCGTGGGCGTCCACCACATCCTTGACAATTTTGGATCCCAGGCCGGTTCCGCCCGGTTTGGTGCTGACGGCACGAGCCGTGAAGAGACTGTCGCGGACTTTCGGCGGCATGCCGCGGCCGGTATCGGCGACCGACAGCAACACGGAACCGGCTTCCGGCTCTACATGCCCGCTGACGGTCACAGAGCCACCCTTGGGCACCTCCGGGATCGCATTGTTGACCAGGTTGTAGAAGGCATTGTAGAGACGGCGCTCGTCGGCCAAAATCATCGGCAAGCCATCGAGCCCCTCGGTGCGCAAGGCGACGCCCTTCACCTTTGCGACCACGTCCAACGTCTTGACGACATCCGCGACGACGGCCTCCACCTTGCAGGGAGCAAAGTCGGGCGGCACGCTCAAGCCCTTCACGCAATCCGCGATCTCCCGCATGCGGTCCTCAATGCGCCGCGCATTGCGACGTTGCATGTCGATGGAATCTTCAAACAGTTGGCGGCACGACCGGGTCTTATCCGAGCACACCGCCGCCGGTAAGGCCTGTAAAAATTCACGGATCTCGTCAAGCATGAGTGAGGCGCTCATGACGATCGGCGTGAGCATGTTTTTGACATCGTGGCCGATGTCGCCGAGGCGGTGCACCACCTCGGCCAGCTTGGCTTCCTCAAAAAGGCGGTCCTCCTCGATCGCCGCGGCCGTCAGCGCGGCGATGATGGTCAGGATGGCTAGGTCCGCTTCATCGAGCCGGCCTGCGGACTCGGGGTCATTCATCACCTGGAGCACGCCGATGGTTTCTCCCTCCCTCCGCTTGAGCGGAACCGTGACCATTTCGTACGTCGAATAGCCGGTGAGCTTGTCGATGTCCGGGAGATGGCGCTTGTCTTTTTTGACGTTGGGGATGATCAGGGGGGCGCCGGACATGAAGACAGCGCCGGCGATGCCCTTCTCCCAGGGTATGGCGGTGCCGTGCGGGACCGGCCGTTTCCCGATGGAGTGGCGGAAAATCAACTGCTTGGATTCCGCGTCGGCAAGGAGCACCGACCCCGCCTCTCCCCCGGCTACCTCCAAAGCCGTGCGCAGGGCATTCTCGACCAAGCTCTCGATTCTGGCATGTTGGGACAGCTCCCCGATTTTGACCCGTTGAGACAGGGCTTCGCTGATACGGCGGGCGGCGTCCAGCTCCCGTTTAATTTGCACAACGTCTTTGCTGATCCGTTTGTCTTCATCCCTTCGCAGGGCATTGCGACGTTCCGGGAAGGGGAGAGGCGCGGTGGGCTGTTTTTTCACCATAAAATCCCCCTGTGGTCGGCGAATACGACAGCAGCGCGGACAGCATACCCCAAAAAGAACTTCTTGAACACCTCATTGCCTCTGCGTCACATGATCCGCGAGCGCCTGCTGGAATTTTACGTCGTCCTGGTCCGTGACGGACTGCAGGCTGCGATTGGCCGCCGTGTAGACCAGCGAGGCCAGATAGGCCGCTTTCTGGGCATCCGCCAACGGAGACCCCAGCATCGTTTCCATCAGGGGGTGGGCATAATTGAGGTCCCAACGTTCTGTCTTACGGATGTCAAGCAGGTGGTCGCCGAACAAGCGCAGCAGGTGGAGGGGCGGCACGCTCTGCCCCAGCAGTTTCATGCCGCGCCGCCCGCGCAGGCTCAGAAGAATATGATGCGCCTGGTGCAAGACGCCCGGTTCCTGCGCCGCAGATTCAGCTGCGACCACCTCTTCCGGAGCCTGCCCGGATGAGGAAGGTTGCTCCGGCGTATCGACCTCCGAATAGACCGGGGCAGGAATCGGAGGAAGAGACACATGCAGTGAAGAGGAGGGGTCGAGGGGGACCAGCAACTCCTTGCGATCCGGCCACAGCCGCACGATGAGCGCCAGATCCTCGTCGGTCAGCACCAGATCGGCGCGCCAGTCCGAAACCGAATAGTTGACAGGGAGATACCAGGCCTTGACTCCCTCCGAGAGCCGCAACTCCACCAGATCATTCACTGTCCAGCCGGTGCCGTCAGGCCGGAGGAACATCGGAAGCCGCTCCAGCAATTCCACGATGAGCCTGTGCCGCGGTGTCTGCCCCTTGCCGGGCCAGGGCGCAAGGTAATAGCCGGCAGCCTGCAATAAAAATTTGCGCGCGGGATCGCCGGGCGCGTCAAAGAGCGTCCCTCGCCGCTGCATCAGTGCAATCATGAGGGTCATCCCCCACTCGGTCTGTGCCTGCGGAGTGATACGGGCAAGCGGCTTCCCGCCGCGCGGGAAGACCGTGACGGTGCCCCACGGGAAGCTCATGCATTGGCCACCGGGTTTTTCTCCGATAGTCAGACAGACCGGTTCTCCCGTGACGACCTTTTCGATCAGGCACTCGTTCGACGCCGGATGGCCGCAGGCCGGCTTGGGGATTTTCTTGAACAGCACCTGCACGCCGGGCTTGCCGGGAATCTCCAGCACTGCCGTCTCCGCAAGCAGACGGGACAGCACGGCGGGCGCGCATCCCGCCAGAACCGATTTGCCGTCGAGTCCGCGCACCATCCGCTGATCCTGCAAGAGGTAGAAGGCCTGGCCTTCTTCATACGCGAGACGAAGGCGCGCGAAATCCAACCAGACTTTCCCGACTTTGAAGAGTGGGACCGACTCGACCCAGCGGTCCTGCTCCGACGGCGAGGCGGGCGGAGCGGCCTTGCCCACGGCCTCAACAAGATAATCGAGCAAATGCTCGTGGATCGCTCCGTTGCGGGGCGTCTGGTTTTTCACGTCATATTCCGAGGCCAGCTTCCTGTAAAGGCTACCGGCCGCTTGCATCGCCGACACCTGCACTTCACGACGCTCGGATTCCGCGACTGTGTCCGAGTTGCCCGAACCGCCCTTCGTCGTCGCGCGCTCCACGGCGGCCGCGAAGCGCAGACCGCAGTCGAGCAGGATGGATGAGGGCTGTTTCCCGGCCCTGAGAATGACCACGCGCGCATTTCTTTCTCCCGGTGACATCTCGAGTCCGACTTCGCCTTGGAAGCGGCCCGCTTGGAACCCGTCGCGAATGAGCAGGGCAAATATTCCCGCTCGTTCAAGAAGGCCTGTCGCACCTTTGTCTGCGGCGCCATGAGAGTCCCGCACCTGCTTGGCCAGAGACATGAGGTGCTGCGAGAGGTCCCTCTCAAGACCGGGGAAGTGTCTGGAGAGGCAGGCCCGGTCCTGCTCGCACGTGAGCCAGACCACCTCGTAAGGCAACGCGACACCAGAAAACGGCCTCCACGAGAAGGGAACATGGCCAAGCCGGCGGCGCTGGCTCTCCAACTGCGACAGGCTGAGCGGCTTGCCGTCGACGCTCAGAAAGATCGGGGTCTCCCAGAGCGCTCTGAGCGTCGGATTCGTCGAATCCTTGTCCCGGTCGGTCAGGTTCCGCTCGCAGGCCTCCCGGAGCCACGCCGTCACCCGCGCGGCATACCAGACGTTATTCGCATTGTCACTATTCCACTCCGGTGGATTCACGACGAGCCACTTCAGCAGCTCGAACAACCCCTTGCTCAAACGTAACGGAAAGACGGTTTCCGCGACCTCTCCCCGTTTCAACCAATCTCCCCACGCGCGGAACAGAAGCGTATCACGGATGAGCCGCCCGACCTCCGTGATGGCGCCTGCCTGCGCCCGAATTTTTTCCAAAAGGAGACGTCCGGCCTTGGAAGCCGCAAGCTCCATTGCCTTATTGAACCGGATATCCCGGACGACCCCGGACCGAGCGAGGTTGAGAGCGAACCCGTCGTCATTGATCCAGCCGTCGACCCTTACCAACGGCAGATCGACTTCGACCAACTCCACGAAAACGCCCTGGGAATGGAGGCGGAGCACGCTCTTGGGATAGGCCAGGTTCCCGGGCACCTCGAGCTTGATGCGCGCCCCTTTGACCGGCGTGGAAGGTCCGGTCTTCCCTTTCGCCTGACCGGATTGCTCATCCTGCCACAGTTTGATCTCGACTCCTTCCTGCACGCTGAGACCGGAAAATTTGATGGGGATCGGCAGCATGTGATCCTGGATCCGGACGTGTTGGAGGAGATCGCCTCCTCGCCTCCAACCGACCATCGGCCACTCAACCCGCAGAATGGTCTCCCGGAAGCCGCCACTGCGCTTTTCGATGGAAGTTTCTTCAAGAGATTCGACGCGCAGACGCATCCGATTCGAGCCTGTTCCGGAGGTCACCGTTATACATTTGGGATTGAGCCTCAGCACGGACATGATACCGATAGCCAGATTGCGGTTTCGCGCATTCTCCGGCGTACCCTCCTCGAACAAGCACACAAAAGGATCCTTGAGCTCCTCGGCGGTAAACACCCGCCCGTCGAACTTCATCTCCACCGCATGCGCGCTCGAAATGTTTTCGAGTGTGATGCCCTTAGCCCCGCTCTCCACCGCGCAGCGCACCCACAGCAGCAGGAACTTCTCGGGATCGGGGAGCTGGAAATCCTTGAGCTTCTCCAGCGCCCGCTTGCGGTCCACCCTGAAGGTGCCCGAATTCACCAACACGCCGGTATCAGCCATTACGCCTCTCCGTCACATGATCCGCGAGCGCCTGCTGGAATTTTACGTCGTCCAGGTCCGTCACATACGACAGGCTGCGGTTGGCAGCGGTGTACACAAATGACGCCAGATACGCCGCCTTCTCAGAATCCGGAAGCGGCGCGCCCAGCACCGCCTGCGTCATGGAATGGGACGCGTTCAGAGACCAGATGCCGGCCCTGCCGATGTCGAGCAGGCTGCCTCCGGAAAAAGGCCTGAGCCGAAGCGAGGCCATCCCGCTTAACAGTTTCACGCCGCGCCGACCGCGAAGCTCCGTCAGAATCTGCCGTCCAAGATCAACGACCCCTGGCTTCTTTGAGGGGGGTGTTGGATGGGCCCGCGGCGGTGGAGGAGCCGCCGGGCGCGGCGTAGCCGCAGGCCGGGGCCGCGTGATGGAGCGCGGCGCCGGCGCTTGGGGAACCGCCTGCTTGGTGATCGGCTTTGCAGGGACGGGGGCCGGAGAGAGCATCTTCTTCGGCAGAGCGGAACGCAGGGATGATGAGGGGGCGAAAGGAACCAACCGGTCTTTCCGGCTCGGCCAGAAACGCTTGATCAGGCCCAACTCCTCGTCGGTCAAGACCAGATCGGCTCGCGCATCCGGCTGCGGGTGATCGGCGGGAACGTACCTCACCATGACACCTGCCGCCAGCCGTTCACCAAGGTCGCTGACGGTGCAGCCGGTCCCGTCCGGCCGCCGGAACATCGGCAGGTGTCCAAGCATGCCGCGGAGAGTCACGTGCTCGGGAGTCTTCTCGTGGTCGGACCAGGGAGCCAGGAGACGCCCGACCGCCTGCAGCAGAAAATTCCGCAACGGATCATCGGGCACGTCATAGAGCGTCCCCTTCTCACCCACCAGAGCAATCAGGCGATCCAGCAGCGCATGGTCATCGCCATCCAATACGTACCGGTCGTTCGACAGCGTGGGGCGCCTCTTGAACACCAGCCGCACGTTGGGCTTGCCCGGCACCGTCAGGAATCCAGACCCAGGGAGCAGTCGGGACAGCAGGGATTCCGTAATGGCGAGAGGCGCGGGCTTGCCGCCGGGCTGAGGTTCGGCCGACGGCTCCGGGAGAAACGCAACGGCTCGACCCTCTTCAAAGGCTCCCCGCAGGCGGGCGTAGCTCCACCAGCCGTCCAGCGTGTGAAAGATCATGACCCCTTCGATCCACCGGTCCCGTTCATCGAGAGGGACGTGAGCCCCGCGCTCGCCGATCGCCATGAGGAGGTAATCCAGCAGGTGCGTTCGGATGGCTCCATTGCGCAACGTTCGCATCTGGCCGCCGTATTCCGGCGCCACTTTCCTGTACAGACCGCGCGCGGCTTCCATGGCCGCGACCTTTACCGCCCGGAGATCCGGATCCTGTAGCAGGGCCGGGTCGTTTGCGCCTTTTCGTGAGTCAGGATCATTCACGGCGGCAACAAACCGCAGGCCGCACTCCAGCGGAATGAACCCGATGGGGACAGCGTTACGGATGACGTGAAGGCGGCCGCCTTCCTCTTCGGGCGCCATCGGCAGCCCCACCTCCCCCCGGAAGGGACCTGCTTCAAACTCATCCCGAATGAGCAGGTCGGCCACGCCCGCGGCTTCCAGCAGCAAGGATCTTTTCCGGCGACTGTCCTCCGCCAATATGTCCAACCTGTCCGTGACATCCCTGCAATTGTGGGGGAATCGTCGCATCAGGATGTCAAGCATTCTTGCGCCGTCGTACAACACCACGTCATACGGAAGCTTCAGGTCCGGTCTTGCTTCCATCGAGTAAGGAACATGGCCCAGACGTTGACGCTGGAACTCCAATTGGGTGAGACTAAGGGGCTTGCCGTTCACGCTCAGAAATATGGCGGTGTCCCAGAGCGCTTTCAGAGTCGCATCCGCGGCATCCGCCTCCAAATCATGGAGTCGCTGTACGCACGCCTCACGTAACCAAGCCGTGCTCCATGCTGCCCGCCGAATCATGACGGTACGTTCTTTCTCCCAATGCCCTGGAAACAGTTCCCAATAGTAATCCGGACTCCTAACAAAGGAGTATTGTGCAAGAGCGTCCCAGCCGCCGAAGCAATCCTGCCACACAACAAGCGCAAGCTCCTTAAGGGGCTGTCGGCCTATTTCAGAGAGGTGACCAGCCTGTTTCCCGATCACCCGTAGGAGCAATTTCCCGGCGTGCGTCCCGACTATCTTCATCGTCTGCTCAAACCGCTCGTTTCGGACGACGCCCGCCTGAGATACGTTGAGCGTCAGTTGATCGTCATTGATGGAGCCGTCAATATGATCCAAGGGTCGTTGCAGTCTGATGGATTCCACAAGGACCCCATAAGAGTGCAGGCGTAGCACGCTCTCTCCTGCAAGGTCCTCAGGCACCCGAATCACACCGCGTACTCCCTCTTCGTTAAACCACAACCCCAGTTCCTGATCGGATTGGCTCAAGACATCCCGGCGGGGCGGCAGCGTTGTCCCCCCTTCAATCTCGATGGGGATCGCCCCCATGCCGTAGTGCTCGCCGAGGTGCCGGAGCGCCGCGCTCGAATGGTTCCAGGTGCGCTGTCGCCATTCAACCGTCAGCACCGTCGCCATGCCCATGTCGTCGGCTTTTTCAATCGCGTCCCGTTCCAGGGACTCGACCCGCAGGCAGATCCGCTCGGGCCTTCTCCCCGAAATGATCCTCACCTCGCCGGGATCGAGCCGCAGGGCGGACAGCAATCCGGTGGCCAGAAAGCGGTTGCGCGCGCTGTCCGGGGTTGAGCTTTCAAACAGACAATCATAGGGATTTTCCAATTCCTTGAGGGTGAACGGCGGGCCGTTGAACTGCATCCGCAAACGTGCGCCCTCGCTTTCGAGCCGTATGCCGGTCGCGCCGCTGGCCACTGCGCAGCGGACCCACGGCAGGAGAAACTTCGTCGGATCGGGAAGCTGGAAGTCCTTGAGCTTCTCGAGGGCCTGCGTGCGGTCCACCCGAAACGTGCCGGAACCGACCAATGTACCTGCGTCCGCCATCACGCCTTTTGGAGCTTAGCCGCGTCCAGCTTCATGGCCTTTTGCATGATCTTTAGCTCCACCTTTTCGGCCAGGTTGCAGTATTCGCCCTCCTGATCAGGCGGGACCGTGCCGTCGTGCAAATGCAGGACTTTCAAGCAGAGGAACGCCGACAGCCCCGGCTTGGTCTCGTGGATCGCGGCCAGCTTCTGCGCAAACGTGTGCGCAGGATTGAGCAGCGCGACCGGGCGCGCCCGGGCGAAGGCGAACAGCGAGGACTTCGGCCGCTCGTCCGCCCGTGTGAGCGCGCCGGACTCCATTTGCGTGACGAAGATCCGATCCTTGATGCAGGATCCTGTGTATTCGAACTCCGCCGCCTGGATGTCCCGATACTTGGCACCGGACGACGCGTCCACGGTCCGTAGCGTGGCAAGAAACGCACGCAGAGAGGCCGGGAGGCGTTCGGTCTTGAGAACCTGCGGCAGGATGAAGGATTGTGACGCCTGCGCCGTCTTCAGCCGGCCGCTGCACCAGGTCTCCACCGCGGCGACCCACGGACCGGACACTAGGACGGGCGTCCCTTCCTTCTCCAAAGCTCGGGTGATCGGCGTCGCCTGCGAGTCGTGATAGAGCGCGCCGGCGGCGCTGATTCCCTTGAGCAGCCGGACCAGCGAGAACGGCTTGCCGGAGAGCGCGGGGAACACCGGCCAGTTCCGCTGCTGCTTCCACCGCGAAAGAATTCCGGACAAGAGCCACTGGAAATACGGCAGCCGCCGTGACCATTCGCCGGCCAGGGAGACATCGATTGCCTTGACGTCCTGGCCCGCCTCGGCGGCCTGGTGCGAGATCTTGGCGGCGATCTCGGTCAGTTCGGATTGGAGGCGTTTCCGCAACTCGCCATGGACGAGCCGCTTCAGGATCTTCATGACCTTCTGGTAGTTCTCGTCCTCCATCACGTTATCCCTGGTCAGCGTGTGCTCCAAATAGCGGGACTTCACCTTCACCTGGACGCCTGGGAAAAACTGCTTCTTTCCTTCCCTAAGCGTCAGTCCGCGGTTGTAGAAGCCGTAGAACGGCTCCGCGTCGCCCGTGAATCCGAGCAAGATTTCCGTGCCCTCTTCCCGATAGACCAGACTGGCTCCGCCCGGAAGCTCAAACGGCTCGGTGATCGGCTCCGGCGGCCGGTCCTGCGTCCGGTCCTGGAAAAAGATCTTCGTCTCGGTATGCTTGCACCAGTACTTGATCGTCTTGAGGGACTCCTGGATCAGCTTGTCGTACTCCTCGCGCGTCATGTCCTTGAAGAGCTCCACCAGCGTCCCTTCGCGCATCTCCTTCATGCGGTACTTGTCGTAGCGCTTGTAGCTGGGAAAATCGAGCCGCCAGCTCTCGCCGCTCTTGGCCGTGTGGACGCGCACGAGTTCGGGCTTGATCGCGAAGATCGAGACAAAGCCGATCCCGAACTTCCCGATCTTAGTGAGGTCGTCTTCCTTCGTGGACTTGAAGAGCACCAGGAGGAAGTTGTCGATGATGTGCTCGTCCATGCCCTCGCCGTCGTCTTCCACCCGGATCACGGCCTGGCCCTGGCCCCCGTCTTTCGCGACGTACTCCAGCGAGACATCGATGCGGTTCGTTCCGGCGTCGGTGGAGTTCTGGATCAGCTCGCGATAGAAGTCGAGCGGGTTGCTGAACTGCTCCACCAGATCCTTGACGAGGCCCTGGGCGGACGTGGTCGGGCCGGACTTTTCGCTCTTACGTGCCATGGGTAATACCTCCTTTGCACCTGTTAGAATCAGCTTCAGCTCATCGGTTCGCGCCGTCGTCAGAGCGCATCTGTATGGCACGCGACACTACAGTGTGATATCCCAGATTTGCCCAGGGAAGAACTTCTCCAGATCATCGCGGTCCTCCTCGGCCACGCACCACACGACTTTCTTCCTTGTTTCCCTCCCGCGGCGCGTTGTCGAAATCGGGATACTGCCCAGCTTTCGACGCTGCAACTCCAGTGTCGCCAGGCTAAGCGGTGTGCCGTCTACGCCGAGAAAGATCGGAGTCTCCCAGAGCGTCTTGCGTTCAGGCGTAGTCCTATCACTGTCGTATTCGTGCAATAGATGGGTACAGGCTTTGCGAACCCACATGGTTCCCCGCAAGGCTTTTTGGATGTCCTCCGATGGCAACGTCGAGGGAGAAGAAGACGGTTTCAATAATTCTGTGGCAAACAAAAATACACCAAGTATAGGGAGGAAGAAGGCCCCCCACAAGGCAAGAAAGAACCCTAGATTTTCCCCGTCACTAAGCCGAGGCGCCTTATTTCGTCTCCAAATATTGAATTTATTGTGTGCCCGAAACAGAGACTTCAAGGTCTTCGCTTGATCCCGGCCGACCTGCGCAAGCAATGGCTTCACCTGGTTTGCTACGATCTGCATCGTCGCCTTGAAGTGTTTGTCGCGCACGACGCCTGATTGGGACGCATTCAAGGTGAAGTGGTCGTTATTGACGGAGGCCACGATCGGCACCGAAACGAGCGGCAACTCATATTCAAATTCCTCCACCAACACGCGGTGCTGATAGAGGCGAATGGTGCTCAGGGATTGTGCAGTGTCGTTGGGTACCTCAACCCATCCTCGTGACTTGCCGTCGGAAAACTTATATTGCAAGCTTCGTTCCTGTGGAGAAGCCTCACGCTCTACTTTTTTTTGCAGCCCCGCCGGTTTGGTGAACTTCAGCCGTGCCGCCCTAAATTCGACGGGATACCGTCGGACGACGCTTTCCAGCGCTGCCTTCCAATTCATCCAGTGGTCCAAGAACATAACTTCCAGCACGGTCCCGTGAGAGGACTCATTTGCCTCCCCCAGAGTTTCCTGCTCCAGGGATTCGATCTGGAGGCATCTTCGCTCGGAGTCCATGCCAGACGTCACCGTGAGCTTCGCGGGACTGAGCCGGAGCGCCGCTAATATGCCGACGGCGAGGTGCCGGTTGCGCGCGTTCTCGGGAGTGGACTCGTCGAGGAGACAACCATACGGATCATTCAACTCGCCTTCGCCGAACGGCCGGCCGTCAAAGGACATCGTCAAGTGGGTCTTTGCAGCGTCGATTTGGATGGTGATCTTGGTGGCCCCGCTCGCCACGGCGCAGCGGATCCAGGGAAGCAGAAACATGGCGGGATCGGGGAACTGGAACTCCTTGAGCTTCTCCAGCGCCCGCTTCCGGTCCACCCGGAAGGTGCCCGACTCAACCAGTTCGCCGTCCTCAGTCATCGCGTGCCCTTTACCGCCTCATCACTGGTCCGTCACATCTCGGCACTGATTCGGAAAGAACTTTTCCAGATCGGCGCGGTCCTGCTCTCCCACGCACCACACGACCTTGGACGCCGACTTGCGCGGAAGCGGTTCCAGGGAGAACGGTACGTGGCCGAGTTGCTGTCGCTGGACGTTCAATTCGGCCAGGCTGAGCGGCGGGCCGTCCACGGCACTCAGAAATATCGGGGCTTCTCCAAGGGCCTTGAACGAGGCGCCGTCGCGATCGAGTACCGATCCACAGGCCTTCCGTACCCAGGTCGTAATCCAAGCCGCCTCCCGGATCGTACCCGCCTGCTTCAAGGACAGCACCTCGCGGCTCTCCCACATCGCCGCGAAGAGCAGGCCGACGGTGAAGGCCAAGAGGAACGAGAAGAACGATATCGCGTCACCGATAATCGTCAGGTCGCTGTCGGGGAACCCCCCGACGGCATGCCAGCTCTTCTCGTACGATTTCGTGATAACGAATGCGAGACCGCTCAAAGTCATGAGGCCGGCAAACGGCCCAAACTTGATCCAAGAAAGCCTGAAGTTCGTTCCCTCCTCCCACCAGCGCGACCAATGCCGTCTCGCATCCCGTCGACGCCGCAGAGCGGCACACGGCATTAACGTTTCTCCCTGGGCTCGACTGACCTGGACCAGGAGCTTTTGGGCCTGCTCGGCAACAATCCGCATCGCCGCCTCGAAGTGCTGGTCGCGCACCACGCCCGCTTGGGACACATTCAAGTTGAACAGGTCATTATTGATGGAAGCCACGACCGGAACCATCGGCAGGTCGGACTCGACCTCTTCCACGAATACGCCGCATTGATAGAGCCGGACCATGCTTTGAGTCCGACCGGTGTCCTCGTGCACCGCGACCATCCCGCGCGCCATACCGTCCGAAAACACAAGCCACGCGCTTTTTCTTTGCGGACGGCTCTCGCGCTCCACTTCAGCCTGGACGTCTGCAGGATCGACGATGAGCAGGCGTGCGGTTCTCATTTCGACGGGATACCGGCGGACAACGGTTTCCAGCGCGGCCTTCCAGTTCACCCAGTAGCCTGAGAAGGTTGCTTCCAGCGCGGTCCCGTGAGAGGGCCCTTGCACCTCCGCCAGGGTTTCCTGCTCCAGGGATTCAATATAGAGGCGTCGACGTTCGGAGTCCGCCCCGGACGTCACCCTGAGCCTCATAGGAGGACCAAGCCGGAGCGCCGCTAAGATGCCGACGGCGAGGTGCCGGTTGCGCGCGTTCTCGGGAGTGGACTCGTCGAGGAGACAACCATACGGATCATTCAACTCGCCTTCGCCGAACGGCCGGCCGTCAAAGGACATCGTCAAGTGGGTCTTTGCAGCGTCGATTTGGATGGTGATCTTGGAGGCCCCGCTCGCCACGGCGCAGCGCAGCCAGGGCAGGAGGAACATGGTGGGATCGGGTAGCTGGAACTCCTTCAGCTTCTCCAGCGCCTTCTTCCGGTCCACCCGGAACGTGCCCGATTCAACCAACTCACCGTCGTCAGCCATCACGCTTCTCCGCCACATGATCCGCCAGCGCCTGCTGAAACTTCACGTCATCCTGATCGGTCACGCGCCGGAGCGTGCGGTTGGCCGAGGTGTACACCAGCGAGGCCAGATAGACCGCCTGCACCGCTTTCGGGAGCCCCGATTCCCCTACCGTCCTCACCAGCGGATGCGTCTCATTCACCGTCCAGGTGTTTTTCTTGCCCACCGCAAGCATCTGATCGCCCGCGCCCTTCGCAAGCCGCAGCGCCGGCGTCCGGGCCCCGATCAGTTTCATGCCGCGCCGCCCCCGCAGGGCCTCCAGCAACTCAGCGGCCCCGTCGAGCATTTCCGATCCGGAGAGCGCCGGAGGCGTAACAGGGTGTGGGGGCGCCGGTTGCGCAATAGCCTGATCGGGCGCAGGCACTGCCGGCGCGGGAACCGGCACGATGGGCTTTTCAGTCAGAGGCGGCGGCTCCGCCGGAGCCGGAACAGGCCTGGTCATCCGCATCACGCCGGGCTTGTCCGGCACTGCCTCAATGCCGGGCTTGTCCGGCACTACCTCAAATACCGCATCGGGGAACAGGCGCACCAGAAACGCCTGGTCCACTCCACGCAGCGCCACCCTCCCCTCCCCCATGACCTCGAAATCGACGCCGGGCTGAAGAAAGACGGCCTGTCCTGCATCCACGAACTCTCGCAGGTTCGAAAAGGACCATCTCCTTCCTGTGTTAGTGAAAAAGAGCGGATAGGCCTCGATCCAGCGACCCTCCTCGCTCGCCTGCCCCGAAGGTCGGGCTCGTCTCCAGACAAGGAAATCTTGCAGATGCGGCAGAATCGCCCGTTCCCTCGGGCTCAAATCCCAGTAAAAGACTGTGTCCGACACTTCCTCCGCCAGCTTCCGGTACAGGCTGCGCGCGGCCGGTAATACCGCCTTCTCCAGCGCCTGCCTCTCCTCGCCGGGCACCAGCTCGACCAGATCACCTGCAGCTTGCAACGGATTCTTCACCAGCTTGGTGATGTCCACCGCCGCCACAAACGACAACCCGCACTCCATCCGAATGACCCCCGCGGGTTCTCCCCGATAGAGACACAGCAGCCGAGCCGCCCCCTCATCCCGCAGCATCGGCAGGCAGACTTCTCCCCATGCACGGCCCGTGTCGAAATCTCCCCGAATCAAGATGTTGAAGCGGCCCACCTGCTCCAGCAGGCCGGACTGTGGCTCTCTGCCTTTGACGGTCTCGGCTTCCGTGATGTCGGCCACCAGCCCGGGGAAAATTTTGTCCAGCGCGGCCCGCTCTTCCCCGCACCAGGCCCAGACCACGGGATAGGGCGGCGGGCTCCCCGCCGCCTGCTTGGCGGACACCGGCACGTACCCCAGCCGGTGAAGCGTCTTCTCCAAGTCGGCCATGCTGAGCAGGGTTCCCTTCACATTCCAGAAGATGGGCGCAGCCCTCATCAGGTCCGTCACCGCTTTGCCGGCCACGGCAGCCCGCTGGTCTTTGCGCGACCGCGCGCACAGGTGCCGCAGCCACGCCGTCGCCCGCGCCGTCTCCCAGATCCGCCGCAGATTTTCTTCCTTCCAGTCCGGATCGGGCGGCAGGAGGGCGACATTTTTCAAGGCATATCCGATCGCTTCGCCGAAGGACAGGTCCAGGCTCCAGAAGCCGCCTGCCTCGGCTTCTTCTCCCATCCGAAGCCACCGGCTCCATGCCCGCCGCAGCAGCCAGTTTTGGATGAGCCTTCCCACGACCTGCATCCGGCGGGCCTGCGCCCGGCTCACCCGGGAAAGCAGTTCCTCGGCCTGCACCGACCCTTCCTGCATGACGGCGTTGTACCGCTCGTTGCGCACGACGCCGGACTGGGAGATATTCAGCTCAAAGTCATCGTCATTGATCGTGCCCTCGACGGGAATGAGAGGACCGGGAAGAGGCACGGCAGGATTCCCTCCCGGGTGCCTTTCCACGTCCTCGACGAACACGCCGAAATGGGCCAGCCGAAGGCGGCTGCCGGTCGGATTGAGGCGGCCGGGCACGTGGAACCAGCAGGCGAGAGGCCCCTTGCGGAACTTCAGGGTGTTGTCTGCCCCCGGCTGCGGTCGCTGCTCTTTTGCCACGCTCTCTCGAATAATGAACTCGGCGACCTTCGCCGGCGACACCTGAATGGAGATGAGCGGCGCGATGTGACGATCGAGCGCATACTGAACGGAGTCAGCGATGCCGGTGATGCTCCCTTCGCTCGTGCTGTAGCTCAAGGGCCCGCTAGTCCAATGTGACCACCACAGGACCACGATTGTCTTCGCGGATGATCTTTTTTCAGGATTCGCCGGAATGGATTCAACGGAGTCCTCTGTCAACGATTTGACGGTAAGCCGAAGGCGCTTCCGCCGGGGGCCGGTCGTCAGGGTAATGGAGGGACATCCTCTGCTCAGGGTCGCCAGCAGGGCATAGGCCAGGTGCCGGTTGCGGGCCCGCTCCGGCGCGGCCTCCTCGAAGAGGCAGCCGTAAGGATCGGCCAGCTCCTCCCGCGTAAACCGCCGACCGTTGAATCTGATCTTTGATGAGTCGAGATCCAGGACCAGGGTGGTCGCACCGCTCGCCACCGCGCAGCGAATCCAGGGCAGGAGGAACATGTCGGGGTCGGGAAGCTGGAACGCCTTCAGCTTCTCGAGTGCCCGCTCGCGGTCCACCCGGAAGGTGCCTGATCCGACGAGTAAGCCGGGGTCGGTCATCTCACCTCGCGTGAAAAATGGGGACAGTCCCCACTAAGAAGGGGGACTGTCCCCTCCCAGCGCCGCGCGCTGCGCGGAGAGGTGAAAGCGGATTTCGCGGACGCGGTTGATAAACCGTTCCGTCTCGCTCTTGGCCTGGGCTTCGCGCTCGAAGCGGCAGTATTCCCCGATCATGGCGTGGAGGCGTTGGGCGCCGACCGGCTTGGAGAGCCTGGCGATCATCTTCTGCTTGTCCTCGAAGGACAATCCGAAATACTCGTCGGGCTCCTCGAAGTCCTCCATCTCGGTCAGGGCGCGTCCGGCCAGGTGGTCCACGGAGCGCCCCGAGAGCTTCTCGGCAACGCACTTCTCGCCGATGGCCTTCCACTCGGCCTCCGCAACCGGCAGCCACGGCCCCTTGCCGCGGAGCTTCACGTCCCGGAGCAGCCTCACGAAGTCCTCCGCGCTCACCGGCCCCAGCGCGCGGATGGGATTCTGGGAGATCCGGCTGATGGTCGCCTCGTCCATGTTCAGCGTGTTGGCGTCGCAGATCATGAACCACTTGCCGTTCTTCGGCCCGACCGTCCCGTCCAGGATGCCGAAGATCGTCGCCAGGATGGCCTTCTCCTCCTGCCGGATGTCGGCGTCGGAGCGCGCCGCGAAGGCCGTGTCGATGTCCGGCCAGTACACCCCGCACACCCCCGGCGCGTTGAACACCTCCTCCTTGAAGATTTCGAGCAGGCTGTTGGCGGACTGGTTCTGGTAGGCGGAGGCCCAGTCGGTGCGGCGGATGACCCGCATGCGGGCCGGCAGCTCCGCTTTCTCGCACAGCTGGAGGAAGTAGCGGCCGATCGCGTGGGCGGTGACGGTCTTGCCGCAGCCGGGCGTGCCGAGCACGAACATGACCTGGTTGCGCACCTTCTTGGGGTTCTTCCCGGCCTTGAGATCGAAGCCGGCGACGTCGCGGGCGAGCCGCTTGCCGGCCTTCACGAACTCCTGGTTGCCGACGATGTCGTCGAATGTGACGGGCAGCAGGTCGGTGGGCTCCTCGGCCCCGAGGGGAGACACCCGCCAGCCGACGGCCCGCAGGCGCGGCGTCTCGACGTGCAGGTCGGGGATTTCCGGCTGGAGCTTGCGGAGCGTCCGCGAGAGCAGGCGGAAGTAGGCATGGAGGCAGCGCAGCGACTCGGTGTCCCGGTGCAGGCGCTTCGCATTGTCGGCATGCCGCTGATAGAAGCGAACGAAGCTGGCGCAGTCCTTGAGGATCGCGCCGGGCAGCTCCGCGGCGGCGGTGGCGGCGAAGTCCCGGTACTCTCCGGACGGCAGCTCCGCCTTGTCGGGCGGCTCCAGGCAGTCCCCGAGGGCCGCCAGCCGGTCCGCCGTTTCCTCGGCCAGGAGGAAGCCCGCATAAGACGACGGCACCCTGTCCGCGCCGGCCAGGCGCAGGAGCGCTTGCGCCACGGCCACCGCGTGGCTGACGGCATCGAGGGCCTGCAGGTTCAGCGGCGTCGTCCCGAACGCGCCGGCGTCGACGTCCGCCAGCGCGCGCGGCAAGCCGGATTGCGTCAGTTGCCGGCGGGCCCCCTCCAGCTCGCGCTCCATGTCCGCGGTCTCAACGCGCAGCTTCATATCGTATAGACGATGTTTTGCGTGCCGGCCTCGTCCAGCTTTTTCCGGATCGTGTCGGCCGCCTCCGGCGTGCAGACGAATTTCCGCTCTTTGTGGACCCGGTAGCCGAGCCGGCTCGCCTCTTCCTCAATGAGCGGCCGGCTGGCCGCGGAGAGAAACTTCCGGAAGATGGTGGCGAACGGATCGTTGTCCCGGTCCTTTTCGAGGTCCACCGAGGCGCGATCCAGCGGCAGATGCAGCACGAAGGCCGCCTCGAGCGCGCCCTCGGGGGTCCACCCCGCCGGCGCGGGCGTCCAGGGGCTCCACAGCGGCCCGATGCGCCCGCGCGTCACTTCGACGACGCGCACGCCGTCCAGCTTGCCGAGCAGCAGGAAGGCGATCTCGCTGTCGTCCTGGGTGTACACTTCCATCTTCTCGCGGAAGGCCGAGGTCTGCCGGCTGTAGTCGCCGGTGCGCTCCAGCAGCGTGCCGCCCCACATGCTGTCCGTCTGCTCGATGACCAGCGTATAGCGCGTGAAGACGGATTCGCCCGGTTCATAGCGGTCGAACATGACTTCGAACGCGGCGACGCGCCGGGCGCGATCGATGCGGCGCAACTTGACGTCGAGGCGATACAGCGGCGGGATGGTCGCCCGGACAAGCCGCCGGTAATAGGCGAGCTTGGCCTGCACCTTGGCGGTGACCGACCGCCCCGCCGCAATGCGGCTCTCCTGCTCGCCCAGGAAATCCTCGGCGATCCGGCGGTCAACCTGGATGGCCAGCATGTCTTTGAGCGTCGGCATTCCGCTGGCGAGATCGATGCGGATGCCCGCGTAGACGCCTTCCGCCACGGCGGCCGACAGGGCCGTAAAGTATTCGGCACACCCGAACGGGTCCGGGAACCATCTGTTCAGCCGCCCGCCCGAGACGAGCCGCGCGGCAAAACGCGCATAGGTGGCCACGTCCCGGCCCTCAAGACATTTCAGCCGGGATGCATCCGCCTCTTTCTTACTGCGCCTTGCGGGCTGACTCAAAGTGGCCGAGTTCCTTCTTCGCCAGCGCGATCGTCTCGTCGATGCGCTGCTCCTTGATCTCGCGTTCCGCGGCCAGATTGCTCTGCACGAGGGTCTCCGTCTCCTTGTCGTACACCTTCATCTCCGCCGTGAGCCGGTCGATATTCTGGGTCAGGTACAGCGACGTCTCGGAGGCGAGCACCGCCAGGCGGTTGACGCTCTTCTTGAGCGACTCCATGGACTTGTGCATCTCGACCGAGAGCTCGCCGGCCTTGGAGATCGAGGCGAGCCCGGCCAGGTTCCCGTGCAGCTCGTTGAGGACCTCGTTGCCGGCTTCGTAGAGCGAGGCCATGTTGCTGTTGAGGTTGGACATGATCTCCAGGAAGTTGTTGTTCATGTTGACGATGGAGGCGATGCGATCCTCCGCATTGGAGTACAGCCGCAGTTTGGCCCCGTGCTCGTAGATGAGGCGCTTAACGTCGCTGATCTTTGCCAGCAGCGCGCGGGCCTCGGCGCTCTTCTGGTCGGCCATCGCCTGCAGGTCTTTCTCCAGCCGGCTCCGGTAGGCCTCCAGCTCCAGCACGTAGCCGGCCGCCTTCTCTTCGTTCTGGGCGGCGACGATCATTTTCTTGTTGAGCCGCACGATGTCGTCCTGAAGGTTTTTGATGTCGTTTTGCAGCGTGTCCAGATAGTTGCCGACTTCCTGCACCCGCCGCTGGGCGATCTCGATCTTCTCCCCCAGCAGCTCCTTCAGGTCGCGGCTCGGGGTCAGCTCCCGGATGACGGGGATCTTGTGCAGGAGCCCTTTGATGTTGGTCCCGACCTCGTCGAAGGTCACGATATTGCCGAGGTATTCGATGGCGCTCTTGTGCTCGCTGATGTCCTGCGTCATCTCCTTGGACAGCCGGTCGTAGGCCTTCGACAGGTCGCCGAACTTCTTCAAATCGAGCGAGTTCTTCCCCTGGTAATCCTGGAGCATCCGCTCGATGGACGCCCGGGTGTACCCCTCCCCGTCATACACGATCTCCTTCTTCAGGACATCGGCCGTCGGGATCGCCTTCTCGTTCGGACTCATAGCGTCACCTCCAAGCTGTGCGGCAGGTTCGACCCGTAAAGTCTAGCCACTACCTATGAAGCCGTCAACAGAGGAACAGAATCCGGTGGACCTTCCCCGCAGCACGTAGGCACTCGTGCCTTTTACCTTGAACCCGTTTACAATATCCTCTGACACCAATGATCGATCTGCGCAGCGATACGGTGACGAAGCCCTCGCCGGCCATGCGCGAGGCGATGGCCACGGCCGAGGTCGGCGACGACGTCTTCGGCGAGGACCCGACCGTCAACCGGCTTCAGGAGACGGCCGCGCGGCTGCTCGGCAAGGAGGCTGCGCTCTTCGTCCCCTCCGGCACGATGGCCAATCAGCTCTCGGTCCGGGTGCACACGAGGCCTGGCGACGAGATCATCGTCGAGGCCGGGGCGCATGTGGTCCGCTATGAGAGCGGCGCGGCGGCCGGCCTCTCCGGAGTCCAGACCTGCTGGCTTCAAGGGACTCGGGGAATATTAGCGGTCGAGCAGATCGAGGCGGCCATCCGCCCCCCCGACTATCACAATCCGCCCACGACCCTGCTCTGCCTGGAGAACACCCACAATCGCGGCGGCGGAACGGTGTATCCCCTCGACCGGATCACGGCGATCCGGAAGGTGGCCGAGGCGCGCGGCATCGCCATGCACCTGGACGGCGCGCGGCTCTTCAACGCGGTCGTCGCCACCGGCATTCCGGCGGCCGAGTACGCGCGACACTTCGAGACGGTGTCGTTCTGCCTGTCGAAGGGGCTGGGCGCGCCGGTCGGTTCGCTGATCTGCGCCGACACAGAGCGCGTCGTGAAGCTGCGACGCCTGCGGAAGATGTTCGGCGGCGGGATGCGGCAGGCCGGCATCCTCGCGGCGGCGGGGCTCTACGCGCTGGACCACAACGTCGCGCGGCTGGCGGAGGACCACGCCCACGCGAAGCGGCTGGCGGCGGCCCTGGCGGAACTCCCCGGCGTCAAGATCAACCCCGCGCATATCGAGACCAACATCGTCGTCTTCGATATCGGCGAGACGCGCCGCACGGCCGACGAGGTGCTGGCGGCCCTCAAGGCCGAGGGCCTGCTGCTGGTGCCCTTCAGCCCCACCACGCTCCGCGCCGTGACCCACCTCGACGCGTCGCGCGACCAGATCGAGCAGGCCTGCGCGATCCTGAAGAAAGTCTTCGCCAGCTAAGCGCGCACGTAGATCGGATTCGCAAAAATCCACGGCCGCCATCGGTCCACCACTTTCAGGGACACCTCCACGCGATAGACGCCCGGCCGGTCCACTTGATGCCGCAGCTCGCGCCCTTCCTGTCGCCGGATCGGCACCCCGTCGCGCAGCAATTCCAGCAGCCCCGGTACCGGACTCTGCACGACCAGGACAAACTCTTCCTCTAAGGGCAGCTCGTCGCCCATGACCGCGGCCACCGCCCCGCCGTCTTCCCTTTGGGCCGCGAAACGGAAACCGGTCGCGTCGGCCAGGAGATTGAAGGCGGCGAACGACCGGCCCGCGCGGAGCGCGGCCACGAGCCGCTCCGTTGTCAGCCCCGGCGCGAAGGCCTTCAGCCTCTCCGCGGTCTGCGACGGCGCCAGGACGTGAGTGTTCACGGACTTAAAGGACAGGAGGTAGGGGTCGGCCTGCCGCCCGAATGCCCGCAGGTTCTGGTGGGCGTCGTTCCCCGCCAGGCCGAGGAACCGCCGGCTCTTCGTGAAGCGGTCCCACTCGGCGAGATTCCAACTCGACCGTTCCACGATGATCGGCACGACGATCTCCTCCTGGTAGTCGGCATAATCGAGGGCAAAGTCGAGGAGGAAGCGCGGGACATCCACCAGGCGGTCCCGCACGGTGTCGGCAAGGTCGTAAATTTCGATCCCATCGGCGTACTTGAAGTAGTGCGGGTTCATCATGCCGCGCGGATGCGCGATGATGGAGAGCGCGCCCTGTTTCTGAATGCTCTTGAACAGCTCGTCCCAGTCCCATTGCTCATTCTCTCCCGGCACAAGCGGTTCCCGAAGACCGACCGCCAGGACACTGGCGCACCGCCGCGTGAGCGCGCCGCCGCGCGTGCAGCCGAGGGCGACTTCCACGCCGCGAACGACCAGGACCGCGTCCTTGCGGCCCTCGATGCCTTCGGCGAAAATGCGCGGCGAGTAGTGGTCGGTGACGACGAGAAAGTCCAGCTTCGCGAGACGGGCGGCCTCGAGGATTTCCTGCGTCGTCCCGGTGCTGTCGTGCGACAGATTGGTGTGGGCGTGGACGACGCCACGGTACTCCACGTAGCCTGCAAGGGGCGGCGGTTTGACCCGCTGACTCCGCAAGGCGGCAAGCGCCTCGCGGATCGCGCCTGCCGACGGTGCCCGGGAGCACCCCTCGGTGACCGGCACGAAAGCCCCCAGGCCGGAGGCCAGCGCTGCCTGGATGAATCGGCGCCGGGTCCACACGTTGCGAAACCTTAACAGATCGCGCGAGTCTGGTACAATGCGCAGGCCATGACAAGCCCCCCCGCAGCTTCCGCTGGCGAGCTCCGCAGCCGGCTGGAGGCCGACTTCCGGCGCCGCGTGACGCTGTTCTACCGCTCCCTGCGGATCACGCCGCCGTACCACAGCGTGGAGAAGGCGATGCTCGCCCTGCGCGACCGGCTCAAGGCCCTGCCGGAACCGGACTTGCGCGCCGCGGCCGCCGATCCGGCGCCGCGCGACGCCCTCTTCGCGCACGTCTTCACCGAGTCCGGTCTGGCAAACAAGAGCCGGGGCATCATCACCAAATTGCTGGCCGACCGTCCCGATCTCCTGGCGCCCGAATGCCGGCCCTTCGCGGAGGCGTTCAAAGGGCAGCCTTGAATTCCTCATACAGCGCCATCAGCCGCTTGTTCTCCAACCGGTACGCGACGACCACAACCAGCAGGCCGAACAGGCAGACCAGCAGGCCCAGCCCACTCAGCGCGACGGCCAGGAACGCGCCGCTGACTGAAGACATCCCTCCGGCCACGGCATAGGACACCACATAGGCCAGCGTCCCGCCCGCGACCGTCAGGAACCAGAGCGCGGTCAGGATCACCGAGGACCAGGGCATCCGCTTGGTGATGGTCACCGGCTCCGGTTGCTCCAGGGTCGCGTAACGGATGACGCCGTTCAGCGGCCAGGCCGTCCGGAACGCGACTCCGAACTGTTTGAGGTCCGGCTGGAGCAGAATGGCCCGCTGCTCGGGGAAGAGCCGCGCCCAGCCGCGCGGCAATTGAAGAATCCCGTCGGCGTCGAACGCCTGGCGCCGCACGGTGAGCGTCTCCTGCCGGCGCTCAACGGCCACGCCGTACGTGACGGCCACGGACGTCTTCCGGCTGAACGCCCTCCAATCCGCCATGATCAAGCCCAGAAGGAGGATCGCGCCGAGGAGAAACGCCGCATGCATGGAACGAGAGAGTAACACAAAGCTCTTGCAACGGTCATGACAAGAGTATAGATATGGGTTCCGATGATCGAGCATGACGGCGGGTTGAGGGTCGAGGGCACGTCGCTCTGGCTGGACGCCACCCGCTCCCGCGACCGGTGCTTCGTTTCGCACGCGCACAGCGACCACGCCATCCGCCATCGCCGGATCATCGCCTCCCCGCAGACCGCCCGGCTGTACGAGCACCGCCTCGGCAAAACGGTGACCGAAACGTACGGGTATCACGATCCGTTTCACATCGACGGCGCCACGTGCCGCCTCCTGCCAGCCGGCCACATCCTGGGCTCGGCCCAGATCCTCATCGAGCACGGGGGGCGGCGGATCGTGTACACCGGCGACTGCCGGATGCAGGAGAGCCTCACGGCCGAGCCGATCGCCGTGGAGCCCTGCGACGTCCTCGTGATGGAATGCACGTTCGGCCGCCCGCACTACGTCTTTCCGGAGCCGGCCGAGGTGGCGCGGCGGCTCTGCCGCTTCATCGAAGGGACGTGGGACGAAGGACGGACGCCGGTGCTGCTGGCCTACGCCCTGGGCAAGAGCCAGGAAGCCATGAAACTCCTCGGCGACCG
This sequence comes from uncultured Nitrospirales bacterium, assembly GCA_964384595.1. Classification (GTDB taxonomy): domain Bacteria; phylum Nitrospirota; class Nitrospiria; order Nitrospirales; family NS-4; genus SCTG01. The sequence continues at coordinate 32,652 of CAYLLY010000016.1, forward strand.
CGGGTACGGGTGCGTCGTAGCCGAGCCGATTTTCCACATCGCCCGGATCTACGAGGAATTCGGGGTGCGGTTCGGCCGCTACGAGCTCCTGGACCCCGGCCTGGACGCAGACGGCGCGGCCGGCAAGGTCGTTCTCCTGCCCCCGCACCTGCGGCGCTCCCAGATCATCGAAGACCTGGGCCCCTGCCGCACCGCCATGCTGACCGGATGGGCGATGGACCGCGGCTGCCGCTTCCGCTATCGGGTGGACGAGGCCATCCCCCTGTCCGACCACGCCGACTTCCAGGAGCTCATTGCGCTGGTCCGCCGGGCCCGGCCGGCGAAGGTCTATACCGTCCATGGGTTTCCCGAGTTTGCCAAGCACCTGCGCCTCCTTGGATTCGACGCCGTGCACCTCGGATGAGTACCCCTCCAGCGCCTTGACAAGTTTACCCCGTTTGGCTAGATTGAGGGCCGCTTTGACCCCTTGCGACATTCGTTCGAGCCGCGAGTCCCAGCCACACGGGTCCGTCGGCCGCTTGCAGTAGAGAGATCGGACCGGTCGATTCGCTGGTTGAGCTACGAGGCGTTATGGACGCGGCCAAAGTCGAGCGGGTCTACACCAACTACGCCAGAGTCTACGACCACATCTTCGGCAAGATCTTCCACGACGGGCGCGAGCACGCCGTCCGGCTGCTGAACCTGGCCCCCGGCGAGCGCGTCCTGGAAGTGGGCGTGGGCACCGGGCTGGCCCTCCCCTTCTATCCCAGGACTTGCGAGGTGGTGGGCATCGATCTCTCGGAGGGGATGCTGGCCAAGTGCCGGGAACGCGTCCAGGAACTCGGGCTCGAGCACGTCAGCCTGCTCAAAATGGACGCCTCGGCGATGGAGTTCGAGGACGACGGCTTCGACGCCGTCATGGCCGCCTACGTCGTGACGGCGGTGCCGGACTATCGCAAGGTCATGCTGGAGATGATCCGGGCCTGCAAGCCGGGCGGGCGCATCATCCTGCTGAACCACTTCAGTAACGGCAACCCGGTCATCAACGCGATCGAGAAAGTGCTCTCGCCGTTCTGCAAGCACCTCGGCTGGCGCACCGATCTGTCCCTGGCCACCGTCCTGGACGGCACCCACCTCACCGTGATCCACAAACAGAAGGTCAATCCTCTCCGCTTCTGGCACCTCGTCAAGTGCGTGAACGAAAAGTCCAACGGCAACGGGCATAGCGCCTGATTTTCCTTACAGCGTAACCGCCGAACCCGTTGCCCTTGGCGGGGGTCCTGTCACCGGGCGTCCGGCCGTCTCGGACCGGCCTGCGCTGGCGCGGCCCCGCAGAGCTGCGCTCCGGCCTCAAGTCCTGCGCCGGTCCGGACAACCCGGCGCCACCCCATCAATCATCCTGCAACGGGTCGAACCGGCTACAGCGCCACCGGCAATCCGGGTCTTGGCGGCCGCGCGCAGGGATGCGCCCCAACTGCGGCGCATGAGGAGCGAAGAGGGCCCGTTCCTGAACGGGTCCGGCGCGCCGAGGTTCACAGCGGAGCACGGGGCGCACCCAAGCAGGCCGCTCTTAGGCTCCGGCGTTGACAGAATGCCGCATGTGACGTATAGTCATGCCTGTTTACGCCGGTTAGTCCTCAGGGTTTTCCTGCCAGGTCTGTAATACCGGTCAGATTCACCCAGAAGCAATACTGTCCCGCCGGGGCTATCCGCATGCCCGGTGTGTGCCTGTCGAACGAGGGAGGACCTATGACGACGCGCTGTGCCCGTAACTGGATTTCGTATGTGACGGATGCGTTGGTGAACGTCCATGCGCTCCCGGCCGGAGAAGCCATCGAATACCTGACACAGAATCTTTTCGGAGAAACGCCGAACACCCGCCTACACGAAGCCAAAGTACCGCACGAGGCGGTCGCCCAGTTCCTGCAGCGGCTCTACGGGCCGATCCTGGAGGCGGCCGCCCGCGACGCGAACGTGCCGGAAGGCGCCAGGACATGCCTCTTCACCGACATCAGCCTGATCGGCCCCAGCGCCGTGCTGGCCGTCTATTTCCCCGCAAACGACGGCCCGCAGCAGCTCCTCCTGCTGGACTCGGTCCGCACGTGGGACCTCGTGTTCCCGCACGCCGACGCCTTCAACGCCTGGGCCCAGGAGCGCTACGGGAAGCTGGTCACCGCGCTACAGACGATCACGGCGCCGGCGGCCTGCGCAGTCTCCGCATAAGATCTTTCCTCAAATAATCCGGCACTAGGGGCGGGGGTTATCCCCGCCCTTTTTTTCCCTGAATTTTTGGTGCGGTGAATAAGCTCTTTATTCGACGCATATTATGCGTATAATATATTGACTTTGCGTTGATTGATGTCATAATGTACGCACTAGGCGCGTAGAATGTATATCTACAATCATCCAGCTTGGCCTCGGTTTAGCTGGGATCGAGAGCGCTTGACCGAACGCCTGTCCATCGTTCGCCACGAACAGGGCCGTTTGCTGGGACGGATGGAAGCTCTCGGCTTCAAGCTACGTCAGGAGGCAGTTCTCAAAACCTTGACGGAGGACGTGCTCAGGAGCAGCGAAATCGAGGGAGAACAACTGGATGCAGAACAGGTCCGTTCATCGATCGCGCGCCGCCTCGGCATGGACGTTGGTGGTCTTAAGCCCGTCGACCGGAACGTGGAGGGAGTCGTTGAAATGATGTTGGACGCCACGCGCCACTACGAGCAACCGCTCACTGCAGAACGGCTGTTCGCATGGCATGCGTCCCTGTTTCCGACGGGCCGGAGCGGGATGCGCCGGATCAGGGTCGGTGCCTGGCGCGATGACAGCAGCGGTCCCATGCAAGTCGTCTCCGGTGCGATCGGCCGGGAGCGCGTGCATTTCGAGGCGCCGGCTGTCGAAAGGCTCGACCGGGAGATGCAGGTTTTCCTAGACTGGTTTAATGAAAACACTGCGACTGATTGGGTCGCGAAGGCCGGGCTTGCGCATCTCTGGTTTGTGACAATTCATCCGTTGGACGACGGCAACGGCCGAATCGCGCGGGCTATTACCGATATGGCGCTCGCACGCTCCGAACAAAGTGCGCAGCGCTTCTACAGCATGTCGGCGCAGATCCGTCAGGAGCGCGCCACATATTACGACGTCCTGGAGAGAACGCAGAAGGGAACGATGGACATCACGCACTGGATGGATTGGTTCCTGGGGTGCCTGGGCCGCGCCATCGAAGGCGCGCAAGCCACTCTCGCGGCCATCCTCTCCAAAGCGCGCTTTTGGGAAACCTTTGCTGATTTCCCACTGAACGAGCGCCAGCGCCTTGTGCTGAACCTCCTACTCGACGGCTTCGAAGGGAAGCTCACAACGTCGAAATGGGCGAAGCTTGCGAAATGTTCTCACGACACCGCTCTGCGTGACATCTTGGCTCTCGTCGAGCGCGGCATACTTGTCCGAAATCCGGAAGGCGGCCGCAGCACTAGCTATGGCCTCGCTAGCATTCCAGAGAGCACCAAGAAAAAACAGTAACCTGTTCAGAAAATGCCACCTCTGGCACACAGTACACGCGCCAGCCTCCTGCGCAATCCCTTCGTAATTCGTTTTTCCTCGCCTCTTGAGGGAGAGGATAAAGGTGAGGGGGTTGGGGGACTGATTAAATGAAAACGGCTGCACCTGCGAGGCTGAGGTAGAATTCGGTC
>CAYLLY010000017.1:0-35562 GCA_964384595.1 uncultured Nitrospirales bacterium
AGCTCTCGTGGCGGGTGACGTCGATCCAGTTCGGCTCGATGATCCAGGCGTAGACGCACAGCAGTTGGAAGAGGGCGAGGGAAACGACGAAGCGGCGGCTGATCCGTAGAGCCGGCGCCCTCACGGATTGTCAAAGAGACCCAACTGCATCTCCTCGGCTTTGGTGAAGGGGATCGGGTAGTTTTCAGTGAAGCAGGCGTTGCAGTAGCGCTCGCCGTCGCCGGGCGCGGCATTCAGGAGTCCCTCCAGGCTCAGGTAGGCGAGCGAATCGGCGGTGATGTACTTGCGGATCTCCTCGATCGTGTGCGTCGCGCCGATCAGCTCCTTTTTGGTCGGCGTGTCGATCCCGTAGAAGCAGGGCGAGAGGACCGGCGGCGAGGAGATGCGCATGTGCACTTCCTTCGCGCCGGCGTGGCGGAGCATCTTGACGATCTTCCGGCTCGTCGTCCCCCGCACGATGGAATCGTCCACCACGACCACCCGCTTGCCGGCCAGGACTTCCGGCACGGCGTTCAGCTTGACCTTGACGCCGAAGTGGCGGATACGCTGCTCGGGCTCGATGAAGGTGCGGCCCACGTAGTGGTTGCGGATCAGGCCCTGCTCGAAGGGGATGCCGGCGCTCTCGGCGAAGCCGAGCGCGGCGGGCACACCCGAGTCCGGCACCGCGATGACGAGATCGGCCGGCACGAGGGATTCCTTGGCGAGTTGGCGGCCGAGCGCCCGCCGTGCGGAATAAACGTTGCTGCCGTAGATCTTGCTGTCCGGGCGGGCGAAGTAAATATGCTCGAAGATGCACATGGCCGGTTTGACTTTGGGGAAGGGATGGAAGGACTGCAGCCCCTTTGCGTCCACGTAAATCAGCTCGCCCGGTTCGATGTCGCGGACCATCTCCGCGCCGATGAGATCGAACGCGCAGGTCTCTGATGCGACGACCCAGGCGTCCTTGACCCGGCCCAGGCACAGCGGCCGGAAGCCCCAGGGATCGCGCGCCGCCACCAGACCGGTATCCGTCATGAGCGTGATCGAGAACGCCCCGCGCACCTGGTTGAGCGCGTCAAAAATCCGGTCCATCAGGAGGCTCTGACGGGACTGCGCGATCAGGTGCACGATCACTTCGCTGTCGGTCGTGGACTGGAAGATGGCGCCGTACGCCTCCAGTTCGTTGCGGAGCATCTGGGCGTTGATCAGGTTGCCGTTGTGAGCCAGGGCCAGGTTGCCGAACGCGAAGTTGACGACCAGCGGCTGGGCGTTCTTGAGGTCGCTCGATCCGGCGGTGGAATACCGGTTGTGGCCGATCGCCGACCGACCGGCCAGGCGTTTCAGCCGGTCCTTGGTAAAGACGTCGGCCACCAGCCCCATGGCCTTCTCCACGTGGAACTGGGCGCCGTCATTGGAGACGATGCCGGAGCTTTCCTGGCCGCGATGCTGGAGGGCGTACAGGCCGAGATAGGTGAGGTTAGCCGCCTCCTTGTGTCCGTACACGCCGAAGACGGCGCACTCGTCATGGAACTTGTCGGGGGTGATGAGAGCGCTGACCTCGTTCATGCCTGGCGTCCTTCCGCCTCCCGAGGGGATGTCAGAGCCGACCGGAGCGCACCCCGCCAGATTATATCAAGATCACGGCACGGACGCTCAATCCAAATGGTTGCCCGGCCCCTCTCGTCTCGGATGGAGACGGTCAGCTTCGGGCCGCCGACATACCCAAGAACTGAAAACGATACTTGAGCTTGTTCAGCTAAGCCTTTGAGAACTTGGAGGTCTCCTGATTTCACCGAAAGGATAACACGGGACTGGGACTCGCCGAACAGGAGGCTGTCCCTGCGGAGGCCCTTGGCATCAAGCGTGACTTCGGCTCCCAGGGGGCCGGTCGGCGCGGACAGGCAGCATTCGGCGAGCGCGACCGCCAATCCTCCCTCCGAGCAATCGTGCGCGGACCGGACCAGACCCTGCTCGATCGCCTTGAGCGTCACGGTCTGCAACGCGATCTCCCGGTCGAGATTCAGCACGGGGGGCGTCCCCTGCTCCCGATGGTGCACGGCGCGCAGATATTCGGTCCCGCCGAGGTCCTCGCCGGTCTCTCCCAGCAGCACCACCGCGTCGCCCTCGGCCTTGAACCCCTGCGAAACGGCACGGTCTGCTTTCTCGATCAGCCCGACCATGCCGATGACCGGCGTCGGGTAGATGGAAAGCCCACGGGTCTCATTGTAGAAGCTCACGTTCCCGCTGACCACGGGAATCTGCAGGGCCTTGCAGGCGTCGGCAATCCCCTCGACGGCGAGGATGAACTGCCACATGACGTCCGGGCGCTCCGGATTGCCGAAGTTGAGGCAATCGGTCAAAGCGAGCGGGCGGGCGCCGGAGCAGACGAGATTGCGCGCGGCCTCGGCGACGGCGATGCCCGCGCCGATGTACGGGTTGAGCAGGCAGTAGAGACTGTTGCAGTCCGCCGTCACGGCCAGCGCCTTGTCCGTTCCCTTGATCCGCAGGACCGCCGCGTCCGAGCCGGGCCGGAGCAGCGTGTTGGTCTGGACCATGTGGTCGTACTGCTCGAAGACCCATCCCTTATGGGCGATCGTGGGAGAAGCCAGGAGCGTCTCGAGGACAGCGTTGCAGTCCGCGGGCTCCGGAATCAGCTCGAACGGCAGGGACTGCAGGTGATCCTGGTACGGAGGCGCCGCCGCCGGCCGCTCGTACTTGGGGGCGTCGTCCGCCAGCGCGCGAGCGGGGACTTCGGCCACAACGACGCCCTTGTCTTTGACCCGGAAGACGCCGTCGCCCGTGACCCGGCCGATGACGGCGGCGTCCACGTCCCACTTCTTGCAGAGGTCGAGGACCGCGCTTTCCCGCCCCGGCTTGGCGACCAGCAGCATCCGCTCCTGGGATTCCGAAAGGAGTACCTCGTACGGTGTCATGCCCGGCTCGCGCCGCGGGACGTCGGCCAGCTCCAGCTCGATCCCGGTGCCGGCCCGTGACGCCATCTCGCAGGAGGAACTGGTCAGCCCGGCCGCGCCCATGTCCTGAATGCCGACCAGCAGGTCCTTCTCCATCAGCTCGAGGCACGCCTCCAGAAGAAGTTTTTCGGTGAAGGGGTCCCCGACCTGCACCGTCGGCCGCTTGGACTCCGATCCTTCATCGAACGAGTCCGAGGCCATCGTCGCGCCGTGGATGCCGTCGCGGCCTGTCTTGGACCCGATGTAAAGCACCGGGTTGCCGACGCCGGCGGCGTGCCCGCGGAAGATCCGGTCCTTCCGGGCGATGCCGAGACAAAAGACGTTCACCAGCGGGTTGTGGTTGTAGATTTCGTTGAAATAGACCTCGCCGCCCACCGTTGGTATCCCCGTACAATTGCCGTAGCCGGCGATCCCGGAAACCACGCCGCTGAAGAGATACCTGTTCTTGGGGTTATCCAGCGGGCCAAAACGAAGGGAATCCAGGAGCGCGATCGGCCGCGCGCCCATCGTGAAGACGTCGCGGAGGATGCCACCCACGCCGGTCGCCGCGCCCTGGTAGGGCTCGATGAACGAGGGATGGTTGTGGCTCTCCATCTTGAAGACTGCGACGAGACCGTCCCCGATGTCCACGACGCCGGCGTTCTCGCCGGGGCCCTGGACCACCTGCGGCCCTTCCGTCGGAAGCTTCTTGAGAAAGGCGCGCGAGCTCTTGTACGAGCAATGCTCGCTCCACATCACCGAGAACATGCCGAGCTCGGTGAGGTTCGGCTCCCGCCCCAGCACGGCGACGATCTTCCCGTACTCCTCCTCCGTCAACCCGTGCTGGGCGATCAGGTCCATGGTGATGCTCATTTGCGATCCGCGGCGATGATCCGGTACGGCACCACCCGGAGAATTTCATCGAGGGAGGTCAGCCCGGCACGCGCCTTGGCAAGGGCATTTTCAAGCAGGGTTTTCATTCCTTTCTCGATGGCGCGCTTGCGTATCTGGTATACCGGCGCAGCCTCCCCCACCAGGTCCACGATCTCGTCTTCCAACACGAAAAGCTCATAGACTCCAATCCGCCCCTTGAAGCCCGTCCCCGTGCACCGCGCACACCCTTTGGCCTTGAAAAATTTTCTATCGCGACCCGAGAGGGAAAACCGGAGCCGCTCCTCGGGGGTCGGCGGGGTCTCATAGCGGCACTCGGCGCACAGGCGCCGGACTAGCCTCTGCGCCACCGCCCCGAGGAGCGAACCGGCAAGGAGATTCGAGTCGATACCCAGAGTCCTCAGTCGGCTGATGGTGCCCACCGCGTCGCCTGCGTGCAGCGTACTCAGCACCAGATGGCCGGTCTGGGCGGCGCGGAAGGCGACGTCCGCCGTCTCCTCGTCGCGGATCTCTCCGATGAGGATGGTGTCCGGATCCTGGCGCATGAAGGCCCTGGCGAACGCGGCGAAACCCATCTTGACCGAGATCTGCTTCTGGTTCGTCTTCGGGAAAAAATATTCGATCGGATCTTCGACGGTCAGAATCTTGTTGTGAATCGTATTGACGTGCTGGATTGCGGCATAGAGTGTCGTGGTCTTCCCGCTGCCGGACGGTCCTGTTACGAGCAGCATACCTTCGGGGTTGGCGATCAGTTCCTCGAACTTGAGCAGCTCCGCATCGGTGAAGCCCAGGTCCGTCAGCCCGATCAGGGGCTTCGAGCTGTCGAGGATCCGGATGACCGCATCCTCGCCGAACGGGCCGGGGACGACGCTGACGCGAAAGTCGATGTTCCGTTTCATGTCCCCGTCTTCATACACGGCGTTGATCCGACCGTCCTGCGCCACCCTACGCTCGGCAATGTTCAGGCCCGCAATGATCTTTACGCGTGAGACGGCCTGCTTGATGTTGGCCATGCTCAGCGGCGAGATGATCTGGTGGAGGACGCCGTCGATGCGGAGACGCACATCCACGTCATCCTCGTATGTTTCGATGTGGAGATCGCTGGCCCCCCGATGGACCGCCTGCCCGAGGATCTCGGAAATGATCTGCGTGACGGCGGTGTCGGGATCGAACGCCAGGTCTTCCTGGGGCCTCAGCGAGAGCCGGAATGACTCCTTGTCTTCAACGGGAAGGTTATACCCGATTGCGATCGCCTTTTTGATTTCATACGCGTTGAGGAGGACGGGGGCGACAGCGCGCTTCAGGCGCTCCCTGAGGCTCGTGATCAGCGCCTGATCCGACACGTCCACCAGGCCGATTACAATCTGGCTCGCCCCATGAGGGTCAACCACCCCCAGGACGACGGCGTGGTTCTCCAGACAGAAGTCCAGGTCCAGCAACTGAACCGACGGGGGATCAATGATGAAATCCTTGAGCTCGACGAATTTATCCGGAGCGCCTTCCTGCTGCTCGCTCATGGTCGTCCTGGCCTCCCGTTAAAAATGAAACCCCGTTCCCCCCTCCGCCAACCCATGCTGGGCAATGAGGTCCTTGGCGGTCATCTACGACGTCATGACCGGCTTGGGCGAAAATCGTCCGCTCTTGATGGAGTCGAGCAACGACAGCAGGATCAGCCGGCCGTCTTCGTTGCCGAGGAGCGCTTCGGCAGAGCGCTCGGGATGCGGCATGAGGCCGAGCACGTTGCCGGCGGCGTTCGTGATGCCGGCGATGCCGTCGAGCGAGCCGTTGGGATTGGCTTCCGGCGTGACTGTGCCGCCGGATGTGCAGTAGCGGAAGGAGATCTGATTCTTGGCCTGCAGCGAGGCCAGCGTCGTCGGATCGGCGTAGTAGTTCCCTTCGGCGTGGGCGATGGGGAGCGTGAGGACCTGACCGGGCGCGCAGCGGGTGGTAAAGGGGGTCGCGGCATTCTCGACTCGGACATGCACGTCCCGGCAGATGAAGGAGAGCGAGCGGTTCCTCAGCATCGCACCCGGCAGAAGCCCGGCTTCCAGCAAAATCTGAAAGCCGTTGCAGATGCCGAGGACCAGCCCGCCCGCCTCGGCGAAACGGGTGACCGCCGCCATGACGGGCGAGAACCGCGCGATCGCGCCGGTGCGGAGATAGTCGCCGTAGGAAAACCCGCCGGGTATGATGACGGCATCGAGCAGGGGCAGGGCGGATTCCTTGTGCCAGATGAACTCGGCCTTGGCGCCCATGATCCGCTCGGCCGCGTGGTGACAGTCGCGGTCGCAATTGGACCCGGGAAAGACGAGGATGCCGATGCGGAAGGGCGCGTCAGCCAAGTCAGTCCACCAGTTCGATCCGGTAGTCCTCGATGATCGTATTGGCCAGAAGCCGCTCGCACATGGCCTTTACCTCGGCCTCGGCGCCGGCTTTGTCGTTCGTGGCCAGCTCAAGCTCGAGCAGCTTGCCCATCCGCACATCCTTCACCCCGCCGTAGCCGAGCGAGCCGAGCGCGTGGAGGACCGCCTGACCCTGGGGGTCGAGAATGCCGCGCTTCAGGGTGATGGAAACCTTCGCCTTCATGACGGCTTCCGCTTTCTTTTCGCCTGAGGCTTGCCGCTCACGCCGAACACCCGCTTGAAGATCGCCGGCACGTGCCGGGTGTAGGCTTTCGGATCGAAGCAGGCGCCGACGGCGCCGGACGTCAGATGCCGGGCGACGAACGGGTCCTTCTCGGCCAGGTCGCGGAACGGCGTCCTCCCCTGCCAGGCCGCCATCGCCAAGCGCTGCACGGCTTCATACGCCTGCACGCGCGGCGCGCCGCGCCGCACCAGCTCCAGCATCAGGCGCTGGGAGTAGATTACCCCGCCGGTCAGCTCGATGTTCCGCCGCATCCGGTCTGGATAGACGACCAGCTTCGCCATCAGGTCGGTGAACCGGGCGAGCATGAAATCGATGAGGATCGTGCTGTCCGGGATGATCACTCGCTCGACCGACGAATGGCTGATGTCGCGCTCGTGCCAGAGGGCGACGTTCTCCATCGCCGCCAGGCCGTTCGCGCGGACCAGCCGCGCCAGGCCGCACAGGTTTTCGGACACGATCGGGTTCCGCTTGTGCGGCATCGCGGAGGACCCCTTCTGTCCCGGCGTAAAGGGCTCCTCGGCTTCCAATACTTCCGTCCGCTGGAGGTGGCGGATCTCGGTGGCGAACTTCTCGATGCTGCTCGCCAGAAGGGCCAGCGCCGTCAGGTACGCGGCGTGGCGGTCGCGCTGGACGATCTGATTGGAGGCCGGGGCGGCCGTGAGCCCCAGCTTCCGGCAGACATAGGCCTCTACGTCGGGCGACAGGTGCGCGAACGTCCCCATGGCTCCGGAGATTTTGCCGCAGGCGATCGTCCCGCGCGCGTCCCGGAACCGGTCACGGTGTCGCCGCGTCTCGTCGTACCAGACGGCCAGCTTGGCGCCGAACGTGATCGGCTCGCCGTGAATGCCGTGCGAGCGCCCGATCATGAGCGTATCCCGGTGCTCCCAGGCGCGGGCCTTGAGCACGTCGAGCAATCGGTCGAGGTCGTCCAGGATCGCGTCCGCGGCCTCGACCATGAGAACCGCCAGCGAGGTGTCGAGAATATCGGAGGACGTGAGACCCATGTGCAGGTAGCGGGCCGACGGCCCGACCTGTTCGGAGATCGACTCGATGAAGGCGATCACGTCGTGTTTGGCCACCCGCTCCAGTTCGTCGATACGGGCGGGATTGATGCGGGCCTTGGCCCGGATCTGCCGGACGGCGGAAGCCGGCACGAGCCCCTTCCTGGCCAGGGCCTCGCAGGCAAGGAGCTCCACCTGCAGCCAGGTCTCGTATTTTCGCGCGGGTTCCCAGATGGCCCGGAGGTGGGGCCTGGAGTAGCGGTCAATCATGGGCCACCGACGGCATCGCCTCCTTGTCCTTGGATTGCAGGCGGGGATCTTCGCGCAGGATGCGGTCCAGGATTCCGTTCACGAACGCGCCCGACTGCTCGTCGCCGAACAGCTTGACGATATCGATGGCTTCGTTCAGCGTGACGCGGCCCGGGATGTCCGGCATGTACAACAGCTCGTACACGGCCATGCGCAGGACGGTCCGGTCGGTGATGGCCATGCGGGACACGGACCAGTTCTCCGCGCTGTGGGCGATCACGCGATCCAGTTCTTCCGCGTGCTCGATCACGCCGTGAACGAGCCGGTCGGCAAAGGCCCGGATCTCCGGGTGGGCTTTGTTCTGTTCCCAGAAGTGGTCCATCCATCCGGACGTGCCGTGGTGAACGTCCCACTGATACAGGACCTGGACGGCCAGCTCGCGTCCCTTGCGGCGGAAGCTCATCGCGCCCTCTTGCGGACGGCATGCCGCGCCGCCAGAGCCCGCCCCGGCAGCGTTGCCAGGCGCCTCATGAGATTGGCCATTTCGATCGCCGTCACGGCCGCCTCGTAACCCCGGTTTGTTCCTCTATTGCACCCGCCCGCCCCAGGCGCCTTTGCACCCGCCCGCCCCTCGCCTGCCAAGACAGGCTCTTTGCCCATGGGACGCGCCCCTTCCCGTGTTCCGCCTGACCGAGCGATTGCTTGTTCCTCGGTATCCGTGGTCAGCACACCGAAGATCACCGGAAGCCCGTAGTCGTATGAAGCCCGCGCAATCCCGCGACTGACTTCGGCGCTGATGTAGTCGAAATGGGGTGTCTCGCCGCGGATCACCGCCCCGAGACAGATCAGCGCATGATAGCGGCGGGAGCGCGCCAGCTCGGCGGCGACCAGGGGGATCTCGAACGCGCCCGGCACGACGACCACATCGATCGCCTCATCACGCGCCCCGCTTACCCGTAAGGCGTCCAGCGCGCCTTCCAGGAGCCGTTTCGTGACATCCTCATTGAACCGGCTGCGGATGATCGCGAACCGCAATCCCGCGGCGGCGCCCGCGCCTTCGATCACCGTGGGCACGTTAAACCTTGTCCAGGAGATGACCCAGCTTGGCCTTCTTCGTCTGCAGATAGCGAATGTTCGTGGCCTGGGGCGGGACTTCGATCGGCACGCGCTCGACCACCTTCAGCCCATATCCTTCCACGCCGACGATCTTCCGGGGGTTGTTGGTGATGAGCCGGATCTTGTGCAGTCCCAGCCCCACTAGAACCTGCGCGCCGATGCCGTAGTCGCGAAGGTCCGGCTTAAAGCCCAGCGCGAGGTTGGCCTCGACGGTGTCCTTCCCCTCGTCCTGGAGTTTGTAAGCCCGCAGCTTGTTCACCAGCCCGATGCCCCGCCCCTCCTGATTGAGGTACAGGAGCACGCCCTGCCCGGCTTTCTCGATCATCTGCATCGCCCGATGGAGCTGCTCGCGGCAGTCGCAACGGAGCGATCCGAGGACGTCCGACGTGAGGCAGCCCGAGTGGACGCGGACGAGCACCTCATCGTTCAGCTTGATGGATCCCTTGACCAGGGCCACGTGGGCGCCGTGGTCGAGCTCGTTCTCGAAGACGTGCGCGGTGAACTCGCCGAAGATCGTTGGCAGCTTGGCCTGTGCGATTTCGCGCACGAAGGTCTCCCGCTGCATGCGGTACTCGATCAGGTCCTTGATCGTGACGAGCTTGAGGCGGTGACGTTGGGCGATCTCCTGCAACTGCGGTACCCGAGCCATGGTCCCGTCTTCGTTCATGATCTCACAGAGCACTCCCGCCGGCCGCAGGCCCGCGAGACGGGCCAAGTCCACCGAGCCCTCGGTCTGGCCGGCGCGTTTGAGGACGCCGCCTTTGTCGGCCCGGAGCGGAAAGATGTGGCCGGGCTTGGCGAGGTCGGACGGCTTGGTCTTGGGATCGATGGCGGTCTGGATGGTCACGGCTCGGTCCTTGGCCGAGATGCCGGTCGTGATCCCGCGGCGCGCGTCGATCGAAACCGTGAAGGCGGTGCCGAACGCGGCCGTGTTCTCGGTGACCATCGGCGGCAGTTGGAGTTCCTCGACACGTTCGGGGGTGAGGGCGACGCAGATGAGACCGCGCCCGTGGGTGGCCATGAAATTGACGGCCTCGGGAGTGACCTGCTCGGCCGCCATGACGAAGTCGCCTTCGTTCTCGCGGTCTTCGTCATCCACGAGAATGACCATGCGGCCCTTTTTGACGTCCGCAATCGCGCTTTCGATGGAATCAAATTTCATGGGCCATAGTGTACTCTTTTTACGGCTGAAATTAAAGGAAGAACCGCGCTCCTGTTACGCGCGGCCGAGGCGCGGGCGCCAGAACAGCGTCATCGCCGGCACGATCAGGACGCACACCGCCGCGAAAATGACGAAGCCGGTCGCGTAGGTACCGGTAAGGTCCCGGAACAAGCCCAAGGCCGAGGGCAGGAGAAAGCCCCCCATTCCTCCGGCCGCTCCGACCAGGCCCGAGATCGCGCCGATCTCACGCCGGAACCGCTGCGGCACGACCTGAAAAATGACTCCGTTTCCCATGCCCAGGCAGGTCATCCCCAGAAAAACCACGGCCAGCGTGACGGGAAAAGCAGGCAGTAGGGACGTCATACCGAGGAAAATCGCGATCAGCGGGTAGAGCACGGACAGCACGCGAAGCCCGCCGAGACGGTCGGCGATGAACCCGCCGACCGGTCGTGAGAAGCTGCCGGCGAGCGCGCAGGCCGCCGCCGCCATACCGGCTTCCACGCGAGACAGGCCGTACTGATCGAAGAAGAAGATGCTGAGATAGCTGCTGAGGCCCACGAAGCCGCCGAACGTGACGGAATACAGCGCGCAGAACCAGTAGGTATCGGACTCGCGAAGGATACGGATGAAGTCCAGGCGATGGTCCGCGGAGCCGTCTTGAGGCTCGTGATCGCGCGCCAACATCCAGTACGCCAGCGCAGTCAGGAGCACGACGGGGATCATGACGCCGAACACGGCATGCCACCCAAGCGTCACGGCAAGGAGCGGCGCCAACGCGATGCTCACGATCGCGCCGCTGTTGCCGGATCCCGCCACCCCCATCGCCAGCCCCTGGTGCGCCAGCGGGTACGCCCGGCTGGCTAAGGGCAACGAGACGGCAAAACTGGCGCCCGCGATCCCCAACAGCAGACCCACGCCGATCACCTGGGCGAAGGACTCCGCGGCCAGCCATGCCCAGCCCAACGGAACCACCACCACGAGCATGCTGACAACGCCCGTGGGCCGCGGCCCGGCCCTGTCGGACAGGATCCCCGTCGCCACCCGAAACAGCGATCCGCCGAGCAGGGGCACGGCGACCATGAACCCCTTCTGGGTGGCGGTCAGGCTGAAGTCTTCGGCGATAAAGACGCCCAGCGCCCCGACGAGCATCCATGCCATGAAGCTGACTTCGAAGTGGAGCCACGCGGCCAGCAGAGAGGGCCAGTGGCCGCTGCGCAGCGCGTTCAGGATGGGCACGCGGCGGTTATACATGACGGATCACGCCTTCTGCAAGGTTCCTAAGTGTTTTTGGTGCCCGCCCCGGTATTCCGATATAATAGGGGACTAAACCGGATGGCACGCATCATGGGTGATCGGTCAAAAGAGACGCCCGGGGTCTCGGAACCCGAGGTCCTCGAAGAAATAGACGCCGAAGACGTCATCGTGGAGGAGGTGGACGAGTCCGCCTTCGCGATCCCGGAGCCTGCGGGCCGGCAGCCGGACCAGGCGTTGGTCCCGTACGATCCGCTGCAGCGGTACCTGGCCGAAGTCCGCCGTTATCCCTTCCTGACCAAGGAAGAGGAACTGCACCTGTTCAACGACTTCCAGACCACCGGCAACCGCGACTCGGCGGTCAGGCTGATCCTCTCCAACCTGCGCGTCGCCGTCTCCATCGCGGCCGAATACCTGCATTCAGGCGCCGACTATCTGGATTTGATCCAGGAAGGCAACGTCGGGCTCATGCAGGCCATCCGGAAATTCGATCCCGCGAAAGGCTCCCGGTTCCACTCGTACGCCGCCTGGTGGGTGCGGGCCTATATCCTCCGGTACCTCCTCAACACGTACCGGATGGTCAAGATCGGAACCACCCAGGACCAGCGCAAGCTCTTCTACAACCTCAACAAGGAAAAGCGCAAACTGGAGCGCGAAGGGTTCGCCCCGGACACGAAACTGCTCGCGGACCGTCTGAACGTCCGCGAACGCGACGTGATCGAGATGGGCCAGCGTCTCGGCAGTTGGGACCTCTCCCTCGACTCGCCGCTGGGGCCCGATCAGGAGGGAACCCTGCTGGACGTGCTCCCCTCGCAGGCCGTGCCGGCGGACGAGAGCATGGCGCATCACGAATTGCGGGAGCTGTTTCGGAAAAAACTGGCGGAGTTCGCCGCCACCCTCGACGACCGCTATGCCGACATCCTCCGCAACCGCATCCTCTCGGAGACGCCCCTCACGCTGGACGACATCGGCCGGAAATACAGCATCTCTCGCGAGCGCGCCCGGCAACTGGAGGAGAAGATCATCAAGCGGCTGCGGGACTTCATGAAGAAGGAGGTCAAGGATTTCGAGCTGTTGAGGCCGTGATCGACCGGAATCCCCGGGGGCGCGGAACAAACCAAGCACGGAGGGCACAGCATGAAACAGTTTGCCGTAGGGTTGGCCTTCGGGTTTTTGCTGGGGCTCACGGGAGTCGGACTTGCCGCCGTCAAAATCGCCGGCGACGATGACTATCTGAAGGGGTGGGAAGTCGTCGTCAAAGGAAAGAAAGTATGCACTGACCACTACGTGCGGGTGACGTCCAAAGAAATCGAATGCATCTAGTCACTACGGCGTCGTTCCGGCTAGGTTCCGGCCAGCACACGCGTAAAGACTTCGTGCACCAGGGCGGTGTGGCGCGCGTAGTCACCCAGGAACAATTCTTGGGCCTCGGCCTCGTCGCCGTCACGATACCCCATCCGCAAGGCGCACCTCCGGATTTCCAGCGGGTCGGCCGGCACGGTATGCGTCTGCTGCTCCTCCACCATCTGCAGCTTGTGCTCGACGTCCCGCAGGAACCAGTACGCGTCGGTGAGGCACCGGCGTTCCTCCGCTGAAATCAGCCGCGCGCGAAGGAGCTTCCCCAGCGCCTGGACCGTGTTGCGCTCCCGGATGGCCGGGATCTTCCGGCCGAACACCGCCTGCAAGGCCTGTATCAGAAACTCGATCTCCCGGATGCCGCCCGTCCCGAGCTTGACGTTACGCGCGGCCTGCCCGCGTTGCGCCATTTTCTCGTCGATCATCCCTTTGATCCGTCCGACATCGGTGAAGACCGCCGCCGGGCTCGACGTCTGGTAGATGAACGGCTGGACCATCGCCAGGAATCGCCTGCCCAGGGTCTTGTCTCCCGCGACCGCGCAGGCCTTGATCAACGCCAGACGCTCCCAGACCTGGCCCCGTGTCCCCCGATAGTACCGGCGGCAGCGCTGCAGCGATTCGACGATCCTTCCCGCTTTGCCCTCCGGGCGCAGGCGGAGGTCGACACGGAACAGGTACCCCTCGTTGGTCACATCCGATAACGCGGCGGTGAGTTCCTGGGCCAGCCGGAGAAAATAGCGCTCGGCCGGAATGCGCGACGCCTTGCCGCCCGTTTTCGTTCCCGCGGTCATGCCCGACTCGGTGCCGCAGATATACATCAGGTCGACATCTGAGCTGAAATTCAGCTCTCCTCCGCCGAGCTTGCCGAGCGCCAGAACGGCAAAGCCGCTTCTCGGTTCGCCGTGGCGCCGCCGGAGAGAGTCCCGGCATACGGCATACGCGTGCTCGATTACGACCGCGGCGAGCACCGACAGCGCCGCGGTCGTCTCTTCCACCGTGGCTTTTCGTAGGAGGTCACGGACGCCGATGGCCAGCAACTCCCTCCGCTTGAGCCGGCGCAGGGCGTCCAACCGTCGCTCCGGCGACCGCAACGGACGGAGCGTCGCGGCCAGTTCCGCCTCCAGGTCGCGCCGATTGCGCGTACGGTCCAGGATCTCCGGGCTCAATGCCCAGTGCAGGTATTCGGGATTCCTGATGAGGATCTGGGACAGGAACGGACTGGAACCGAATACGGTCGCCAGCGCATGCATCGTGGCGGGCGACGCCTCCAGGTGCGAGAGGAGCGCGTCTGTACTGGCCCCGGCTTTGGCGAACCGCTCAAAATAGTCCAGCGCCTGGTCCGGATCCGCCGAGGCGGCGAGATGTTCCAGCAGAACATCCAACAGGCCGGCCAGATGCCGGCGAGTCACCGGATCCTCCGCCATCGCCTGGAGGTTGGCATCGGCGCGCCGGCAATTCTGAAAGCCGTACGGTACGAGGATGGCGGCCACCTCCGTGTCGGTGAGGCGGGGCGAGAGCAGGAGGTCTTGCGGGCGAGCGGCGGCCATGCGGATTCGCATTATACCGGAACTTGCGGCGCGAGGGCGTGGATAGGCTATAGTGAGCGGGCATGACCCCCCGCGCCCTCCGGCACGTCCTTCTCTCCCGGTTTCCCGAGCTCTCGCGGGAAACCGTCCGGGCGTACTGCGGCGCGATCCCTCCGGAATATGCCGCCGCCTACTCGCCGGAGGACATTGCCGGCCACATCCGCATGGCCGAGGAAATCAACGGCGCCGCCGTGCGGGTCCGCATCTCCGAACTGGGGAACGAGCGTTATGAGGTGGTCATCGCGAGCCGGGATTATTTTTCCGAGTTCGCGATCATCACCGGGCTGCTGGCCGCCTTCGGGCTCGACATCCAGGACGGCTCGATTGCGACGTTCGTACCGGAAAAGCCTGTTGAACCGGCCCGTCCGGCGTTTCCCGGGGGACGGCGGCGGCCGGTCGTGCGTTCGGCCGCGGGAGGGCCCCGCATCCTGGACGTCTTCCGCGTGCGCGCCCTCACCGCACACCGGTTCACTCCGGCCCGGCAAGACCAGTTCCGCGCCGAGCTTGAGCGGTTGGTCGGGCTCCTGGCCCAGGACCAGCATCAGGAGGCGCGCTCACGCGTGAATCGGAGGCTGACGGAGTTCTTGTCTTCCTCGCCTGCGCCGCCCGCGCGTTTGCCGGCAATCTCCATCAAGTTCGAAAACCGGCCCGCGTCGGCCTGGACGGTGATGGACATCCAGGCCCCCGACACACCCGGGTTCCTCTACGCGTTTTCCAACGCCCTGGCCATGCGCGGCATCACCATGCACGTGGCCCTGATCCGCACCACGGGACACCGCGTGCACGACCGGTTTGGGGTCACCGATCGTCGCGGCCTTAAGATCATGGGGGCGCGCGCGCAGGCCGGCCTGAAGATCACCGCCGTCCTGATCAAACAGTTCACGCAGTGCCTGTCCGCCGCTCCCGATCCGGCCAAGGCGCTGGCCCATTTCGATCGCATGCTGGATCAGATCCTCGACCAGACTCCCGGGACCCGCCTCCCCGCTTTTCTCCAGGAACGGACGACGCTGGACCTTCTCGCGCGCCTGTTCGGCACCAGCGATTTTCTCTGGGAGGACTTCCTGCGGATCCATCTCGAGAGTCTTCTCCCCGTCCTGCAGGAGTTCAAGAAGGACTCGCCGGGTACGGACCGCGCCGGGCTGTCGCGACTTCTGCGCCGGAATCTGGCCGGGGCCGGCACGCATGAGGGCCGGAAGGCGATCATGAACGGCGTGAAGGACCGGGAGTTGTTCCGTATCGATATGCGGCACCTGCTCGATCCCCACGCACGCCTGGAGCCCTTCTCGCTGGCGTTGACGGACCTGGCTGAAGTCGTCCTGGCCGAATCGCTGCGGGCCTGTCACGCCCATCTTGTGGAACGATTCGGCGCACCACGGCTGGTTGACGGCGAGCCCTGCGGGTTCGCCGTCTGCGGCCTCGGCAAGTTCGGCGGCAGGGAAATGGGCTATGCGTCGGACATTGAAGTCCTCTTCGCCTATGGCGGCGACGGACGAACGGACGGCCGGGAGCCGGTGAGCAACGGCGAATACTTCGAGCATCTGTGCCAGGAGATCATGCGGTTCATCGAGGCCAAGGAGGAAGGCATCTTCCACCTTGACGCGCGGCTCCGGCCTCACGGCCGGGCAGGCTTGCTGGCCAGTTCCTGGGACGAGTTGGCGCGCTACTACAGCCCCGGCGGCCTGGCCGCGCCGTTCGAACGCCAGGCCCTGATCAAGCTGCGCTGGGTGGCCGGGAGCCGGGCGCTGGGCGGCAAGATCGAGCGTCTGCGGGACCGGTTCGTCTACAGCGGCGTCCCGTGGGATTTGCGCGGCGCGCTGGAGTTGCGCCGCCAGCAGGTCCGCGAGCTGGTCACGCCGGGGACCAGCAATGTGAAGTTCAGCCCCGGCGGGATTATCGACATCGAATACGCGGTTCAATATCTCCAGGTCATGCACGGGGCCGGCCATCCGACACTGCGGACTCCCGCCACGCTTGCCGCCCTGGACGCCTTGCGCCGGCTCCGGCTCCTGTCCCGGACGGAGGCGACGGGGCTGAGCCACGCGTACCGGTTTCTCCGGCGGCTGATTGACGCCCTCCGAATCGTGCGGGGCAACGCGCGGGATCTCGTCCTGCCGGCCTGGGACTCCGAGGAATTCATGTTTCTGGCCCGTCGTATGGGCTATCACACGCCTCGATGGAAAACGGCGGCGGCCCAACTGCAGCGCGACATTGAGCGGCACATGGCCCGCACCCGCACGTTCTTCACGTCGCGGTTTGCGAGGCAAGGGTGAGCAGCGCCGCCTTTGGTGCTTGCGGTTTCACCGCCGCCTTTCCTCTCCCTCCCCGGTGCAGCTTGTCGCGGGAATGGTAGGGCACGAGCCCTTCCAGCACCGCCGCCAGCTTGTCGCAGGGGACGTCTTCCATGATTTTTACCGCGAGCCTGGGATCGGGCCCGGCACGACCCCCGACGAAGACGTCCACGGCGTCCACCACTTCCCCGTTCACTTTGGCGCGCTTGCCCA
Source organism: uncultured Nitrospirales bacterium (assembly GCA_964384595.1). Lineage (GTDB taxonomy): Bacteria > Nitrospirota > Nitrospiria > Nitrospirales > NS-4 > SCTG01. The sequence continues at coordinate 16,690 of CAYLLY010000017.1, forward strand.
ACAGCCCGATATCCGCCACCAGATGGTTCCCGCAGCCGGCCGGGCACCCCGACCAATTCATCGTGATCGGCTTGACGCCGTGTAGGGTCCGCTCCATCTGCCGGGCGACTTCCATCGCGCGAGACTTGGTCTCGATCACGGCCAGGTTGCAGTAATCGTTGCCGACGCAACTGACCAGTCCTTTGAAGACTTCCGACGCGTTATAGGGCAACTCCCCCAGCAGGGGCTCGTCGAGCAGGCTGCCGATCCGCTTGTCCGGCACGTTCGGAACGATGAGCGCCTGCGCAGGGCTGATCCGTATCTCTCCCGTCCCGTAGCGCTCGGCGAGCGCCGCCACGCCGAGCAACGCCTCGGCCGCGATCCGGCCGACCGCCACTTTCATGCCGACGTAGTTCAAGCCGGCCTGTTTCTGCCGGAAGATCCCCGCATGGTCGCTTTTCGCGGATTTACGCGCATCGGTTCCCGCCGGAGTCAGCGCGCGTCCCAGACGCGCTTCGAGCGTCGCGCGAAATTTTTCTTCTCCCCACGCATCGAGCAGAAACGCCAGCCGGTTCTGCGTGCGCAGTTCCCGGTCCCCGTGGTCGCGATAGAGCAGCACGATCCCCGCGCAGACCTCCACCACCTCGTCCGGCCGGACGAACACGTCCAGCGGAGCGGCAATACGATAGCCGCCCGATCCCAGTTTGCCGCCCACCAGCACATTGAACCCGGTCTGCCGTGCGCCACCGTCTTCGCGGACCGCCGGCACCAGCGCCAGGTCTTGGGTCTCCATGTGCAGGCAATTATCCGGGCATCCGGAGATGGCCACGTTGAACTTCCGAGGCAGGTTGGTAAACGCCCGATTGCCGACGACGTGATCGGTGAACGCCTTGACGAGGGGGGTCGCGTTCAGGATCTCGTCCGGGTTCAGCCCGGCCACCGGACAGCCCATCACATTGCGCACGTTGTCCATGCCGGTCTGCATCGACGTGAGCCCCACCGCCTCCAGTTGCTCGAAGACGGCCGGCACCGATTCGATCCGGATGTGGCGCAACTGGACCTGCTGCCGCGTCGTCAGGTCGATCAGGCCGTTTCCGTGGGACCTGGCAATCGTGGCCAGGGCCCTGATCTGATAGGAGGATGTGTGCCCATTTGGAATCCGGACCCGGATCATGAAAAAGCCCGGCGTGGGGTTCCGAAGAAAAATCCCGTACCACTTGAGCCTCTGGACGTCGTCCTCCGTGATCGTTTCCCATCCATCCCGGGCATAACGCGCGATGGACTCCCGGACATCGAGCCCATCGCGCTCCGTTTTCAGCGCCTCGATCTTGTTCATGACGACTGCTCCCGTTCGATGAGTACCGGGGTCTTCCCGGCTCCAACCACCTGGATTGTTCCGGCGCGCCTCACGGGGCTGGCGACCCAGTACAAACCGCCGACGAAGACCCCGCCTCCGACGATGTTGCCCAGGATCACCCATGTCTGGTTCCACATAAATCCCGCCCATGAAACCGCCGCCTCGTGCGGGAGAAACAGCGCCAACCCCAAGAGGGACTGGTTGGCGATGCTATGCTCGAACCCGCTCCCGATAAAGGCGAAGAGACACCAAAAGATCAGGAGGATTTTGGCGGCCTCGCTCGTGGTGCGACTTGCGGTCCACACGGCCAGGCACACCAGCCAGTTGCAGAGGATGCCGCGCATGAACAATTCCCAGGCCGGCAGCGACATCTTGATCCCGGCTACTTTCTGGATCAACGCCGCCTGCGGGGCGGCGGACACCACGCCGGACTGCACCACCAACCAGGCCACCCCGAGCGAGCCGATGAGGTTCCCGATTAGCGACCACACGAACAGCGCGCCCACCTGGCTCCAGGTAATTTGCCTGGCCAGCGCGCCGATGACCCCGACCATGTTGTTCCCGGTGAACAGCTCGGACCCGGCAAAGATCACCAGCGTGAGCGCGATGCCAAACGACACGCCCATGACCAGCTTGAGCGCCGCCGACCCTTCCGCCGCGAACGGCGCGCCGATGCTGAAGATCAGGGTGATGCCGAATCCCAGATACACCCCGGCCAGAGCCGCCAGGATGACATAGCCCCACGGTGAGCTCTCGAGATACGTCACCTTCTTGGCCGACGCCTCGACCATCCGTTGCACGTCTGTGTTGTACATTGACTTCTCCTTCTTCCTTGCACACTCAATAAAAAAGGCGCCAATCCACGACGGACTGGCGCCCTTGCCATACGATTGCCGGGATCGACACTGACCCCGTCGGCTTTCCAAGATGCAACGATATGCTTCAGAAAGCCGTTACTGCACCATCTCTTACCCCACTGTCGCGGCATTCTGCGCGCAGTGACGCATAGTCAATGCGATTTTTATGCCAGGAGCCAAACTGCTGAAGTAAAGATAGCGGGAGGATAAAACAGCCTGATTGCAGAGGCTTGCAGAAGGGCTCCTGGTGGCGGCGATTGGGAGACGCCCCTCGGCGCTACATTCTTGTCGCATTCACGACAAGCTTGTAGCATTCGCCATGAGCCGGTATTTACGGATTTTGTACGCGATCTGTCGAGGCGTGATCCCCAGGGCGCGTGCAGCTTTGGCTTGAACCCAGCCAGCGTGATCGAGGGCCTTCTTGAGCCGGTCTCGCTCGATCGCCTCCAATTTGCCGGTCAAGGTTTCGGTACCAGGACCGGTCCGACTCACATGGCGAATATCGGCGAAATATCCGCGCAACGTAGCCGGGATAGTCCCCAAGGTCAACCTGTCCAACTCAGCCATAACCACCAGCCGTTCGATGCAATTCTCCAGTTCCCTGACATTCCCGGGCCAGTGATAGCCGGCCATCAGTTCAACCAAATCCACCGAAAGCCGCACCTCGCGACGGTTCTGCTTATTATACTTTCGTAGAAAGTGCTCGATCAGCAGCGGGATATCCTCGGGCCGCTCCCGGAGAGGGGGAATGGTTATTGGAACGACATTGAGGCGATAATACAAATCCTCTCGAAAAGCGCCACTCTTGACCATCGCCTCCAGATCCCGATTCGTGGCAGAGATCAGCCGTACGTCTGCTCCGTGAGTCTTACTTCCCCCGACTCGCTCGAAGCGTCGATCCTGAAGAACCCTAAGCAGCTTCACCTGTGTCACGAGCGGGATGTCTCCGATTTCATCCAAGAAAAGCGTCCCCTGGTGCGCCAGTTCAAAGCGACCTTTGCGCATCTCCGCGGCGCCGGTAAAGGCGCCACGCTCATGGCCGAACAGCTCGCTCTCGAACAGCGTTTCCGGAACTGCGGCACAATGCAGACGGATGAAGGGATGCTCCGCTCTGGGACCGTTATAATGAATCGCCTTGGCGACAAGTTCCTTCCCTGTTCCGCTCTCCCCCCTGATCATGACCGTAGCCTGGCTCCGGCTGAGTCGAGCGATCGCCTCCAAGACCTCCTGAACGGCCTTGCTCTGTCCGACGAGGCCCCCGCGCAGTCGATGCTTCTCGCGTAGTTCGTTCCGCAGTTCCCGGTTGGCGACAACCAGTTCCTGACGCTCTTGGGCGATCACGTGCTTCAATTTGACTGCCTGTCCGATCAGGGAAGACACAACGTTCAACACCCGGAGATCCTCGTCAAAGCACCCGGGATCGCCGGCAAAGAGGCGGTCCACACCGAGCACTCCGAGGATCTCGTTGTGGACTTTGATAGGGACAGCAATAAAGGACAGTTGCCGGCCGGGTGGGGCGGTCCGGGCTCTGGTCCTGTTGAGAAACCGAGGATCAGTGAGAAGATCCGGGACCACGATGGGCTGACCCGTCTCAAAAACCTTGCCGGTGATACCTTCGCCCACGCGATAGCGCCCTCGCGCCTGCTCTGCCCGTGACAGACCATAAGAGACCTGGATCGCCAATTCCCCGCTGGCAGGCTCCAAAAGCGCAATTGTCCCTCGTTTCATGGCCAGTCTTGTGCTCAGCGTCGCCAGGACCTGTGAGGCGCTCTCCTGCAGGTCCAGCGATGAAGCCAAGGCCTTGCTGATCTCGTAAAGCGTCGTGAGTTCCTGAATGGTCCGCTCGGACGACTGCAGAGACACGCTCATGTGACGCCATCCATCGTTCGAATATTCTAACCCATACGAGACACCAACGCCGAGCGGCCCCCCTCCCATCCTGATGGACCGGCCCCTTTCCTCTCGTTTCTACAGCGCGCGTTCTCCGGATTCTCCCGTTCGAATCCTGACGACGTCCCCCAGGGTCATCACAAAGATTTTCCCGTCACCGATGTTGCCGGTTTTGGCCGTCCGCAGGATCGTCTCAACGACTTTCTCCGCAAGGTTGTCGGCGACGGCGACTTCGATTTTGGTTTTCGGCACGAACTCGACCGTGTATTCGGCGCCGCGGTAGGATTCCTTCTGCCCTTTTTGTCGGCCGAATCCGCGGACTTCGGTGACGGTCATGCCGTAGATCCCGACTTCGTTCAGGGCGTCTTTCACATCGTCGAGTTTGAAAGGCTGGATGATCGCTTCGATTTTTTTCATATGGGCTTCCTCCTTGACTCTCCCGGTTGCTCAGTTCCTCGAATAGGCCCGTTCTTCATGCTGGCTCAGATCCAAACCGAGCTGCTCCTCGTCGTCGCTGACGCGAAGCCCCATCGTCGCATCCACGATCTTGAGGATCACATAGGTGCCGACGAAGGCAAAGACCCAGGACGCCAGCACCGCGACGAACTGGATCCAGAGCTGCCCGGGGTTCCCGAAGAACAGCCCGTCGGCGCCGGCTGAGTTGATCGCCTTTGAAGCGAACAGACCCGTGGCCAGCGCCCCCCATGTTCCGCCGATGCCGTGGATGCCGAAGGCATCCAGGGAATCATCATACCCGAAGCGAGACTTCACAATAACTGCTGTGTAGCAGAAGACTCCAGCCCCCACTCCGATAACGATTGATGAGAGCGGTCCCACAAATCCGGACGCCGGCGTAATCGCCACCAGTCCGGCGACGGCTCCGCTGGCTGCTCCCAGCACCGTGGGCTTCCCGCGATACATCCATTCGGCCACCATCCACGCCAGCGCGGCCGCGGCTGTTGCGGTATTGGTCACGACGAACGCGCTGGTCGCCAGGGCGCCCGACGCCACGGCGCTGCCTGCGTTGAATCCGAACCAGCCGAACCAGAGGAGCGACGCCCCCAGCACCGTCATCGGAAGATTGTGCGGGGCCATGTGCTCCTTTCCATAACCTCTCCTCTTCCCTAAAACTATGGCGCAGGCCAAGGCCGACACCCCTGAGCTGATGTGCACGACGGTTCCGCCGGCGAAGTCCAGCGCGCCGAGATTTCTGATCCACCCCCCGACGGCCCACACCCAGTGGGCCAACGGATCGTAGATAAACGTGGCCCACAGCAGCGAAAACACCAGGAAGCTGCTGAATTTCATCCGTTCGGCAAAGGACCCGGTGATGAGCGCGACCGTGATCACCGCGAACATGGCCTGGAAGATCATGAACGCCTGGTGCGGGATCGTCGCCGCGTAGTCGGCATTCGGCTCCAAGCCGACGCCGCTCAGGCCCAGCCATTCCAGGCCGCCGATGAGGTGTCCCTTGTCCGGCCCGAAGGCGAGGCTGTAGCCCCACAGCACCCATTGGACGCTGATCAGGCAGAGGATGATGAAACTCTGCATGATGGTCCCCAGCGCGTTCCTTTCCCGGACCATCCCTCCATAGAACAGTGCCAGCCCGGGGGCAGTCATGGCCAGCACCAGCGCGGCGGAGGTCAGCACCCACGTCGTGTCTCCGGTATCGATTTTAGGCGGAGGGGCCGGAGCCGCAGCAGGCTCGCCAGCCGGCGGCGCAGCCGCCGGCGCAGGCGGCGCTTCCGCCGGGGTTTGGGCCAAGGCAACACCGCCCATGACGGCAGGAATCGCGAACATGAGCATGCTCAGCATAACAAGCGCATACGGGATCAGCTTGAATCGTTGGGAAATCTTCATCTTCACCTCCTGCGTTCGGTCGAATAAAAAAGGGCGCCAATCCATACAGACTGGCGCCCTTGCCAGGAACTTCGTACGCCAGGGTCCGCTCCGACCCTGCCATCCCCTCGGAAGCACGGCATCGTGCTTCCGAGGATCTCGGTAACTCTGTTGCTACCGCTCGCTTCTAGCGGTTTCCTTCACTTACACATCGTAATAGAGGAAGAACTCATAGGGATGCGGCCGAATCCGCACGGCATCCACTTCTTTCTCACGCTTGTAGGTAATCCAGGTATCAATGACATCCTGGGTAAAAACATTGCCCTTCAAGAGGAAGGCATGATCCTTTTCCAGGTTGCGGAGCGATTCGTCCAGACTGCCCGGCATCTTCTTGACCTTGGCCGCTTCATGCGGCTCGAGATCATAGAGGTCTTTGTCCATGGGCGCTCCGGGGTCGATCTTGTTCTCGATCCCGTCCAAGCCGGCCATCAACATAGCGGCAAAGGCATAGTAGGGATTGGTGGCCGGGTCAGGGAACCGGACCTCAATGCGCTTGGCCTTCGGGTTCGGGACGTACATCGGGATGCGAATCCCCGCGCTGCGATTCCGGCTTGAATAGGCGAGATTCACAGGCGCTTCGAAGCCCGGCGTGAGCCGCTTGTACGAGTTCGTCGTCGGGTTGGTGATCGCGGCCAGGGCCGGAGCATGTTTGAGCACCCCGCCGATGTACCAAAGGCACAGTTGTGAGATTCCGGCATATTCCTTGCCGGCGAACAGCGGTTTCCCCTCTTTCCAGATGCTCTGATGGGTATGCATGCCGGATCCGTTGTCCTGGAACAGCGGCTTGGGCATGAGAGTCACGGTCTTGCCGTGGCGTCTGGCCACATTTTTGATGATGTATTTGTACATCATCATCTTGTCGGCCATATTCGTGAGGGTGTCGTATCGCATATCGATCTCGGCTTGGCCGGCGGTTGCGACCTCATGGTGCTGCTTCTCGACCATGATGCCCATCTTTTGCATTTCCAGCACCATTTCACTGCGGATGTCCTGCTGGGTATCCATGGGCGGAACTGGGAAGTACCCTTCCTTGTGCCGGGGCTTGTTTCCTAAATTAGACCCTTCCTTGCCCGAATTCCAAATGCCTTCGTCGGAATCAATAAAGTAGTACCCGCTATGGCTGTTCTGATCGTAACGGGCGTGGTCGAAGATAAAGAATTCAGCTTCCGGTCCCCAATAAGAGACATCCCCGATTTTAGTGGACTTGAGGTATTTCTCGGCCTTTTGGGCCACGTAGCGGGGATCCCGACTGTAATTCTCACGAGTGATAGGGTCCACAACGTTACAGACCATACTTAGGGTAGGAACGTTCGTGAACGGGTCCATGACGGCAGTGTCGGGATCAGGCACGACCATCATGTCGCTGTTGTCAATTGCTTTCCACCCCCGGATGGACGACCCGTCGAATCCAGAGCCTTCGGTAAAGACCGACTCCGTCAATTCTTCTATCGGAATCGTGAAGTGCTGCCATGTGCCCGGAAAATCCACAAACTTTAAGTCGACCATGACGACCTTATTTTTCTTTGCAAATTCGAGTACTTCCTTCGAAGTCATAACCCCCTCCTTTAAGATTTATGCCTGAATCATTTCCGCTGAGTCCTGGCCCGATGCACCACCTGGCGCGTCGTCTGCGCTTTCCCTAAAAATCCTTCGATCCGGCCCGTGATTTCTTCGCTGATCAGCCTGCACCGGCCGAGATCGGCGACCTTGCCGCCGGTCCGATCCGTGACATAGAAGACGTCCACAACCTGGTCCAGCTTGGTCGAAATTCTGGCCGCATGGACGGACAGGCCGAAGTCGAAAATCGCGCTTGTGATGACGTAGAGCAAGCCCTGCCGGTCATCGGCGAACACATCGATGATGGTGTAGCGATCCGAGGTCTCGTTGTCCACCTGGACGACCGTCGGCTCGCGCAGGGGGACGCCTTGGCGGGCCTGGCCGAAGCGGGTGGCCTCCTGCAGGAGATCCTCCACCGAGTAACGCCCTTCCAGGACGCCGACGATGGCGCCGCTGATGTCCCTGAACCGGCGGGCGTGAACGTCCTCGGAGCAATCCGGATCCGTCACGCGGAAGACGTCCACAACCACCCCGTCGGTCAGGGTCACGATCTGGGCATCCAGGATCTGCACACCCTTGGACGCCAAGACGCCGGCGATTTTTGAAAAAATGCCCGGCGTCAGGCTGTCGTTGGTGTACACCGTGTAGTCGGTCGTCCGCAGAGCCTGGTCGTATTGCGCGTCCACCAGTACGGGAGCCTCGGCAAGCTTGGCGAGCCACTCCAAATGCGTGACGAGCCGTTCGACCGGCATGGCCAAGAGATAATGGTCCGGCCATGCCTCCAATTGCCGGGTGAGCCATGCCGATGGGTAGCGTGGTTCCAGCCGGGAGAGCGCGGCCTGGCGGATCGCTTGGGCGTGGGCGCCTCCCTCGTATGCGGTCTCGGTTTCTTCGCCTCCGGCGAGTTCCTTGTGCGTCTTCAGGAAGAGATCGCCCAACAGTGTGTCTTTCCAGGGAGTCATGACTCCCGGCCCGACCGCCGAGATGTCGGCCGCCGTCAGCACGAACAGCATCTTCAGGGCCTCCGGCGTGCCGACCTGGCGGGCGAACCGCAACACGACTTTCTCGTCGGAGGAGTCCCGCCTGAGTGCGGTGTTGGCCATCAACAGATGCTGCCGGACGAGAAAGACCAGGAGCTGGGTTTCGTGTTCTCCCAAGCCGAGGAGATTGGCCGCATCCAGAGCGATCCGCTCCCCGATCAGGCTGTGATCCTCTTCCTGCCCCTTGCCCACATCGTGAAGCAGCAAAGCCAGATGAAGGAGGTCCTTGCGCCTGATCTCGCGGTAGACCCGGCCTGCAAGGCCCTTTTCAGAGCCGAGATCCTCGGCCTGGCCGACGGCCAGCAGGCTGTGCTGGTCCACCGTGTACTTGTGGTAAGCGTTAAACTGCATGAGGCCGCGGACAGTCCCGAACGCCGGGATGATCCGTTCCAGCAGGCAGACGCGGTGCATCGCGGCCAGGGTTTCCGCAACACGCCCGGGGCCGGACAGAATGGCGAGGAACCACCGTCTCGCCACGTCGCTTCGAAATGCCGCGTCAGGCACCGCTGCGATGCGCTCGGGGAGTTCCTGGACGAGGTCGTCGGCCACGTTTAAGCCATACATTTGGGCCAGATGAAAGAGCCGCAGGATTCGGCCGCTATCCGACAGCGCGTCGGCCCGAAGCTCAGGCGGCACCGTGATGTCATCCCGCGTCAGGGCGAAGTCGCGCTCGATTCGTCGCGCCGGCAGCCAGGCGGCAAGGCGTTGCCAGGCCGTTCGTTGCATCGCCTGTGACACGAACCGCGCGGTGAGATCGCAAATCCGCGTCGAATGACGGTAGTACTGCTGCATGAACTGTTCGACCGCCAGGAGATGCGGCAGGTCCTTGAACCCGCGCAGGCCGGCGATGCGGATCTGTTCATCAAAAGTCAAAATATCCTGGGCGCGAGACGCATAAAAATGCAGGTCGTTCCGGACCCGCCAGAGAAACTCCTGGGCTTCCCCAAGAGCCGTGGCGTCCCCGGCGCTCAGCAACCCGCCGGCCGTGAGTTCCTCGAACGATGGCGTGCCGTATCGCGCCAACGCCGTCCACTTGAGCAGATGCAGATCCCTCAACCCGCCTCTTCCCTTCTTCAGATTCGGCTCGAGGAGGAAGTTGGTCGAGCCGAACCGCCCGTATTCCAGCCGCCGTTCCTCACGCTTTAGAGCGATGAATTCCTGCACGCCTTTCCCGGAAACTTTGACACGATAGTCCTGTGTAAACTCGCTGAAGAGCGCCCGGTCCCCGGCCAGCCACCGCGCCTCCATCAGGGCCGTGCGCACGGTGAGATCCGCCCGGCCCATCTCCAGGCTATCCGCGATGGTCCGTAAGCTGTGACCGATCTGAAACCCGAGGTCCCAGAGCGTGTGCAGGATCGCCGTGGACAGGGCCCTGGCCTGCTGCTCGCGGGGAGGCGCATAGAGGAACATGAGGTCAATGTCGGAGTACGGCGCCAGCTCGCGCCGCCCATAGCCACCGAGGGCCACGAGGGCGACGCCGGACGGGTCGGACTCCCCGGCGGCTCCACGGTTTGCGTGATAGCACTCCCTGAGGATCTCATCCGTCAGGTCGGTCAGCGCCGTCACGACCTCCACGCCGGTCGCACCACGCGTGTGCGCCCCCGCGATCGCGTGCCGGCGGGCGTCAAGAGTGTCCCGGCTCCATTGGTTGCCGGCCGGACGGCTGAGCACTGATTCCATCATGAGCGCTACAGCGCGCGGTCTCCGCTCTCTCCGGTTCGGATCCGCACGACTCCCTCAAGGTTGGACACAAAAATCTTCCCGTCTCCGATGCTCCCCGTCTTGGCGGTCCGGATGATCGTCTCGACCACCTTGTCGGACAGGGCATCGGAGACCACGACTTCGATCTTGGTCTTGGGCACGAACTCGATCGTGTACTCGGTGCCCCGGTAGGCTTCCTTGTGTCCCTTCTGGCGGCCGAACCCCCGGACTTCCGAAACCGTCATGCCGTAGACCCCCAGTTCGGTCAGCGCGTCCTTGACTTCCTCAAGCTTGAACGGTTTGATGATTGCCTCAATTTTTCTCATGCGTGCCGGCTCCCTTCTTTAAATTCCCGATCGACGAGGCCGTTCGTGAGCTTTCCAGACTATTCATTTTGAATAGGCTTGCTCCTCGTGCTGGCTGAGATCGAGGCCCCTTTCCTCTTCGTCCGCCGCAACCCGGAGCCCGACCGTCCAATCGACCAGTTTCAGGAGGACCATCGTTCCCACGAAGGCAAAGACGACGGACACGCCTGCGGTGACGAGCTGGATGCCGAACTGTCCAGGGTTCCCGAAAAACAACCCGTCCGACGCGGCAGCATTAATCACCTTCGACGCGAACAGCCCCGTCGCCAAGATGCCGATGATTCCTCCGACCCCGTGGATGCCGACCACGTCCAGCGAATCATCATAGCCCAATCGCCCCTTCCACACAACCGCTCCATAGCAGGCCGCGCCGGCCACCAGGCCGATGAAAAAGGCGGCAAAGAGACCCACAAAGCCGGCCGCCGGAGTGACCGTCGCCAGGCCCGCGATCACCCCGCTGGCCACGCCCAGTGAAGTGGGCTTGCCGCGGTGCAGCCACTCCGCCATCATCCAGCTCATCCCTCCCGCCGCAGCGGCCGTGTGCGTGGCCAGGAACGCCGAGGCGGCCAGCGCGCTCGCCCCCAGCGCGCTGCCGGCGTTGAACCCGAACCAGCCGAACCAGAGAAGCCCCGCACCCAGCAAGGACATGGGGAGGTTATGCGGGACCAGTTGGGCCGTGCCGTACCCCTGGCGTCTCCCCATCACAAGCGCGCAGGCCAGCGCCGCCCATCCCGAGCTGATGTGGACGACCGCGCCGCCCGCGAAATCCATGGCTCCCATCTTGGCCAGCCAGCCCTGTCCCCAGATCCAATGGGCCAACGGACAATAGATCAGGGTTACCCAGAGAGCCGAAAACAGCAACAGTGCGCTGAACTTCATCCGCTCCGCGAACGCGCCGGTGATCAGGGCGGGCGTGATCGCCGCGAACATGAGCTGGAACAGCATGAACACCTGGTGCGGAATAGTGGGTGCATAGGTGGAAGGCTCGCCGCCCACTCCGCTCAGGCCGAACCATGCGAGGCTGCCGATAACCCCTCCCACATCGGGCCCGAAAGCCAGGCTGTATCCCCACAATACCCAGATCAGACTCACCAGACACAAAATGATGAACGAATGCGTGATCGTGCCCAGCACGTTCTTGCCCCGCACCATGCCGCCATAGAACAGCGCCAACCCCGGCATCGTCATGGCCATCACCAGCGCGGAGGAGGCCAGCACCCAGGCGGTGTCGCCGGTGTCAATCTTCGGCGCGGGCGCCGTGGGAGCTGGCGCGGGCGGCGGCGGCGTACTCTCCTGGGCGGCGGCCATACCAGCCGCGAACATGACCGCAATGCAGACCCCCACGCCGATCGCATGTATGTATCCAGGTTTCGCCTGCCTTCTCATGGCCTCACACCCCCTTGTGTGGTTGATCTCGCTGCGCGGTGGCCGCACGTCGTCGGGCGGCCGGTTGCGCTCCGGACTCGTTCCATGTCAAAACCGCTGGAGCGTTCCTCAATAGTTGATATCCAGCTGGACAGTCCACTTCCACTGGCCGTTGATGATGTGGTCGTTGAACCAGACCGGCCCGGTCAGGAGACTGATGTCCTTATTGAAGAAGTGATAGATTCCGAACCCCCCGCCGCCGATGAAGTTTTTCCCGCTGGCGTAGTCGGCGGCGAATATCCACTTGTTGTATTCGTTCCCTTCCTTGTCCTTGACCTTCCAGAACCCGAAGTCGTACCCCACCAGGGCGCCGTCGTTGTCCAATTGTCCGAGGTTACCCCTCGGGTCGCTCCCGGCCGGACAGGCAAATATCGCGCTGTCCGTCCCGAGCTTGCAGCCGCCGGCATGCATCAACGCCGAGCCGGGATTCCCGTAATAGTACCCTGCGTGGATGCGTCCAAACGGGCCGAGGGTTTTGCCGACCAAGACATCGATGATATCCATGTCGGTGACTTCCTTTTTCGTCCCAACGTTGAAGATGCCCACATTGAACGCCGGCGACCAGCTCGCCAGCGCGCCTTCGGGGATCCCGAACTTCGCGTTAAACAGGAACTCGCTGCCGATGGAACGAAGGCTGGGATGGACCAACCGGCCCGGCAGCAAAAGGTCCACCCCTAGCTCAAGGTTCAGCTTTTCAAACGGCAGGACTCCTACCGTGAGTCCCACATCGGTGGAGAACGATCCTGCCTGTCCGTTGAGCAGCTCCTCTTCCGACTGAGACAGACGGAAATAGTTGTCCACACCGATGTGCCAGACATTGAAGGGCTGAACGTCGGTTGTGGCGGTAGTCCAGTAGGTTGTGGACGGAGTGGCCGAGGCCGTCCCCGCCATGACAAGGGTGATGAACAGAATCGCGATTACGATGCATCCGTATGGTCTCATAGCGCGTCGCCTCCTATGCCTATACAAGATCGATGATTGCTTTTGATTCGCCCCCGACTGCATTGTCTCCCTACACGGCATCGTGCAGGCACTGCGCTCAATAGCTGCGATAGCGGTTCGTGATCGGCATCCGCCGATCCTTGCCCAGCGCCCGGTGCGTGATCTTGACGCCCGGCGGCGACTGGCGGCGCTTGTATTCGCTGCGGTCCACCAGCATCATGACTTTCTCGATCGTCTTTCGGTCGAATCCGGCGGCCAGCAGATCGGGTTTTGCCTGATCCTCCTCCACGTATCCCCGGATGATGGGGTCGAGAACCTCGTACGGCGGCAGGGAATCCTGGTCCTTCTGGTTCGGGCGCAACTCAGCCGTCGGGGGCCGGGTCAAAACACGCTTCGGGATCAGCGGATCGGCCTCGCGCCCGTTCCGCCACCGGGCGAGCTCGTACACCAGCGTCTTGGGCACATCCTTGATGGCCGCGAATCCACCGGCCATATCGCCGTATAGAGTCGCGTATCCGACGCTCATTTCGCTTTTGTTCCCCGTCGTCAGGACGAGCCACCCGTATTTGTTGGACAGCGCCATCAGAAGATTCCCGCGAATCCGCGCTTGCAGGTTTTCCTCGGTCACGTCCGGAGGCCGCCCCCTGAAAACAGGCGCCAGCAGCGAGGTGTAGGCGTGAAAAAGCGGTGTAATGGGCAAACTATGAAGCCTGATCCCAAGGCGGCGAGCCACGGCCCGGGCATCCTCCCGACTCTCAGCGGAAGAATAGGGAGACGACATGAACACGCCGATGACATTGCGCGCGCCTAATGCATCCACGGCAAGGACGGCGGTCAGCGCCGAGTCAATGCCCCCGCTCAACCCCAGCACCGCCTTCTGGAAGCCGTTCTTTCCGGCATAATCGCCGATGCCCAGCACCAGCGCACGGTAGACTTCCTCCAAGGGAGAGGGCACAGCGGGAGTGCCACCATGCGCCAGCCGGCGATGCGCAGGACGGTAGCGTGTGGAGATGACAACCTTGTCGACTGCCACACCCCTCCGTTCGAGAAGGCGCCGCTCGCGACGCCTGCGCGTGTCATGCAAGCGGGCGCGCGATACGGCATCAACATCCACGTCGGTGACCACCAGATCCTCCTCGAATGCCCGGCCACGCGCCACAATGCCGCCGCTCTGATCCACCACCAGGCTGTTCCCGTCAAACACCAGTTCGTCCTGCCCCCCGACCAGATTGGCGTACGCCACCACCACCAGGTTGTCCATGGCGCGTGTGGCCAGCATGTCCTCACGAAAACGGAGCTTGCCCCGGTGGTAAGGCGACGCGCTGATGTTGATGATCACTTCCGCGTCCCCGATCAGGGATTGCGCGCGAGTCGGGCCTTCCGGGAACCAGATGTCCTCGCAGATGTTGAAGCCGATGGTAATGCCATTCAGCATGACCGTCGTCGATCGAGTACCGGCCTGGAAATAGCGGTTCTCATCGAACACCCCGTAGTTCGGAAGATAGGTCTTGTGCTGTGTAGCCACGACCCGTCCGTCGCATATGAACGCCGCGGCGTTATACACATCGTCCCGGCGGTCGGCAAAACCCACCACGGCCGCGATCCCCCGGTTCACCTTCCGGGCGATCCGGTTCACGACGGTCAGGTTGTCGGCAATGAACTGGGTTCGCAACAGAAGATCTTCCGGCGGGTACCCCGTCACCGTCAGCTCGGGAAACACGACCAAGTCGGCGCCTGCCTCGCGAGCTGCGGAAATCCCACGGAGCACGAGCGCCGCATTTCCATCAAGATCGCCGACGGTCGTGTTGACCTGGGCCAGAGCGAGCCGCAACAACCTCATCGCGTCATGCACCCCTAAAAAGAAACGTCCTCTTGCCGCAGGCACCCACGGGGGCGCACAGCAAGAGGACATCATCGTCCACAAATAAAACCGGCGTCTTTCCCGTCATGGCGCAGGAGCCAACCACTCCCGTACTACCAAAGGAAAAGACGCCGTCGTCTCTTAGCACATCATCGTGCTACGGCGTTTTTATAACAGAACCGTTTCCAGCATGTCAAGGGTATTTTCCGGCCACCCGCTTGTCGAGCTCCCCGGCCAGCAGGATGGCCTCCGCGATCTCTCGCATTGATCGCCGCGTGTCCATGCTCTGACGCTGCATGATCCGAAAGGCTTCTTCCTCCGTGATGTGCCTGCTCCGCATGAGGTGGCCCTTGGCGCGTTCGACCAGCTTACGCACCTCAAGCGCCTCCTGCATTTCAAACGACTTCTCCATTAGACTCGTATTCTCGATCGTAATCGCCGCCTGGTTGGCCACTGCCTGCAGCACTTTGATTTCCTCCGTGGTAAACAAATGCTCGTGCGCCGTGTAGCTGTTGATGACCCCGATCGGCTTGTTTTTCACCAGCATGGGCACCGACAGCAACGAGCAGAGCCGTTCCTTGCGCGCCAGATCCGGGTACATGTAGCCGGGGTCTTTGGTCACATCCAGCACCGCGATGGGTCGCCGGTCCTTGAGCGCACGACCACTGATACTCTGCCCGACCTTCAGGTTCGGCTTTTTGCGATAGCTTTCGCTAAGGCTCTGGGTCGCGACGATGCGGAGCTCATCGCGCCCCTGGTCCAACAGCATGATCGAGCAGATGGCCGACCCCATCATCTCGGCCGTCATGGTCACCAAAAGGTGCAGGACTTCTTCCAGCAGGCGCCCGGATGTAATCGTCGCGCTGACTTGGGAAAGGGTTTCAACCTGGTTGGCCTTTTTGGTGATTTCCGCATGGAGCCGGGCAGTCTCGATCGCGCCGCCGACCTGACGCCCCATCGTAGTCATGAGCGCGACCTCACCCGGATGATACCGGTGAGGGTGCTTGTGCTGGACGTTGATGACCCCGATCACCTCGCGCTTGGCGATGATGGGTACGGAGAGGAAGGCCTGATGGCGATCTTCCGGAAGGTTGTGGAATACCTTGAAGCGGGGATCGTCGCTGGCATTGCTGGCGATCGCAACGTGCTTCCCCTGCTGGGCCACCCATCCGGTGATCCCCTCGCCCAGGCCCAGCCGGATGCGACCGATCAGTTTGGGATGAGGGTTCTTGGATGCCCTGAGAATGAGCTCGTCTCGACGCGGATTCAGCAAATAAATAAGGCAAGAATCGGCCTTGGTCACCTCAACGGCAATCTCGACGATATCGTGGAGGACCGCATCGAGATCCAGATTTCCGCTGACGGTTTCGCTGACCCTATGCAGAATCTCAGCTTCGCGCGTCTTGTCGCGAAGCGCATGCTGCAGAGCGGCGACCGACACTCGACTGTTCTGCTTCATCCCGGCCACGCCCCCTCGCGGTAGGCGACTATAGCACAGGAGCGGATCAGGTTCCAGAACGCCGAACTGCGAGAATTCGACGAATGTGGGGCTCCTCGACGGCCTGCACGGACACGTGACCGATGCGATCAGGCAAGACGAAGTGGATGCGCCGATCTTGGACTTTTTTATCTTGCCGCATGGCGCGAAGGAGAGCCGACGTCGAATACGCAGGGAGCGCCTCAGGGAGGCCGGTCTTGCGTACAAGATCGCGGATGCGTCCGGCGACATGCGTATCAGCCATGCCGAGATGTGCGGCCAATCGCGCAGCAACGACCATGCCGATGGCGACAGCTTCCCCGTGCTTATAGCGGCGATACTTCGCGACCGTTTCCAAGGCATGGCCTACCGTATGTCCGAAGTTCAGGATGCGTCTTCGGTCGCTTTCCCGTTCATCATCGACGACAACCGTCGCCTTGACGGCCGAGGACGTCCGGATGATGTGCTGGACTGCTGCCGGATCAAGATCCAGAATCCTGTGCATCTCGGTCTCCAGAAATTTGAAAAACTTGGCGTCGGCGATCACCCCATACTTGATGACCTCCGCAAGCCCGGCACGGTACTCACGAGTGGGCAGCGTCCGAAGAACATCGGGATCGCTCAGCACCAGTTTTGGCTGATAGAACGATCCGATAAGGTTCTTGCCGAGCGGATGGTTGACTCCCGTCTTCCCGCCGATACTGGAATCGACTTGCGCAACGAGGGTCGTCGGTAGTTGTACGAAAGGGATGCCGCGCAAATAGACGGAAGCGGCGAACCCGGCGAGGTCCCCGATAACCCCTCCCCCCAAGGCGAGGAGCACAGTTTTGCGCTCGTACCGGCGGCGGACAAGTTCATTAAGTATGACGGACACCCATTGCAGCGACTTGGTGCGCTCGCCGTCAGGAAGACACAGGACGGCCGTCCGGAACCCCGCGGCCTTGAGGCTACGCAACAGGCGGGAGCCGTAGAAACGCTTGACCACGGGGTTCGTGACCACAACGGCATCAGCGCTTTCTGTGAGGGGAAGCAGTAGTTCTCCGACCCTGTCAATCAGCCCTTCCTGGATGAGGATGTCGTATCCCCGATCAGCCAGGGCTACACGCACCCGATCGGGCTGCGGTAAAGAACGACGGTGGATAGGGGAATCGGACTTCATCGAGTACAGCAAGGCGTATGCGACATGCGCCGAAGCTCGTGCAAACCCGGGTCAGAACTGCTTGATGTATGCCTGGTAGGAGTCGTAATTCCGCCGCATCTCGGCTAGCGTATCGCCTCCGAATTTTTCGACCATGGCGGCGGCGATTTCATACGCCACGACGGCTTCCCCCACCACGCCCGCCGCCGGAACTGTGCAGATGTCGGAGCGTTCGATGGTAGCTTCAAGAGGTTCTTTTGTCAGTATGTCCACGCTTTTCTTGGGAGAATAGAGCGTAGCAATGGGTTTCATGGCGGTCCGCAATACAAGCGGTTGGCCGTTCGTTATGCCGCCTTCCAACCCACCGGCATTGTTGGTCCCACGGATAAACCCCGTTGCTTTGTCGTAGAAAATTTCATCGTGCACTTCCGAGCCGAACCGTCTGGCGGCTTCGAAGCCCATGCCGACTTCGACCCCCTTCATGGCCTGGATGCTCATCAGCGCCATGGCAAGCCTGCCGGTCAGGCGACGGTCCCATTGCGCGTAACTGCCGAGCCCGAGGGGAGGATTCGTCACAATCACTTCAAAAACTCCGCCGAGCGTATCGCCCTTATGCTTGGCCTCACGGATCCGCTCAACCATGAGAGCCGAACTGTTCGCGTCGGGGCAGCGCACTTCAGACTCTTCGGCCTGCCGGAAAGCCTGCTCCGTGGCCAGCCCTTCCATGGAGGCCTTTACCCCGCCGATCTCGACGGTATAACTGTACACCTGCATCCCGAACTCCTGCAAAAGGCGCTTTGCAACGCCTCCAACCGCCACACGAATGGCGGTTTCCCGGGCGCTGGCCTTCTCGAGAACATTTCTGATATCACGGTGGTTATACTTGATCGCGCCGACCAGATCGGCATGGCCCGGCCGAGGGCATGTGACTACCTTTTCCGTGACCGGAGGGCCGGGCTCCGGCGCCATGATGTCCTTCCAGTTCTCCCAGTCCCGATTTGCGACGTACAGAGTGATCGGCGTGCCCAGAGTTTTCCCCTTGCGGACGCCGGACCAAAATTCGACGTGATCCTGCTCAATCCGCATGCGGCCGCCACGGCCGTAGCCCTTTTGCCTCCTCGAAAGGTCTCGATTGATATCGTCGGTGGTCAGAGGCAGGCCGGAGGGGACCCCTTCCAGGACGGCGATGAGACCCTTCCCGTGAGATTCCCCCCCGTTTAAAAACCGCAGCATGGGGGGACAGTACCCTACTTGCGGCTACTCTTTCAATATTGTCGGCGTGACAAAGACCAGCAATTCGGTTTGCTGGACCGTGACCGATTCGTTTTTAAAGAGCCAGCCCAGGAACGGGATCCGGTTGAACCACGGGATACCCGAGGTCGAAT